>NZ_RQHS01000008.1 GCF_004770895.1 Leptospira dzoumogneensis | reverse complement strand
TATGATGACCGCCCCGTCATGGAGTGCAGTGTTCTTTTTGAATATGGTAAGAAGAAGGCTTGTTGATAGAATCGCATGTGCAGGTGCATTCTTACCTATGGCACAAAATTTGGACGATGCTCGTATGGGCGCAAGACATAGAGCGGCTCTCGGAATTGCGGAAGAATCGGATGCAGTTATCGTAGTAACATCGGAAGAAACCGGTGAAATTTCGGTCTGTCATGACGGGGAAATGATCCATCCCGTAAAACCGATCGAATTAAAAAATCTTTTGAATACGATCCTTCACGAGAAAAAAGCAGGGCCGGGAAATCCGAATGCAGACAAAAAGTTCGATTCGGAAGAAGCAGGGGAGTCGCATGATTAAGGCACTTCTGAACAACTGGCAGGCAAAACTTGGCTCCATCATTTTAGCCACATTATTCTATATCAATTTACAAAATTCTAAAATACTAGTTAGAGAAGTAAATATAAAGATAGAATATCCTAAACTTACCGGCGGACTTATCATCGCTAAAGGATCCGACACTACTTTTCCGGTTAAGGTAGAAGGTGTCAGAGACTATGTGAACTTCTATACTCCTTCTTTAAAGGCGTATATTTCTCCTGCTGATCTTCATCCTGGGGAGAATATCGTAAATATTGTTCGTTTTGGCGGCACCACTCCTGGTTTAAGGATTTCTAAAATTCCAGGAAAGGAGAAGGTCAAGATCCTAGTTGAATCGAACGTAAGTAGGACTCTTATTATAGAACCTAAACTTGCGGGAGATCCCCCTAAGGATTATATCAAATCTTCTCATTTCGTTTCCCCCACAAGTTTGGTAGTTGTAGGGAATCCATCCGAGTTCGACAAGGTTGGGCGAATCGTCAGTCTACCTTCTATCTCCCTGAAAGATAAAACAAAAACATTCACTCAGAAATTTAAGGTCCCGGATCTTCCTGCGGGTTTAAGATACAGGGATAATGTAAAAGAAGTTTCGGTAACGGTGAATATCGTAGCGGATTCTTCCACTCCTGGAGAAAGTATAGTTCTGGGTGTTCCCGTAAAATGCCAGAATCTAGATAAAAATCTGGAAGCGGAATTTTCGGAGCAGGAAGTTTCCGTAAAACTACAATCCAGAACTCCGTTGCGAAGTATCCAGATCATCAAGGGTCTGAATGCAAGTGTGGTATGTTCTCATAAATACGATCCCAAAACCAAAAAGATCCTTCCGGATGGAAAACCTGTGGTCGCAAAAGTCCGTTTGGAAAAGGCTCCTAGTTTAAAATCCGTAGAGATACAGGGAGTTTTCCCGGATCGAATTTCCATACTGTATCGTGTCCGTCCAGATATTGGATCAGGTGGAACCGGAAGTGAAGATGGGGGGGATGGAAACTCGGATCCGGGTTCGGAAGAACCGCTGCCGGAGCCTGAGGAAGAATGAAGATCACCATCGGGAATGATATAGTAGAAAATTCCAGGATCAGGGACTTGCTCGATAAACATGGAGAAAGATTTCTGAAAAGAGTATTTTCAGAAACTGAGATCGCTTATTGCTCGGGTAGGAAAGATCCGGTCCCTCATCTGAGCGGAAGATTCTGCGTAAAAGAAGCATTCATCAAGGCCATAGAACCCGGAGACAAAGTGATCTTAGATATGAGAGAAATCGAACTTTTCGGGAAAGATTTTGGAAAAAAAGAATTGGTACTTCACGGAAAATCGAAAGAATTGTTCCTCGAGAAAGGCTATAGCGGTGTTTCCGTATCCATCAGCCATGCGGAAAATTATTCCACTGCAGTTGTCGTTCTCTATAAGGAGTGAGCGCTAATGGTCACCGAGTCTTTTAAACAAACTCTTAAATTGTACGACGAGGGTCTCGCACTGTACAAGAATAGAAAGTTCAAGGAAGCTTGGGAACTGTTCAAAAAAGCAGTAGAGATCACTCCGAACGACGGGCCTTCTAAAAAATATATAGGACGCTGCGAAGCATTTATCGCGAATCCTCCACCTGAAGATTGGGATGGGGTTTTCGAGATGAAAACGAAATAATCTGGTATCATGTCAAAAAAAGCCGCAACCGCATCCAAACCAAGCCGCACTGTAACCGAATTCGGGACTATCTCCACTGTTTTAGGAAGAGGCACGCATTTCTCAGGAATTCTGAACTTCAAAAAACCTTTGGAAATCTCAGGTGAATTCCAGGGAGAAATAGAATCCGAAGGATTTCTATTAGTCAGCGAAGGAGCAAAGGTCAGAGCCAATATCAAGGCAGGGACTGTAATCGTTGGTGGAGAGATCACAGGCAACGTGATCGCTACCCAAAGATTAGAAATGCTTCCTAGCGGAAAAGTAAACGGAAACATCAAGACTGCAAAGTTGCAAATCGCGGATGGAGTGATCTTCGAAGGCAACTGCGAGATGATCCTGCCTAATAAGGATTGACCCTTCGGTCCGACCTGAAAAATTGGTATCTGCCAGCCCGAAACGACCTATGGACGGCGGAAAAGCGGCCAAAATCGCATTAGCCATCTTATTAGGAACCTTGGCCGGAGCCGTAGTCGGAGTAATCATCGACAACGTTTTTGGGGTCCATATCCTCTCCGTCTACCTCTTACAAGAACCGGTTCGGCTGGAACTTTACGTAATTAAAGTCGAAGCACAAGTTACCCCTGCAAGTCTCTTGGGACTTGTGGCGACATTGTTCTTCGTACTAAAAAAGGGGTAAACAACTCATGTCAGTAATTTCCATGAAAAACCTTCTGGAAACCGGAGTTCACTTCGGTCACCAGACAAGAAAATGGAATCCGAAAATGGCTCCCTATGTCTTCACAGCAAGAAACGGGATCCATATCATCGACCTTCAAAAGACAGTTCAAAAAGCTAAAGAAGCTTATGACGCGTTGAAGAAGATTACTTCCGAAGGAAAAAAAGTCCTATTTGTAGGAACTAAAAAACAAGCGAGAGGAGCTATCGAAAGAGAAGCAATCCGTTGTAGCATGTTCTTCATCAATAACCGCTGGCCGGGCGGACTTTTAACTAACTGGAATACGGTTAAAAAATCCATCGCTCGTTTGAAAAAACTAGAGGGAATGGAAGCAGATAATAGCTTCGAAAAAGAAGTTAAAACTAAAAAAGAAATTCTATCTCTTCGTAGAGAATTGGATAAACTCCGCAAAACTTTGGGCGGGATCAAGGACATGAATAGTATTCCTGAAATTCTTTTCGTGATCGATCCTAAAAAAGAAGAGATCGCGGTAAAAGAAGCACGTAAACTTGGTCTTAAAATTTTCGCAGTGGTTGATACCAATTGTGATCCTGAATTGATCGACTATCCAATCCCAGGTAACGACGACGCGATCCGCGCGATCTCCTTATTCCTCGAAACCATGTCTAACGCGGTGATCGAAGGAACTGGTGGAGTTGTGGAACAACCTCGCTTCAGCGAAGATCTGGATTCGGAAGCGCTTGCTCTTGAATACCAAGGTGAATACGACGAAAGCGGTAAGTTCATTATGGACGAGGATCCGGTCGCTTCTAAAAAAGAAGAAACACCTGCTCCAGCAGCTACTCCGGCTCCGGAAGCTCCTGCAGCTATTGAAATCGATAAAGGCGAGTAAGAGGGAAGATCATGTCAGCATCTACTACCGACCTTATTAAGGAACTAAGAGACCGCACCGGTGCGGGATTGATGGATTGTAAAAAAGCTCTTGTAGAGAATAATAACGATCTAGACAAATCCGCAGATTGGTTGCGTGAAAAAGGGATCGCTAAGGCTTCTAAAAAAGCGGGACGCGTGACCAAAGAAGGAAGAAATATTTCCTATATCCACGGAGACGGAAAGATCGGAGTTCTACTTGAGCTCAACTCTGAGACCGACTTCGTTGCACGCAACGAGGCTTTCGAAGCTCTCGGAAAAGAGATCTGTCTGCAAATCGCAGCTATGGCTCCTTTATACGTAAGCGAAGAACAAGTTCCTGCAGAAGATATCGAGCGTGAAACTAAGGTTTTGGAAGCTCAATTAAAAGAAGAAGGTAAAAAACCGGAACAGATCGAAAAGATCATTCCGGGAAAGATCAAAAAGTATTACTCTGAAGTATGCCTTTTGAACCAAGCCTTCATCAAGGATAACACTAAGACCGTTGACGATCTGGTTAAGGAAGCTATTGCGAAATTCGGTGAAAACATCGTCGTTGCTCGTTTTGCTCGCTTCCAGGTAGGCGGCGCGTAAACCTTGGCCGAGGAAACTTCTAAGTATAAGCGGATCTTAATTAAACTCTCCGGTGAGGCACTTGCCGGAGAGGGAGAGTTTGGGATTGATAGTAATAAAGCCCATTCACTCGCAGAAGAGATCAAAGAAGTTCATTCATTAGGAGTAGAGATTGCTCTGGTAGTCGGAGGGGGAAACCTGATCCGAGGAGCAAATCTCGCTAAGGTGGGAATGGACCAAGCCACCGCAGATTATATGGGGATGCTTGCAACCATCCAAAACGCATTGGCTCTTCAAGATGCCTGCGAAAAAAAAGGACTCTACACTAGAGTTCAGTCGGCAATAGATATTCATTCCATCGCAGAAAGTTATATCCGCCGCAGAGCGGTCCGTCACTTGGAAAAGAAAAGGATCGTGATATTTGCAGGTGGAATAGGTAACCCTTATTTTACTACCGATACCGCAGCAAGTTTAAGAGCAGTAGAAGTAGGATGCGAAGTGATCCTAAAAGCCACTAAGGTGGATGGGGTTTACGAAGCGGATCCTAAAAAAGATCCAAGCGCTAAAAGATATACTCATATCTCCTTTATGGAATCCATCAAACGTAGATTGAAAGTTATGGATTCTACTGCCCTCAGCCTCTGTATGGAAAACAATATGTCAATAATCGTATTTGACATTTTTAAGCGGGGCAATTTAAAAGATTTGGTTCTCGGGGATAAAAAAATAGGTACCCTGATCTCTAACTCGGAGGATATTCGGATCGATGGCGAATGAAGAAGTAATCAACGCAATGAAGTCCAAGATGGATAAAACCGTGGAACTCCTGAAAAAGGATTTTGCGGGAGTCCGGACCGGCAGGGCGAATCCTGCTTTGATCGAAGATCTTAGAGTAGAATATTACGGAACTCCTACACCAATCAATCAATTGGGAAATATCTCCGCTCCTGAGCCTAGACTTCTGGTAGTTTCTCCTTATGATAAGGGAACTATGAAAGATATCGAAAAGGCGATCCAAGCTTCCGGACTAGGGCTACAACCTACGAACGACGGGGTTGTAATTCGTATCATCATCCCGGAACTTACCGGCGAAAGACGTAAAGAATTGGCAAAAGTGGTAAAATCCAAATCGGAAGAGAAGAAGGTCGCCGTAAGGAACATCCGCCGTGATGCTATGGAAGATCTTAAAAAACATTCCGAAGGAATTTCCCAAGACGAATTAAAAACTCTGCAAGACCAGGTGCAAAAAATTACGGATTCTTATATAGACAAAGTTTCCGCAATTACCGCTGAAAAAGAGAAAGAAATCACTACGGTCTAAGCTTGGCTTCTTCCAAAAAAAAAATCCCCCGTCACGTGGCCGTCATCATGGATGGGAACGGAAGATGGGCGACATCTAAAGGACTTTCCAGATCCGAAGGGCATAGAGCAGGTGCAGACGCAATTGATCGTCTGATGGACTCCAGTTTGGAATTGGGTCTCGAAGTAGTTTCCCTGTACGCATTTTCCACTGAAAACTGGAAACGTCCGATCACAGAGATCAGATCCATATTCAATCTATTGGTGGAATTTATAGATTCACGTTTGGATAAGATCCATGCGAAAGGGATCAGAATATTACATTCAGGTTCTAGAAAAAAACTGAGTTCATTGGTTTTATCTAAAATCGATCATGCTGCGGAGATCACCCGCAAAAACCGCAAATTAACCGTGAACTTTTGTTTAAATTACGGGTCCCAGGAAGAGATTTTAAGCGCGTTTTCCAGATTAGCGGAAGAAAGAAAGAAGAAGTCCATCTCCATCCAAAAACCGATCAGCACAAAAGAACTCGAAAAATATTTGTATACGTACCCCCTTCCGGCAGTAGATTTATTGATTAGAACCGCTGGGGAGAGGAGATTATCCAATTTCCTTCTATGGCAATCCGCTTATGCGGAGCTTTTTTTTACGGAAAATCTTTGGCCTGAATTCGGAGACAAGGATCTGAGAGAGGCGCTGGATTGGTTCGCAAGAAGGACCCGAAAATTCGGAGGTTTAGAGAATGGGTGAAACTACAAAAAGGATCCTTTCCGCGGCTGTGCTCGTAGCCCTCTACCTGTTCATGATCTTTTACAGGGATTTTTACTATTTACAAACCCTGGTAATACTTCTGGTCGCAGGAGTGATAGGTCTGACGGAATTTTACAGGCTTTCCGATAGGGGCCAGGACGGAAGACCCTTCAAGGGAACCGGGATATTCTTCTTTATTATAATATTATTAATTTATTATTTTAGATTTGTAGCTTCTCAGAACAAATTCGAGCCGCCTATATTCTTCCAGACACATTTTAAACTGTTTGTGCCTAGTTTCGACGCGGTGACCTTCTCCTTTGTATTACTTTTTCTATTCAGTTTCCTTCTCCAAATTTTACGAAGGCCTCTAGATGGGGCGATCTTTTCCGTAAGTTCCACGATTTTAGGAGTGGTTTATGCGGCACTTCCGTTAGGGCATTTACTTCTTCTTTTGGGAATGAACCAAGGGATCTATTATGTGTTCTTGGTTTCAGTTGCCACATTTATGACCGATGTGGGGGGATATTTCGGCGGGCGTTGGTTCGGAAGAAATCCAGCAGGACTTGCAATCTCTCCTAAAAAAACCTGGGAAGGTTATGCTTCCGGGATCGTAGTCGCGATCGGTTCAGTATTCCTTCTGAATACCATTTGGGAAAGAAGCACAGGTGTTGCACCTTTAGTTTCAGGTGCAGAAGTATTTTTAACTTCCTTAATTTTATCTTTCGTTGGTATCATAGGAGACCTATTGGAATCCGCAATGAAAAGGGACGCTAAGGTAAAAGACTCCGGGAATTTGATCCCAGGTCATGGTGGAATTTTGGATAGGGCGGATGCTTTACTTTTAACGGTTCCTATCCTTTATTTTTATCTTCAGATCAAGGTTGCTCTGGGATTTCCGGTCTAACTAACAATATGAAAAGAGGCGTCTCTATACTGGGTGCCTCCGGATCGGTAGGAGAGTCCACTCTCAAAATACTCCGCCAATTTCCGGAAGAATTTCGGTTGGTATCTTTCAGCGTACATTCCAATTTACAAAAAGCGGAATCGATTGCGAAGGAATTCCAACCGGATGTTCTATGTATCAGTTCCGACACTGCGGATAGAACCGTACTCGGAAATAAGATCGGAAATACGAATGTACTGTACGGATCTAAAAGTTTAGAAGAGATCGTTTCAGATCCGGAAATAGAAACAGTTGTCACAGCAGTCGTAGGCGCAAGCGGGATCAGGCCGACTGTTGCTGCGATCCGTGCAGGTAAAAAAATAGGGATCGCAAACAAGGAAACCTTGGTAAGCTGCGGGCCTTATATCAGAAGTTTATTAGAAAATTCTAAATCATCTTTGGTTCCGGTAGACTCGGAGCATAATGCACTTTTCCAACTTTTAGAAAATATGAAGAAGGACTCACTCGAAAGAATCGTCCTGACCGCTTCCGGTGGACCTTTTCGTAAACTTGCCTTACAAGATCTTCCGAAAGTAACGATCGAACAGGCTCTCAAACATCCTACCTGGAATATGGGTCCTAAGATCACGATTGATTCCGCAGGAATGATCAATAAAGGATTAGAAGTAATAGAGGCTCATTTCCTTTTCGGGTTCTCTTATGATAAGATAGGTGTGGTCATTCATCCTCAGAGTATTGCCCACGGTTTGGTGGAAACAAAGGACGGAGCAAGTTTTGTATACGCTTCATATCCTGATATGATCTTTCCTGTGGCGCATTCATTATATTATCCTAAAATAGTTCCTAAAGTTTTAAGATCTCATCCCGCTACTTCTTGGGGAACTCTGGAATTTTTAGAGCCGGACCTGGAAAGATATCCTGGTTTGGCGCTGGCGTATGAGGCTGGAAGAACTGGAGGCACTGCTCCTTCTGTCTTTAATGCTTCTAACGAAGTGGCTGTGGAATTATTCTTACAAGGTAAAATTCTTTTTACGGAGATACCTTCTCTCATTCGAAATGTTTTGGAAAAAATCCCAAATTCATTTCCGAAAGATTTAGAAGGATATGAAGAAGCGGACAGAAAGGCCAGAGAATTGGCCTTCCATTTCTCTAAAGATAAGGTAGTGCATTTATGTTAGCAGATATTTTAGGCATCGTATTCATGCTGGCCCTTTGTATTTTTATACATGAGCTGGGCCATTTGATCATGGGCTGGGTAGTAGGTGTAAAAGCCAGGATCTTCTCCATTGGTTACGGAAAAGGGATTTGGAAAAAGAAAATCGGTGAGACCACTTTCCAGGTCACCGGGATCCCGTTAGGCGGTTATGTTCTGTTCAAGGGAGACGAAAGCGGAGCATTAAAAGGGGAGAAGGGAGAATTTTTATCCACTCCTCCTTTAAAAAGAATGATCCCGGTTTTCGGCGGACCTCTATTCAATTTGATCCTAGGATTTTTTATTATCTTCGGTCTGTATGCGATCGGTTATTCTCCGGCCGGAACTAAAATTTATATTGAGCCTGCGATTACGGAATATTCTTCCGGATACCAAGCTGGTTTAAGAAGTGGAGATAAAATAGTCTCCGTTAACGGAACTAAAACGGAATCCAAATATGAATTATTATCCGAGCTTGGACTTGCTCGTGGAAAAGATATCCAGCTCAAAGTGGAAAGAGAAGGAAAAGAACTAGAATTTCATTTTTCCGATCCTCAGATCGGAGTGGATTTTGCTGGAGAAAGACAGGTCCAGGTCGACTTCGGATACGGTTCCACACTGAGTCATTGGTTCTTGAAAAAACTTTCTTTCTTAGATCCGAACGGAGAAGCGGCAGAATATAGAAAACAAAGGGAAAGAAAGGCGGCGTTAGACCCAAAACTTTCTCCTCGTGAGCTCGCTTTACAAGAAGCAAGACTCAATAAAGAAGCTATCGAATCCAGAGCGTTAGATTATCTGAACGACGGAGACAGGATCTTATCGGTAAACGGGATAGAAGTTCATACCGTTCCTGAACTGCAACGTACTCTCGGGAAATTCCAGAACGAAAAAGTAAAATTGGAAGTGGATCGTAAAACGTATCCTCTTCTCAATCCATGGACCCGTGAAAAAGCAGAGGTGGAAATGACACCTCTTGCCGCGTTCGTTGTGGAATTAAAAGATGTTCGAGACAGAAAATATCCTGAGATACCTATCAGCACTATCAGTCTCAGAAGCCATGATCCTGAAATTAAATTGAAACTTCTAAGCTTGAAGATGGACGGTAAAACTTTTGCAGATCTAGAAGATTTCAAAAAGACAGTCCAGGCTCAAGTCGGCAAAAGAGTTCAGTTAGAAGTCCAGGGCCAAGTCTGGGACACAACACTCGGATTCTACCAGATCGGTCTTTTAGGTTTCACTGCTAAGATGCACGTGAAAGAGGAAAGTATGGACCGAAAACTTTCCTTCGGTGAGGCGTTTTTACAATCAGGCAAAGACGTGGGAAAAATGATCAGCGATAACCTGAGAGGACTCGGGATGATCTTTTCCGGAAGATTGAAGGTAAAGGACAGCGTTTCCGGCCCGGTTGGACTCGCTAAAGTTTCAGTCCAATTCTTAGAAGACGGTTTTTATTCTTACTTTCAGTTCGTGGCATTTATTTCGATCGCTTTAATGATAATGAATTTACTTCCGATTCCTGTAGCCGACGGTGGACATATCGTTTTTTTCACATACGAGGCGATCGCCGGTAGACCTTTGCCGATGGCTGTTCAAGAACAGGTTTTGAGATTAGGATTCTTCTTCCTTTTATCCTTAGGCCTCTATGTGACTTATCACGATTTCTTAAGATAATCGAGAGTCATGAGAGCATCTAAATATTTAGTACCTACGGAAAAAGAAAATCCTTCGGACGCGGTAGTCGCTTCCCATAGGCTGATGATACGAGCAGGTCTGGTCAGAAAATCAGGCTCAGGATTTTATTTTTTCCTACCGTTAGGGTTACGTATCCTTAAAAAAATAGAGAATATCGTCCGCGAAGAAATGGACGCAACCGGTGCATTGGAATTCGAACTTCCGATCATGACACCTTCCGAGTTTTGGGAACAATCGGGAAGATGGAGTGTTATGGGCCCGGAAATGATGCGAGTGAAAGACCGTCATGACCAATGGTATGCACTCGGTCCCACTCATGAGGAATCTTTTTCTTATTTAGTAAAACCTCTACTGAAATCATACAAGGATCTGCCGATCAATGTGTATCAGATCCATACCAAGTTCAGGGATGAGATCCGCCCTAGATTCGGAGTGATCCGTTCTAGAGAGTTCATTATGAAAGATGCATATTCTTATCATTTGGACGAGGCTTCTTTGGATGCGACTTATCAGGATATGAGAACCGCTTACCGCAAAATTTTCCAACGCTGCGGTTTGAAAACGATCCCTGTCCAAGCGGATTCTGGAACAATGGGCGGTTCCGCTTCCGAAGAATTTATGGTGGTTTCTCCTATTGGAGAAGAGACACTTCTTCTTTGTGGAGACTGCGGTTATAATTCTAATAGTGAAAAAACTCCTTTTATAGCAAAGGCAGAAGATTCTCCAAAAGGTCCTAAAGTCAAAAAGGAAGTGGCAACTCCAGGCAAAAAGTCCATCGAAGATGTTGCTTCTTTCCTAAATGTTCGCCCTCAGGATACGATCAAGGCAGTTGCCTTCCAAAATGGAAAAGAAAAACTGTTGGTATTCCTACGCGGGGACCTGGAGCTGAATGAAAATAAACTGAAAGCTTATTTGAAATGGTCCGACTTGGATATGATCCCCGAGGCTGAATTAAAAAGTTCTAATTTAGTGCCCGGGTTTATCGGACCTTCCGATGTAGGCGCCGGGTTTAAAGTGATTTTAGACTCTTCTATCCAGAAAGATGGAGCGTACGTAGTTGGTGGAGGAAAAGAAGATTTCCATATCCAAGGATATGTTCCTTCTTCCGAGATCAAGATCCAATATGAAACTGCTGATGTGGCTCTTACAAGAGAAGGGGATCCTTGTCCTACTTGCGCAAAAACACTAAAAGCAGAAAAAGGAATAGAAGTAGGTCATATCTTCAAACTTGGAGATAAATATACTAAGTCCTTCCAGATCCAAGTACTGGACCAACAAGGTAAGGCGAAAACTCTCACCATGGGATGTTATGGTATCGGTGTAAACCGCACCATGGCAACCGTTATAGAACAATGTAATGATGATAAGGGGATTTACTGGCCTATCAGTATCGCTCCTTTCGAGATCGGCCTTGTTACTCTTACAAAAGGTGAGGAGCAAGACGCAAAAGCATTAGAATTTTACGAAAATCTAAAGAACGAAGGTTTCGAGGTATTCTGGGACGAAAGAGATCTGGGGCCCGGATTTAAGTTCAAGGATTCCGAACTGATCGGTTTTCCGATCCGTATCACCGTCGGTAAAAAGTTTTTCGAGTCCGGAGAAATTTCCATCTATAATCGTAAATATGATAAGGATGAAACTTTCAAATTCACGGACTTTGATGATCTGAATACAAGAGTAGAAAATCTACGTCAGGAATTATACCAGGAGTTGTTGGGAGATTAATCCCTTCAAAAACTGTCATGGCTAAAGAACGCAGCTTCACTGAAAAAGAAGGATACTTCGGAGATTTTGGAGGAAGATATTCCCCCGAGATCTTGACCGAAGCATTGATCGAGTTGGAAGATACTTACAATAAACTCCGTAAGGATAAAAAATTCCAAAAGGATCTGGAGTTTTATAGAAAGAATTATATCGGAAGACCCTCTCCTCTGACTTATGCGGAGAAACTGACCAAAGCTTGGGGTGGGGCTAAAATTTGGCTCAAACGTGAGGACCTGAATCATACAGGCGCCCATAAGATCAATAATACGATCGGCCAGGCGCTTATTGCAAAAGCAATGGGCAAACGTAGGATCATTGCAGAAACAGGAGCAGGCCAACATGGTGTGGCAACTGCTACGGTGGGTGCTTTATTCGAATTTGAAACAGCTATCTTTATGGGAGAAGAAGATCTCCGCCGTCAAAAACTGAATGCGATCCGTATGCAGATGCTCGGTGCGAAAGTGATCGGAGTTTCTTCCGGGACTGCAACTTTAAAGGACGCAACTTCGGAAGCGATGAGAGATTGGGCATTAAATGTTTCTAATACTCATTATATAGTAGGTTCGGTGATCGGACCTCATCCTTTTCCTACGATCGTCCGCGATTTCCAAAAAGTAGTGGGAGAAGAATCCAAAAAGCAGTTCAAAAAAGAGAACGATAAACTTCCGGACGCTGTGGTTGCCTGTGTAGGCGGCGGTTCCAATGCAATGGGAATGTTTTACGGATTTCTAAATGATAAAAAAGTAAAATTGTACGGTGTGGAAGCCGGGGGAAGAGGACCTTCTCCCGGGGAACATTCTGCCACAATGCTTTTTGGTAAGACCGGATTTTTACATGGAACCAAAACTTTGGTGATCCAAGACGAAGGTGGACAGGTAGTTCCTGCTCATTCTGTTTCTGCCGGATTGGATTATCCAGGTGTAGGACCTGAACACGCTCATTTACATTCTTCCGGAAGAGTAACCTACGAGACTGTTTCCGATCAGGGAGCCTTGGACGCATTCATGGAAGTTTGCAGGGTAGAAGGTATCATCCCTGCATTAGAAACTGCTCATGCTTTCCGATTTGCCAAGGATCTTGCAAAAGAGCTTGGAAAGAAAAAAGACATTCTGATCTGTCTTTCCGGAAGAGGAGATAAAGACGTAGCAGAAGTAGCAAGACTTGTCGGTTTTTCACAAGGAGATTTGATTTGAGCGCAATTAAGAGCGTTTTTTCAGATTCAAAAAGCGCATTCATTCCTTATATTTCTTTAGGAGATCCAAACTACGACCTATGTGTGGATTGGGCGGATGCTCTTATCAGAGGCGGCGCTGATATTTTAGAATTGGGGATCCCATTCTCGGATCCTGTTGCAGATGGACCGGTGATCCAAAAAGCATTCAAACGTGCTCTTGCAAATCCATTCTCCATGGATACAATTTTGGAAACGACCGAGAAGATACATTCTTTACATCCTCATATTCCTTTAGTGTATCTAACGTATTTTAATCCTATCTTTCATTACGGTTTCGAAAAGTTCGCGGAGAAGGCAAAGATCGCGGGTATCCAAGGTATGATCATCCCGGATCTTCCATATGATACCCCTGAGACTGACGAATTATTCAAATCCTTAAAAAGAAGAGGGGTGGATCTGATCCATTTGGTCACCCCAGCTACTCCTTTGAATCGTATGAAAGGAATTAGAGACTTTGCTTCCGGATTTATCTACTATGTGACTTCTTATGGAGTGACCGGTGAAAGAAAATCCATCTCTGCGGATCTGGAAGACAGGATCAAAATAACGAAAGAAGTGATTTCTCTTCCAGTAAGTGCTGGGTTTGGGATCTCGGACGCGGACCAGGCGAAAGAAATTTCCCAGTACGCTGACGGGATCATCATAGGATCTGCCGTACAAAGGATCATAGAAGAGAATGGTTCTAATCCTAGTCTTTGTAGAAAAAAACTGGAAGAATACGCGCAATCGATTTCCGGTTCTTTGAGAGGAAAGAACTAGCACGCAAAGCCGTGAAGTAGGAGTTCCTACATTCCTCTAAACCCTCCGCGTCTTAGCGCCTCTGCGTGAAATTAAAATACTAAAAATTGGCACGCAGAGTCACGGAGTCACAGAGATTAAAAGTTTCTGAATTTGATCCTACCCCAAAACCCTCCGGCCTTAGCGCCTCTGCGTGAAATAGTCGATATTTTCTTTCCTGAACCGGGAAGAAAATTGACGAAACCGTCCCGGTAGAGAGAATCTTCCGGATCGGAGGAAAGAATGAGCGAGTCCAAATCAGCCCAGAAATTTACCGTTGTGGATATTATTTTTGGGGTCACTACAACCCTCGGTATTCTGGCACATTTTTATTATGCGTTTTTTTCCGAATCGGATTACGCAATTCAACTTCTGCTATTAGGTGCGCTTTTCTTATTTGCACCATCTTACTTCTTCTATAAAACCATTACCAAGGTCGCAAAAAATCCTCAGCTAGCCGGAAGTCTTTGGTTGGCGATCATAGTATCCCTGGTTTGGTTCGATCTATACGTTACCTTTACTCCTCTTGCTGATTTGGAAGAAGATTCCATTTCTTGGAGATTCAATCTTTTACGCGGCCCTAAGGGGGACGATAAGGAAGCCCTGAAAGAAATCGAATCCGATAAGGGAAGAGTGTCCCAGATCAGGATGAACCCTCCGAAGAAAGCTCGCAGGGATATACATATCATCGGAATTAACACAAAAACCTTGGAGGAGCTGGGTGGAGTCTGGCCGCTTCCTTGGGAATATTATGCAAAGGTAATAGATAAATTCGCATCATCTACAAATTACTTAATGTTCGATATTTTCTTTTTGGACTATAAGCCTGGTCAGACCGAGGCGATGGCAAAGGCACTTACTCATAATCCCCGGGTAATGTTCGACTATCCTATGGAAACTCGTTTAGAGAGCCGGGAAGCGATACGTAATTTAGAAAGAAGAACGGATATCCTCCGAAAATATAAAATCGAGAATGTTGTCGATCCGGGAGTATTTGCTTGGCTTAGATTTCCGCAAGGTCCAATCGAGCCGGTAGCCGAAAAATCAATCGGACTCGGTTTTGCTAATATTAAAAAAGATGAATCCGGCTTAAATCGCAAGATGCCATTGGTTGCAAAAATTATCGGCTCCGGTCCAAATAATGAGAACGAATATTATGCATCGATAGACCTGGTGATCGCCTGCAATTATTACGGGGTAGATCTCAAAAAAGACGTCGAAGTGGTAATGGGAAAATATATAAAGATCAAAAATATCCCCCAAAAGACAACCACTCGTATCGATGGCGTTACGTTAAAGACTGTCACAGAAGATATTCTCGCTAAGCCGAACGAAGAGAGATCGATTACTATTCCGATAGATGAATTCGGCCAAATGGAAATTAACTTTCCAGGCGGTGTTTATTCTTATAATACTACTGAATTTTTCGAAGTTTCTGAGGGCTGGGATAATGAAACAGCTACCCAGCTAAACAATCATATTTTCCTCGTGGCGATGTTTTATGCGACAGGAAGAGGTGCCGCAAAAGATACTCACTTATCTCCATTCGGAGATATGTCCGGGATTGAGCACCACGCACATGCGATTAATACCATTCTAAATCAAGATTTTCTTTCTAACCTTTCGTTGGGAGGGAATTTCTTAATTTTTCTAGCAATGGGTTTCGTTATGGGCATTTTACTTCCTCGAATGAAGACCTCCTGGGGGTTTTTGTTCGTAATTTTGACCGCACTTGCTTATACAATTATAGTCGTTTTTAATTTTGATACATTTAATTATATCTATGCATTTCCAACGATAATCATAGAGCAATTCTTCATATTCGTGGGGATCATAGTTTATAAGATCTTAACGGAAGAAGAGAACGTAAAATATATCCGCACAACATTCTCCAAATTCGTCTCCAAAGACGTTGTGGACGAACTTCTCAAGAATCCGGAAAATCTAAACTTGGGAGGATCCAAGAAGGATATTACCATTTTCTTCTCGGATATCCGCGGATTTACCACCATGTCCGAAAAAATGGGTCCGGAAGAACTGGTCCAATTCCTGAATCAGTACCTATCGGAAATGACCGAGATCATTATCGAGTTCAAGGGAACGATTGATAAATACATGGGGGATGCGATTATGGCTTTCTGGGGGGCTCCGGTTCCTCTAGAAGACCATGCTTACTACGCTTGCGCAGCTTCTCTCGCTCAGATGAGAAGACTGGCTGTATTGAAAGAAGAATGGAAAGCAAGAGACCTTCCTGTGATGGACATCGGTATCGGATTAAATTCCGGACCTGCTGTCGTGGGGAATATGGGGAGTTCTCACCGGATGGACTATACTTGTATGGGAGATACCATTAACTTGGGATCTCGTCTGGAAGGATCCAACAAGGAATATGCCACAAATATTATTATTTCGGAATATACATACGAAAAGGTCAAGGACCGCATAATCGCCAGAGAACTGGACCTAGTCAAGGTAAAGGGTAAAACCAAACCTGTCCGGATCTATGAACTGATCGACTTAGTGAACGAAGAAGACCTAAAACTTCTGAGGAGACCTTTGCATTCAGTAGAGCAGTCCCGATGACCGTCAAAGACGGAATACATGCAACAGGAAGATTCGTTATTGAACGGGATCCGCCTTCCGGTGGATCTCAGAAAATTGCCTCTCGAGGAACTGCCTAAACTCTGTTCCGAGATCCGAAATTATATCATTGATACTCTCTCCGGGATCGGAGGGCATTTTGCTAGTAACCTGGGAGTTGTTGAACTCACAGTTGCCTTACATTACGTTTTTGATACTCCAAAAGACAGACTGATCTGGGATGTAGGACACCAAACATATCCTCATAAGATCCTTACCGGCAGAAAAGAAAAACTTTCCACAGTCCGAAAATTCAAAGGACTTTCCGGATTTCCTAAAAGAGAAGAATCAGTCTACGATCTATATAATACCGGACACGCGGGCACTTCTATCTCCCAAGCATTGGGAGAAGCTGTAGCTCGGGATCTGACCGGAAAAAATTATTCAGTCGCAGCAATTATCGGGGACGCATCCATCGCAACCGGAATGGCCTTGGAAGCGATGAACCATGCGGGACACCTTAAAAAAGATCTGCTAGTTGTTCTAAACGACAATTATATGTCCATCTCTAAGAACGTCGGGTCCATTTCCAATTATCTGAATAATATCATCAGCTCTCATTTTTATCTGAACTGGAAAAGGATATTTTATACTTTTCTAAAATGGTTCCCGATTGTTGGACCTGCAATGGAAAGCTTTTTCAAAAGAGTAGAAAAAGGATTTAAAGACGTATTCACACCTGGTGGGCTTTTCGAAGACCTAGGTTTTATTTATATAGGACCGGAAGACGGCCATGATGTGGTTCGTCTAGTTACCATGCTGAGAAAGATCAAGACAATGAAAGGACCTGTTCTTTTCCATACGATCACTCAAAAAGGAAAAGGATATATTCCAGCAGAGAAGGACCCGATCAAATACCATGGAGTAACTCCATTCCGCAAGGAAGACGGAGCCATGGATTCAGGCGATTCTTCTAAAATTTCCTATTCTAAGATCGTGGGTAAGGTGCTTTCCGATCTAACCGAAAAAAATCCACGAATTGCAGCAGTCACTCCGGCAATGATAGAAGGTTCCGGACTAGGGGAATATGTTTCTAAATTCCCGGATCATGTCTACGATGTAGGTATCGCGGAACAACACTCGGTTGCTTTTGCGGGTGCAATGACTAACGGGGATGTGATCCCTTATATGTGTATTTATTCCACCTTCTTGACCAGAGGGATGGACCAATTGGTGGAAGATGTTTCTCTTATGAATCTTCCTGTTCGATTCGTGATCGATAGAGCCGGTTGTGTTGGGCCGGATGGAGAGACTCACCAGGGATTATTCGATCTAAGTTACCTTCTTTCCTTGCCGAATATGGATGTGTTCGTGCCTTCTTCCGGACAGGATCTGGTGGATTCGCTTAAGTATATGGAGCATTACGATAAGTCTCCGATCGCGATCCGATTCCCTAAGGCGAGTGTGGAACTTTCCGGTCTAGATTTCGGCGCGGAGAAGGATCTAAAACCCGGAAGTTTTAGGGTTCTGCAAAGAGGAACTGACATCGCCCTTCTTTCCATCGGTTCCATGTTAGAAGAAGCCAAGAAGACTGCTAGTCTATTGGAACAAGAAGGATATTCGGTAACATTGATCGACCTGGTTTGGCTTCGTCCTTTGGGCAAAGAGGCTTTGGATGAGGAACTTTCTCATGTCCGCCATTTTGTGATCCTGGATGAGAGTTATCTAGACGGTGGAGCTTCCGGTTATTTATTGAACCGGATCTCTCCCGAGTATTTGGGACGTTTTATCAAAACATTCGCATTCCCTTCCGAGGTGATCCATCACGGGGAGAGGAAGGAAATTTTTACGGAGTACGGTTTGGATGCTCAGAGCATCTCCAAGTTTCTTCGGGAAAATGTAAAGAAGGAAGTCCTACACGGAAAACGGAATTAAGCTATTTCAAGAGGCGTCCGAAAATAAAAATAAAAACGGGTAGATAATTGGAAAACCTGACGCCTGAAGACAAGCTAGAAGCATCTAAATTTTTTTATAGAACCGGCGATTTGGATCGTGCGGAATTCCTGTTAAAATCATCTTTAGAAGATACCGAAAGCCATGAGACCTACTTTTTTCTGGGTCTGATCGAAAACCAAAGAAACAATTGGAAAAAAGGTCTGTACTATTTCTACCGTTCCGTAGAAGTGAATCCTGAATACGGGAATCCTTGCAACGAGATAGGTATCCTACTTCTTCGAATGGGAAGAGAAAGAGAATCCGTTTTCTGGCTCAAAAAATCACTTCGCTGCACTTTAAACGACGCACCTCATATTTCTCTTTTTAACCTAGCTACACTTTACAAGATCTGGAATCGCCCGGAAAGATCCTTGCAGTATCTGCATAAGGCAATCGTAATGAAGCCTGATTTTGAAGAAGCAAAACGACTAAGAGAAGAATTGAACTCTGCAATCTAAGAATGTCTAAAGAACCGATTACAATCCGTCCTGCCAGGCCGGAAGACGCGCCCTCCGCTGTTCCTTTGATCTATAGTTCCGGGCCTGCAGCCTGGGACTATGTATTCAATGAGGGAAAAATTTCCTCTCAGGATTTTCTGATCAAATCCTTCCAAGGGACCAAGAATACATTCAGTTATAAGAACCATTATTTGGCCGAGAAGAATGGAGAGGTTGTAGGTAGTATCGTAATATTCCTCTCCGAGAACTTCTTCTTCCAGAATGCTGCTACTGCAGGAAATATTTTCCGAATTTATGGATTCAAAGCTCCTAAGGTTGCAGTTCGTGGACTCAGTATGGAAGGAATGATCCAACCTCCTAAGTCCGGCAGATTATACTTGGGCCATATCGCAGTTCCTGAAAAAGAAAGAAGGCAAGGGATAGCGGAGAAGCTGATCCGATTTGCGATATCCACTTACCCGGGTTACGATAAAATTTCTTTGGATGTTTCCCAAGAGAATCCGAATGCTCAAGGTCTGTATAAAAAATTAGGATTCGAGATCGTAGAAGCCAGGAATTTTTCCGGGCCGAAAGGTTTAGTTCCTAATCATTATTATATGGAAGCGAATCGTTCCTCCTTCTAATTCCATATTATTCTTTCCCGATCTATAAACTGGAACGACAAATCGTCTGTTTTATAATATACTTTTCTTCCTTACTTATAAAGGGAGAAAAGAATGGAATTTGCTCCGGAGATGTTGGAATACGCAAATCTGATTTCCTCTAAGGGACTCACAGGTTTTACCCAAGGAAGTATCCAGGAAAGAAGGGACGGTTATTCTGCGATCGGAGAACTTTTGGGAGAAGGTCCTCTCATGAGGGAAGTCCAGGATATCTTCATCCCTTCCAAAGACGGAAATGTATTCATAAAAAATTATATTCCAAAATCGGAACCTAAGTCCAAAATTTTATACTTCCATGGCGGAGGATGGGTTGTAGGAAGATTAAAAGATTTCGATCCATTTGCACGCAAACTTGCAGAGATCACTTCAAGTATCGTATCTCTAGTAGACTATAGACTCGCTCCCGAATTCCCTTTTCCTTTACCGTTAGAAGATGCGTATTCTTCTTTAGAATGGATCTCTTCTCAAAACCAGAATCTCTGGAAAGGACTTCCCTTGGTAGTGGCAGGTGATAGTGCGGGAGGAAATTTGGCTGCTTCTACCATTCTAAGAGCTAAAGAAACATCCGGTCCGAAAATCGATCTACAAATCCTGATCTATCCAGTTACAGAAGCAATTTGTGATACAGATTCTTATAAAGAATTCGAATTAGGTCCCGGGCTTACTAAAAAAGATATGGAATGGTTTATCGATCAATATCTTCCTGATCCAATTACGAGATCCAACGCCAAAGCTTCTCCTTTATACCAAACGGATTGGAAGGATCTTCCTCCTGCGATCGTATTTATTGCAGATATTGATCCGCTCAGAGACGACGGAAAACTATATGCAGAAAAGCTAAAGGAAGCCGGAGTTTCCGTTTTATTCAAAGAATTCAAAGGATACACCCACGGATTTTTTACAAAGGTAAATTTACTCAAGGCTCCTGAAGTAGGACTAAAAATGATCTCGGAAGAAATGGATAGAGTTTTCAAACGGAAAGAGGTTTTACATTAGTGAAAAGTATTAGATTAGTAGAATTCGGATCCTCTTTACAATGGGAAGAAAAACAAGACCCGGAACCGAAAGATTCGGAAGTTTTATTGGAAGTAATCTCTTGCGGGGTATGTCATTCGGACCTTCATTTAAGGGACGGTTATTATAAAATTGGAGGAGAAGAAAAACTATTCGTAAAGGATAGGGGAGTCAAACTCCCACTCACTCCTGGTCATGAAGTAGTAGGCAGGGTCCTAAAAATCGGATCTAAAGTGAAATCCGTTTCTGTAGGAGAAACAAAATTAGTTTATCCTTGGATCGGCTGTGGTTCCTGCGAAGAATGTGGATCCGGAAATCCGCAGCTTTGTTCCGCTCCTAAATCTTTAGGGATCTACCAAGACGGAGGATATTCGGATCGGATCTTAGTCCCGGATGAAAAATGGCTTTTAGATATTTATGATCTTTCTCCAGAGTATGCATGTTCTTACGCATGTGCAGGTCTTACAGCGTACGGCGCCTTGAAAAAAGCTCTCCCGCTTAAAAAAACGGATTCATTGGTAATCATAGGAGCAGGAGGACTTGGGATGTTTGCTTCTCAATTGGTTCCTCTTCTTACGGAAGCGAAAGTGATCTTCTTGGATTTGGAAGAGTCTCGTTTGAAAAAACTGAAAGATCTTGGATTTTATACGGTAACTTCTTCTCATCCTGATCCGGCGGCTGAGGTCAAAAAGATCTCCGGTCCCTTAGGAGTTTCTGTCGTGATCGATTTTGTGAATAATAGTGCCACTTCTTCTTTAGGATTTTCTCTTTTGAAAAAGAATGGAACTCTGATAGGTGTAGGATTATTCGGCGGAGAGTTAAAGATCCCGACCCCGATCCTTTCTCTCAGAAGTTTAACAGTTCGAGGAAGTTACACAGGTTCTCCTGGCGAGTTAAAGGAATTACTAAAACTCGTATCCGAGAAAAAGATACGCCCAGTTCCAGTCCAGATCAGGAATTTGAGAGAAGCGGATTCTGCTTTAAATGATCTATCTTCCGGTAAGGTATTGGGAAGATTGGTATTATCCGGAAAATAGATCCGATCTATTTTTGGAATTCTTTAGGAAGAGAAACATTCGGATTTTCCCCGGTTTCCAAGATTGGGATCTCTTTATTTTGGACGACTAGTTTTAATCCTTCCTCGGACTCAGATAAATATTCGCTTAGTATGGAAGAAACATTTCTGGCGATCTTATATTTTAGAAAAAGATGATCCTTTTTCCTGGCGAATAATTCTCCTTCCGAGTCTGCCGCGATCTGCAAAGAAGAGAGAGGCAATTCTTCACCGGAATCGCTTAAAAAATAAAATTCTCCCTCCTTCTCCCAGACTCTGATCAGGTTTAAAGGGTAACCGAATAATTCCAAATATCCGTTTTCCGAAAATTCTCCGTACTGATTGTCTATATAGATCCCGTCTTCCGCTTCTTTCAGGTTTTTGCGGAAATATTCCAAAATATCTTTTTGTTCTATTTTTGCTTCTCGGAAGATCCAATCTCCGTTAGGCAAAACTTTAATCTCGCTGTCTAGACGCCTTGCCATTATTCTTCATCCCTTTCTCTGTAACGGAATGCGACTCCTTCCAAAACTTTTGCATTCTTTGCGATCTCTGCCATACTTGTAGTATAACCTTCGGTAGTACCCGTTTGAAAAATTGTGGGAGGAACAGGGACAAGACCTACATTTGCGAGATACATTCCGTCCATACCTTTGTCAAAAAGTTCTTTCTTAATTTTTTCGTAATAGAATTTTTCTATTCTTCCGTCCCCGAAGTTCCTAACGATCACTCTTCCGTAAGTTTTGTAATTCCTGCGTTTGGGAGGATGTTTCAAGATCTCTATCTGCTCCCAGCCTGGTTTATGAGAAACAAGTACTGTTTCTTTCTGGATCCCTTCTTGGATAAATTCCACGGAAAAGCAGGAAACCAAGGTTAGGCAAGATAGGGCCAGGATTCCCTTGCATAACTGAATATTTATTCCGGTCCTAGAATGAGTTAAAATGGGTAGAATAGCCATTCCTCCCCATTCAAGGAGCGCACATTCCGTGGACAAGCGGTTTTTTTGCATAGCCAAAAGAGGGCTTTTCAGACCCGGATTTTTTTTATATACTCTCCCCGGATACCCGGTAAATTCTCGCGAAATTCGGAACCTCGTTTAAGCTGGTTCCTCCGGGCCACCAAAAACTCGTATGGAAGACATAGATCTCAAAAAACGCGCGAGAGAAAACGTTTTAAAAATAGGGTATTGTACTCTGGACGAGCTGGAAGAGAAGGTGAAAGCCTTCCGGGTGATGAACCAAAACGCCGCCAAGAAAAGATACCTTATTACTAGAGAACCTATCTCCGATTCATCCGGAAAAATTTTAGTTCCGAAGGCAGCAGAGATAGATATCTCCACTGCAAAATTACTTAGACGTCATTTTAAACCGACAAGCGAATTCAAAACTTTCCAACCTGACGAAGGTATCGTGATCATCTCCGATATGACTTCCGCGGAAGGTGTTTCGTTCACAATGGACATCGTAACTCAGATCATGAACTTGGGCGGTGGTGCTTACGAAGGATTTATAGATCGAGTGGATAGTTTCGGAGACTTCATCAATCTACTCAAAAAGTCATTATTTCCGCGCCTGATCATCATCGGCTATATGCCTCAAGATAAGATCCAAGGCGAGCTCTTGAACTTCGTTCGAGTGAAACGAGTGGATAATTATCTGAGAGCAATGGAGCTGACTCATACTGCATTCAAACCTCAGGCATATTTTCCTAAGATCCGTCAGATCGAAATTTCCCAAGAAGATCCAAAATCTTGGGGACGTTTTGTAGTAGAGATCGTAAGAGAATACACTCGCCCTTATCTATTAGAAGAAGTTTAAACTTCCCGAATCCAAGCGATGTTGGAGTTCCTACATTTTTGCCTTCGAGTGAGGTTAAAATCATAAAAATTTGCACGGAGAGCCGTGAAGCCGCAGAGAGCTTAGTGTAAATCCGATTTACTCTGCGACACCGCGCCTCTGCGTGAGAATAAAAAATAGAATTTGACGCACCGAGTTGTCTAGGCTAAAAATTAACTTGTAACTTTTATTATTTCAAGTAGTCTAAAAATGTAAATCTAACGTAGACCAAAAACAGGTTTAAGGAACCAAATGAGCAGCATTTCCGAAACAGTACTCGTGACCGGAGCTTCCGGCCATCTAGGAAAAATTGTCCTAGAAGAATTATTAAAAAGAGGCCAGAAAAAGATCATCGCAACAACTCGTAAGCCGGAAAGTTTAGAGGACTTTGCAAAAAGGGGAGTTATAGTAAGAAAGGCAAGTTTTGACGATCCTGCAAGTCTTACCTCTGCATTCCAAGGTGCAGATCGGATCTTGATCATTAGCACCGATGATATAGGAAATAGACTGGAAGGACATAGTAACGCAGTTGATGCCGCAGTAAAAGTGGGAGCCAAAAGAGTTCTTTATACTTCTCTCACCAAAGCGAACGAAGTCCCGGTCACATTCGCTTTCGAACATGAAGGCACCGAAGAAAAGATCAAACAAAGCGGTCTTGCATATACGATTCTTCGAAATAATCTATATTCTGATTATCTAATACCTAAACTACAACACTCAATTGCAAGCGGTTCTCTTTACGGTTCAGGCGGAGAAGGTTCCTGCGCTTATATTTCCAGAACCGACTGTGCGAAGGCGGCAGCGGCAGCTTTATTATCTTCCGGATCCGGAAATCAAATTTTAGAGATCAGCGGGCCGAAAGCTTGGACCTACCCAGAACTTGCAAAATTCATCTCCGAATTAACCGGTGTATCCGTTTCCTATGTGGATCTTCCTGCAGAAGAACTTTCTAAAGCATTAGTCGGAGCGGGAGTTCCAAAACCTATGGCGGATGCACTCGCTTCTTTTGATGTCTCAATCCGAGAAGGTTATTTAAAAGATGTGAATACATTGGTAAAAGATCTAATTGGGGAATCTCTTCAGGATGTAACTGATTTACTCAAGGAAAATAGATCCGTTCTGACCTCTTAAACATTGAAAATCGGTTTTGGACCGGTTGTAGGAACTCCTACAATCTCTTTTTCGCCTGATCCATCCAGGTCAGGTTAGAGTTCAGAAAATAATTCGTAAACATTGCGATCGAGATAGCGATCAGATCGCATAGAAGTCTTAACTCGAAATTTTGGGGCATTTCAAGGCGGGGTAGGATCTTATAGAACATCAGTTGGAATATTCCCAACTGAACAAAAATCCCGAGGGCGCTTACTCCTGAGAATATGATAAATCCTCGGATAGCCGCCCATTTTTCGTATCTAGTTTCATAAAACGTAAAGTAATTATTCAGTATAAAATTACTGATAATGGATAGTTCTATCCCGAAAAACACGGAAGTAGGGAAGATCGGCAATATTCCTACGCCTGTCTCGAGATCTTTGACTCCCAAATTTTCAAATAAGATAAAGCCTAAAAGATTTACTACGACCCCGCTTAGTCCTACTATCGAATATAATAAAAATGTGGAAGAGATCCATTTCCCGAAACGTAAATCCAATACCGCCATTAAAAAACTTCTGGCGATAGAGTTATTGATCTTAGTTTCTCCATGGAGTCTTGTGCGAAAATAGAATGGGACCTCCGCAATTTGCAGATCCTTCTCCGCTCTGCCTAAGATCTCCAATAAGATCTTAAATCCGATCGGATTGATCTTGTATCCGTACTTAAAGAATACTTCTCTTTTGATCGCGAAAAATCCGCTCATAGGATCTGAGATGCGTATCGGAAGAAGAAGTTTCGTAAAAGAATTCGCTGTCACACTCAGGAATTTACGTATATAATTCCATTTTCCGGTGGATCCTCCGTTGGCATATCTGGTGCCGACTGCAATGTCTGCTCCTTCTTCCAAACTTTTTAACATTTGAGGTAAGACAGATTCGTCATGCTGTAGATCCGAGTCCATTACCAGAAAGTTTTCTCCCTCTGCGGCGCTCATCCCGGTTATGATCGCAGAGGAGAGTCCCTTTTCGGTCATTCTTCGGATCAATTTTACTTTAGGATTTTGATCTTTTAATTTTTCCACCACGGACCAGGTCCCGTCCGGGCTGTTATCATCTATTACGATTATTTCATATTCCAGACCGTTGAAGGTTTGAGATACTCCTGAAATACATTTTTCGATATTTTCTACTTCGTTATATGTGGGTAATAATACGGATATCTTAGGTCTCATTTTTTCTTGCACAATTGAAATTGATATAGATATAAACTTGATCTTCTTTTGTTCTTACTTGGATTTAGGAACACCGCCAATTCTTCCAATGGAGAGGATCTGAAATTTTCCACCAAGATCCAAGGGGGATCCGGATCCACTCCGTTCATTACATAATCTTTTCGAACCGCAAGGACGGCGGAGCAGGATTTGAATGGATCAAAGTTATCTATCTTCGGCTGCATATTCTGGTCCAAGGATCCTACGTATTCGTATCTTTCTAAAGGTTCTCTATATGCGTAAGATACGGGCAGATGAGGAATAGAGTCCCGATAGACATAAAGTTCTTTGATCTCTTTATGAAAGTTTAAATATCGGACCAGTTCTATCGTATTGTTTTGGATAGTAAAAAAACATAAAAGGTCGAGCAGAAGGAAATTCACTATAAGGAATAAGATCCTTCTTACGGACATTTTTCCTTTTTCTATTCCTCTCCAATAGGCACAAAGTGGAGAGATCAAGATCAATAATAACGGAAGAATCGGTAATAAAAATCTTTCTTCCTTATGAGGAATGGCGGAATGGACGATCAAAAATAGTGCGGAGAATAATATAGTCGGAACAAATTTAGTATATTCGGATTTCCAATCGAATCCTTTGTATTTTCCGATCAGAAATGGAAAAAGGGAAACTCCCAGTATCGCGGGCAAATATGCAAACCAGGGAGAAGTCCCGTATTCCGCGGAATGTTGCAGATTATAAGAGATATAAGATCTTAAAGAAGAATGAAATGATCCTCTAAATATTAGGTCCGGAATTCCTGTTATGATCCCTAAAAGGACGGAAAAGATTATAAATATATAAATATCTTTGAATGTTGCGTTCTTCCAGGATCTATATACGACCAAGGAGAATAAAGCTAAGGCACAGACCCCGACTTGGGATCTAAAAAGAGAAGCGATCGCCAAGAGTCCTAAAGATATTCCTAATTGTTTCCATTCTCCGAATCTCCAATAGATGGATGCCGAGAATACCGCTCCTAAGAGAAAAGGAGCGGACATGGATTCGATCAGTGCCCTGGTAGAAACCAAAGGCATTAAAAAATGGAGAGAAAGTAAGAATGCTCCCGATAATGGCACCCAGGCTTGGTAATAACTTTTAGAATTCGATTCTTTCGGATAAAGATACTTTAAGAATTTATATCCTATCCAGATAGAGATCCCGGAGAATAACCCTAAACAAAGAAATACGAATTTGATCTGGTATAATGGATCTTCGAATCCTAATTTATAAGCCGTGGTTGCAAATAGACGGACGATCGAGTCTGGAAGTAAGGAACGTATCTCGGGAACTGCTTGTACCGAATTGATCAGAGATAATGACTCTGATTGAGCCGGGACGGAAAAGAACAGAATGTAATAATCGTCTAAGGCGAGATACCCGCTGTTCAAGATTGCGGTCGCAATTCGCGTCAATATCCCTAATACAAGAAAGAGTTGGAACCACTTAGTCTCTATCTTCGCATTTAGCATGTTCGTTTTTTACTTCTTTTTGATTTCAAAAAGAACGCAGTATAATTACAGAACGATGAATTGAAATATTATGTTAATTGCATGAATATGCGCGTCTTCATTCTGTAATAATGGGATTATGACTTTTTGCTTGCTGGATTATTTTGTAAGAAAGCCATTGTCAGCATGAAAATTCCTCATTTTAAAAAGATATTCTTATTACTATATTTGTTCTTTCTGCCTTCTCTTGTTTATTCTCAGTTTTATAACAATAAAGAAATGAGGAAGAATGCGGATGAAAAGAATGCAGAATGGCTTGTTCGTGAAGGTTTTACTCTGGTGGAAGATGCAGGAGATTTTACTACACCTGTCAGTATTGCATTACTTAAATCTCCGGGACAATCTCCAAATGACGTAATTTACATCGTAAGTGAGTTGAGAGGAAGTATTAAAGCCCGTCTTCGAAACGGAAATGTAATCCAGATAGGAGAAGATGAGGAAATTTCTAAACCAAGAAAGGAACTTCCTGATTTTCAAGCGGAGATGGGGCAGACAGGTGCTTGTTTAACTCCGGATGATAAAACACTTTTTACTACATCCGTGTATCAAAACGGATGGGGAAGAAGTAATAAGATCACTCGTTGGAAGTCGGTAGGAAATTCTCCCTGGACAAAGATCGAAAAGGTAGAAGTTTTCGATTCTCCTTTTAGGGGTGATACTGCAGGTCTTGCGCATCAGATAGGCCACTGTTTCGTGGATTCGAATTATCATATTTGGGTCGGAACTGGAGACGGTCAATCCTGGACAAGTTCTCATAAGAAGGACAGCACCAATGGAAAACTACTAAGATTAAAATCCGATTTCTCTCAGGTGGAATCCAATCCGTTCTATACAGGTAAAAAAACGGAAGCGGGCGGATATATTTTCTCGATGGGGCTAAGAAATCCTTTTGCGATCGCTAAGTCGGAAGGTGGAGAGGTATATATTGCGGATAACGGACCTGAAATAGATCGTTTAGTCAGGGCGACCAAGGGGACGGATTTTCCTTGGGATAATACCAATCCTAGTATGACTTATAATAACCTAATGACTTTTCCTAAATCCGTAGGTCCTGCGGATATGATCTATGTTCCTAAAAATCATAAACTTGCTTCTCTAAGAGGACATCTTGTGATCGCTGCTTCCCATATTACGTCCTTACTTGCCGTTCCTATAGACGATAAAAAAGGTGTTACAGGAGAACCCTGGTGGATCGTTCTTCCTACTAAATACGAAGAAGAAAGAAGACAGGATTTTACCGGCCTTGCTTTAGGAGAAGATGGAATATTTATCTCACATATCCGGATGAGAAAGGATGGAGGACTTCTTCCTGCACCTGTTCTGAAATTAGTTCCGGGACAGATCTCCACCGAGAATATGAAATACTCCGGAGAACAATTAGTAGAGATCAAAGGATGCAGAAGCTGCCATATCATCGGCGGGGCAGGTGGAAATGTGGCTCCGAACCTGGATGCGATCCGTTCTAGAACGACTGAGATGTTCAAGTCCGCGGACTTTCTAAAACAAGTGGAAGAAATGGCTTCTTATAAAGAAGAACCTGATCACGAAAAATGGAATCAGATCAGATCCAAGCTTACGGATCCGAGTCTGGATAGTAAGGAAAAATTGGAATTATATATTTCTTCTAAATTAGAAAATCCTAAATTTTTGAATCCTATCAGCGGGATGCCTAATCTAAGTCTTTCTAAAACGGAAATAGGATCTTTAAAAGAGTTCTTGGTGGAACTTTCGGAAGATTCAGTTAGATTCCAGGGTCTTGAAAAATGGGAATATAGTGTGGTAAAACAATTCGAACAGAACCCGCGGATCTCTTTAGTCTTGTCCTTGCTGTTCGGGATCATATTTGGGATTTACGGAAAAAGAATATTCTATCTTTTGAAAGGTTTATCTATCCGTTTATATCTAAGGTTTATGAAAAAATCCTGATCTATAATACCGACTAAACCAATCTGCAAATTTTTCACTGGCTTTCACCGACGAAGAATAAGTAAGATGATGAGGATCCATAAAATGTTGCTTGCGATCGAATAGATCGCTCGCATCTAAAAATCCATATTTTACTTCGGATATTTTTTCCAAAAATTCCAAATATCCGAAGTACCATGGACTATTGGAATAAACCGATTTTTCCTTAGGGTTTTCAGGAGAATTGATCAGTAATACTGGGATATTTCGTTCTGATAAATAACGGATCCCTTCGTTTAGATATTTCATTTGGGACCAGGAAACAAAAGATTTTTGTTTTGAAAGCAATACTTTTGCATTCTTGATCTTTTTGAATCTGTTTAGAACATTTTCTTCGTCATTTTTTCTGTAAATTCGCAGATCATAATCCTTATCATATTGGTCGGAAGCCATGGACTCTAATCTGGAATCGTCTATACCTGGGATCCGAATATAAGATAAATTCTCTCTAAATTCGGATCTGCAAAAGTTTTGGGAAAGACGTATTCCGTAAATTTCTTCCGTTCCAAAGATCCTATAATCCACTGCTAAAGACGATACAGGTTTATCCGATTGGAATTTGAGTTTTAGTTTTTCTAATTTTTCGGAGAAGGTCAGTTCTAGATAATACCAGCCCTTCTTCGCATATGTTTTATCGAATAAGAGTTCTTCTTTTGGAGAAGTTTTATAAATTTTCAGATTTGTTCCGGGATTTTGGATGAATATACTTTCTCTCCATTGGTTCCCTGAAATTTCACAATCAATCTCGAATTCCGGTTTTACCCAGCCTCTTAGATAGATCCCTTCTTTAGGAATTACCCCCGTATAATAATGATAAGAGCGTCCCCATCTGAAACGATGCATGTACCAGGCCATGACCGGATCATAAAAGAAACTTCTGTATCTGACCCCATAAGAGATCAATTTAGAAACAAACGATTCCAGTTGGGATTTATCTAGGTCGTAGATCTCTTTCCAATGATCTTCTAAAAATAGATCCGGATATAATAATCTATTTTGGTGCCTAATCCGAATGGATTCTTCTAAAAATCCTTTTTCGTCATATTCTATTCCTTCAACGGTTTCTTTTAGAAATTCCAATTGAAAGTCCGCAGGATTGATCAGATAGACTACTGCCTTCGGTTTTTTAGAAGCGATGTCTTCTTTATAATAATAAAAATCGGAAGGCGTAAGCGATGGATGGGAATAGAATTCAGTTCTGATCTTCTCAGTATCCGGTAATGTTCGGTTTACTTTATTTGAGAATACATCAGGCAATACGGAGTATAATGCGATGCTACTTCCTAAAAGTAATACTCCGTTTTCTTTTTCCGAAAAGCGGATCTCTTTTCTTTTTCTTAAAAAATTATACCAAGGAGAAGTATCCCATTCCATCTCATTCGGAACTGAAAAGAGCAGGCTTTGGAATAAGAAACGATCTATAAATAAAAAGCCAAGAATACAAGATACAAAGACTAATAGGATTTTAGTTTTTCGACTCATTCGATTTTTCGATTCGTTTCCCAAATTGAAAAATCGGATTGGATAGTCTATTCCAGACTTAGTTCCAATTATGAAATCGAAACCTAGGATTGTTGATGAATCGTAATATAATGAAATAAGTTCGTAATTGTATGATACAGGAACTCTAACACGACAGCGATGCGATTAAACTCTATAGAATTCCATATTTTCGCGCAGTGGATCCGGAAGACTACCTAACGCGTTGATGTACTTTTTGTATCTGTTTTCCAACTCTGTAAACTTACGAGTTCGAATATTCACAAACCTATTATTGATCTCACCGAATGCAGGCATTTTGGAAACCTTCTCTCGGATGGTCCTTGCGAAAGGAATATGACGATAGAAAATCCCTCGGACTACTCGGTTTAATCTTTGCACACCTTCCGCTTCGTACTTGATCCAAAGCTGGTAATCGTTTGCAAATATATCCCTTTCGTTCCGGAAACGTTTGAATTCTGCAGCCAACTTTTCTTTGATCTCTATAGAAAGATCTTTGTTCTTTTTATAGAACTGAACATAGTCCATATAGTCAGCAGTGATGGATGGATTTCCTACGTTATTCCATTCAGGTCCTAAAATCGTTTTACAAAGTTCCCAGCGGAATGCTGCAAATGCATCTATCAAAAGAGATTTTAGATCTCCTTGTACGAAAATAGGAAGAACGATCCTTCCTCTACTTTCTTTAGAGCCGGAACCTCTGTGGATAGAAAGTTCCTGCCACATCATGATCTTGCTTCCGATAGATGGAACGATCACGAAATCAGGAACGATCGCTCTTTGAACGAATTCCTTATTAATTCCCATCTCCGGATTATTATAGATCACTTCTCTGTTGAATACAGAGAAGTCGACTGCCATAATATCGTGGATCGTATCGGTAAGCATTTTTTTGGTAACGTATGCTTTACCAAGAGGGATCTGAGAATGGTACTTGGTTAGGATAGGAAGGTAGGTCGCCAAGGAACCTGTGGTGAGTCTAACGTTCGCCTCGTACATCGCACCGAATTCGAATTTTAATCTTGCTTCCGGATTGTCTATGTCCGGAGGAAGATCCGATTCTTTTTTGAAAACGGCGTTTCGGTTGTCCATCTTGACCTTGTCGAAGAAGTTCTGACCGAGTTCGTCGAGAGAAGTAGGGCATTCTCTTTTATAAATTCTTTCCAACCATTCCGTTCCATAATGGATCGGAATATCCGAAACGGAAGTGATCGCGTCCTTGAATGTGGACATGAACACTAACTGGGAATCATCCAGCATTGTTTCGTCGAAGAAACCGTATTTCAACATCAGGTCCACCGGTTTAGGGACATTTTTACCTGAGTTGACGTACTTTTGGAAACATGCTGCGTAAATATCGAAGTAGGTTTTTGTAATGGACCTTCGTAGTTTACGAGTGTCGTTGTCTGAATCCAGAGGATTCTTTAAGGACTTGAGTTTTACCATCATCGCGGAAAACTCTTTGATCGCGTCTCCGCCTAAACCGGAGAATTGGATGATGCTAGATGCGGAATTTGCCAATTCTTTTCGGATTGCAGTCGCATCCGCGGAACTATCCACAGAGATCCCGCTTCCATTAGATGCTGCTTTTGCAGTCGGATTAGAAGCTTCGAATTTTTTAGCAAGTCCTACAGTCTTTTCTATAAACGGTTTAATATTCGGAGAAGGACTTGGTATCGCTGAACCGAAAATTGCCTGATGGCCCGCAAGCGCTCTTTCTATCTTTTGGGAAACTACTTGTAAGATAGGGACCACGAATTCAGGAGGAGCGGTCGCATAACCGTTTGCAGCCATGTCCAGGATCAGGAAATATTTTTCGGTAAGGCTTTCGACACCGCCTAAAAGAAGAGAGAAGTTTTCATCTAATTCTTCTAATATACCTTTTGCGTTTTCCGTAATATTGTTCTGCACTCTTCCGAGTTTATCGCAGACATAGGAAACCATACTTGGATCGGGAGCGAATAATTGTGCGAGAAGATTCGGGTCCGCTAAGATTATCTTACGAACAAAATTGAATTCTCCGTCTTGGAATTCGATTTCTTCCGGATAATATTTAACCAGAAGTTGGGAATGATCTTCTTCTACGTAATTTGCAGTCGGTCTTTCCGGAAGGATCCCGCCGTTATCGAAATAATGTTTTAAATTTTCACGAGCAAGTCTTAAGACGGGATCCACAATTTCGGAACTTGGATCTGCGATAGGCTGACCCGGTTTGATATCCGGAAAAACACTTGGATTGAATTGATAATACAAAAGAGAAAGATTATCATTTGTCTTTCCCATATCGGAAGCGATCTTTCTAAGTTGGTTCACTTTTTTGAAAGATTCTGTGATCTCTCTTAAAAGAGAACGGCCTACCATGATCCCTAAAGAACTTCTGGCCGCGAGAGAACGACCCACAGTAGCCTGGGACATAACATACGTGGAGAGCACGCAGTCTTGTTCCGCGACAATTGTAAAAGGATAACGTCCGCTGCCAAAAAGAGCGGATGCACCGGGAGTTAAATTTGCTCCTGAAATTTTGAATAACTCCAGTTTTCTTCCACCGGGAGCTTCTACCAAATAACGTAAGGCTCCACTATGCAATACGTTGAGAGAATTTGCGGCGCTTCCTTCCGGAAATAAAACCGTCCCGGCTTTTATTGTTACTTTTTGATTTGGTATGCTAGTATCTAATGCCATACGATCGCTGTTGGGGCAAATTAAGAAGAAAACTATCCTTCCCTAAGAATGGAAACTCTTTTTTAAAGGATTCTCTAAAAAGGACCTTGGGGATAAGGCAAAAGATTTCCAAGACTAAGGCGTTCCTAGTCTGCTTGACTCCTGCACTTTCCCGGAAATAACCTCTTTAGAAAATGAAAAAAAGCAGAATTCTCTCCGATGCAAAATCCATCGGTATGATCACCAATCAGAGCGCATACGGTTGGAAGGGCGATTATCATTTCCGGATCATCCAAAAAGAGTACGGACTCAAAAAACTATTTTTGCCCGAGCATGGACTTTTTGCTGAGCTGCAAGACCAGGTCTCAGGAAGCGGACTCATCTATGATCTTGGAGAAACTCAAGTCCTAAATTTGTACGGAGATAATGAGGAAAGTCTCGCTCCCGCAGAAGATATTCTATCGGATCTGGACACCCTGATCATAGATATCAGAGATGTGGGCGCCCGTTATTATACATTTTTGACCACCGCTTTATATGCGATGCAAGCTGCAGATAGGCTCGCCAAAAAGGGAAGACCAAGACCTAAAATTTTAGTATCGAATGCAAAAAATCCTGCGGGCTCTAAGATAGAAGGATCCCCTTTAGATAAAAAATTTTCTTCATTCGTCGGGGTAGAAGGTACACTGCACCGACATGGCCTCTCTGCCGCGGGCCTTCTCGAATATTATAAGGACAAGTTTAATTTGGATCTGGAGCTTTATAGATTGGATCTATATCCAAAAAAGAGTTCCGAGTTTTTATGGGTTCCACCTTCTCCCAATATTCCTGCTCAAACAACTTGTTATGTTTATGCCGGGCTTTGTCTTTTAGAAGGAACGAATCTTTCGGAAGGAAGAGGGACTACTCGTCCATTCGAAACATTCGGCGCTCCATATATCAATGATCTGGACAGATCACTTTTAGAAAAATTAGAAGAGAAACAAAAAGGGATTTTTAGGCTCAGGCCTTTGAAGTTTATTCCTACCTTCCATAAACATGCAGGAGAAGTATGCGGAGGTTATCAAATCCTATTAGATAAACCTAAAAAATTCCATAGCTTATTGTTCGGGTTATTACTTATTCGCACATTGAGAGAATTTTATCCTGATAAGTTTACATTCCTACAAGGACCTTATGAATTCAGATCCGATCTACCCGCGATCCAACTTTTGGTTGGAGATCAGTTCCTTTTGGATTATCTGGATGGGAAAAGATCTTACTCGGAGATCCAAGATTATCTAGAAGATACGGAAAAAAAATGGAAGAAGGTCACGAAACACTATAGTTAAAGAAGTGATTTACTCCTCCGGTGCAGGAACTCTAACGCGAATGATCTTCACCGCTATCGCCATGTTGGAATTCCAACGTGGGCGTTGAGATCGCCCCCGCCCAGGGTACAAACCGGAGACATGGGTAACAAAATAGACCGGGAACATAGGTAACACTAAACGTATGCAAAGGAGGGTTAAT
>NZ_RQHS01000007.1 GCF_004770895.1 Leptospira dzoumogneensis | reverse complement strand
CGGCACATTCGCTTCCGTCACTTCGTTTGCAAAGCAAACTCGTGCCGTTGCGAACGTCGGAGCACCTTGGTCGTTAGTCGCAATTTTTAAAATTAGCATTCGTTTATAAATCTTGCAAAAATTTCTTATAAATTATATTAATTCAGAGAAATAATTATAATAAGTTCATTAATGAAAAAGGCACTATTACTTGTATTTGTTGGGGTTCTGCTCTCATGCGATGGTATTCTGAAGATAGAGAATAATGTTTTCGTTAAGCATAGATTTGGTTCAAAATCATATTTATCAAAGTTTAATGGTGAATGTGATTTATACTTCAAATTGCTTGAAATTAAAGGTGTAGCATTCACGCCTGATCCCAATAAAATTATATCTCGACACAAAGTTTTCATAACTGACGGGGTTCTGTTATATCAAGATATAACTTGGTCGAAAGAATCGAAATACAAAGTATTTTTGAAATGTCCAAATTATAAAGAAGTTGTTAAGGAATTTAATTTTCCAAGTATCCAGCCAAGTTATTATTATTTTGAGCTGGAAGAATAGAGTAGTGCCGCGTTTAAAAATGCAAGCTTGCAAAAAATTTGAAAGAGTATAAGTGAACACTACAAACTTAAAAACTGCGACTAACTGTCGGTGCTTCCGCAGCGCTGCGGGATTGCTACGCAACCCTTGCTTGGGCTACGCCACATTTCGCTTTGTCACTCGTCTTGCATGGCAAGCCTCGCGCCAAGTGCTTCGCACTCGCGAAACGTCGGAACACCTTGGTCGTTAGACGAAATGCTCAAGAAATCTGATGAAAGAAGAAATAAACGAAGAAGCTTATTGGAGCAGGGAGACTTTTGCACATTATGGTCTTGCTATGTACTTCGCTCAATCACTGGAGAAATCGTTAGGTATTTGGATTACTTTTACACTCACTAAAGATCGAGAAATTACGAAGTTTCAATTCGACTATGAATTAGAGGAGATGTTTAAGAACACATTTGGCGGATTAATTCTCATCATTAAAAATAAAGGAATCGGAATTGAATCGGGGTTAATGTCTAAGCTTGAAAAAGCCTTAATGGAGAGAAATCGTCTCGCTCACCATTATTGGTGGGAACATTCGATTTCTTCTGCGAAAATGGAAGGGAAGTAGCTGATATTGGATGAATTGAAAGACTTACGGAATTTTTTTAATGAACTCGATGAAGAAATTACGAATCTGACAGATCAATTTGCTGAAACCAAAGGCGTAACAAAAGAGATAATTCAAGAACATTATGAGGCATTGCTTGCTGGCCCAATGATTTTGTTCGAGCAAAAGAGGCTTTTGAAAAAGAAAGAATTATTAATTGAAATTGGAAGACTTTATCCCGACCAAAATCGAAAAATGTATACGCCAATTTTTACCTTTGAAGACAATAGTAAATGGGCACTTGGCGATGCAGGATTTGCGTACGCTCCTGAAATAATTGAATCGAATTACCAAATAGAAGAAAACTATTTGCCTCTACTGCCAACGTTAATTGAAACTAAAGCCAAAAATTATGAGCCTTGGCAATATAATTTGAATTTAGATAATGGGTATGTTCTCTGCGTAAATAAAATTGATACTCTGTCTGGCATTTCATTTACTTATACAATTAAAAAGAAATAATTGAGCACTTCGTCTAACTTACGGTGCTTCCGCTTCGCTTCGAGATCGCTAACGCGACTCTCGCTCGGGCTTCGCCACATTTGCTTCTGTCACTCGCCTTGCAGAGCAAGTCTCGCGCCATTGCAAACGTCGGAACACCTTGGTCGTTAGCCGAAATAAAGTCAGTAAAATGTATTTGTTTAAGAAATCTTTAATAGCAAGAGTCTGCAGTTGTTTGTTTATATTCACGGGATGTTATTCATACTTTTCTGTTGAGCAACCAAGCTTAAGATTCCCAAATACATCAGAGAAGAGTAAAGCCGAGAAAAGGAATATTGCTCTTATCGGTTTCAATCATTATGAATACTTTCAAGATTACTTTGAAGCTACTCGTAAACCAAAAAATGCCGTTGTTCTGCCTGGACGTCGTTATTATTATCCATCTAGATTCTTATATAGAGTTCCAGTAGCAATCAAAGAAAAATATCTAATGAGAAACTTCGGGATAGGAAAAGATTTATCTTTCTTCCCAATAAGCGGATATTACGATGAATCTTTAAACTATTATTTAATGAAAAATTATTTAGCGATGGAAAGAGAATTTTTAAATAAAACAAAGCAGGAATCGTTTTATCAATCCTCTGAATTCTATGATCAATATGGGAGGTTCTATAATCGGGGAGTAGATTACTATGTTCTCGCAATTAATTACTCTCCTTTTCAGGCAACAGATTTTACAGGGGTTTTTACTATAGTCGGTTCATATTTCACATCTCTATTTACATTAAATTATCTGCCAATAGTTGATCATCAATATTCAAACTCTAAATTTTTAATTTATAATAAATATTTTGTACTGATTGACGAATTTGAAATTGAAAAGAGATACTTCGTCTTTCATAGTTTTTGGGAAAAGAGTGGATACAATTGTTCAATCAAAGACAATACACCAAACGCGTTTGCTCGCAAGCAGCCTGGATGTCTTTGGTCGGATAATATTTTGCTAGGAATGGACTTTGCCATTCAGACATTACTAGATAATACCTAGATAGTTGACTGACTTTACTTCGGCTAACTGTCGGTGCTTCCGCTCCGTTCGTGGATCGCTATCGCGACCACTCACTCGGGCTACGCCACATTTTGCTTTGTCACTGCGTTTGCAGAGCAAACTCGTTCCAACGCAAAAC
>NZ_RQHS01000006.1 GCF_004770895.1 Leptospira dzoumogneensis | reverse complement strand
TCCGCCGTCTATAAGCCCGGATTTATGAACTGTGGATTTCATTTCTTTCAACATCATCTTAACGAAGATGGATTCGAATTCACCGGAAGCATCGAATAATTTTTTGCGATACGGGTCAGCGGCAATTTCCTCTTTGATATTATGAGGCATTCTCACTTCGGAAGAAGAAACTTTTCCTGATAAAGTATTATTAAATTCTTCTCTTAATTGATCCGGAAAACTTTGTCCAGGCTTGGTATTTTTTTCTTCACGTAAAAGCCTTTGGACTTCAGGTCTTTCGGTAAGATCCAATTTAGATCGATAGTCTTGTATTTTATCTATCATTATTGTATCTCCAGTTCCGCATGAAGAGCACCCGCCGCCTTCAATGCTTCTAAAATTGCTATAATATCTTTTGTGGAAGCTCCTACTTTATTCAATGCTTCCACTACATCGGAGACCTGAGTGGCCTCCTCTATCACGAAAGATTCTTTCGTAGGAGGTTTTTCTCCGCTGAGTCTTGTAGGTCTTCTATTCTTATCCGCAACGGAAAGACTTAAGCCGGATCTAGCGACCGCAACTTCATCGATTGTGATGTTTCCACCCATTACGATGACTCCGGATCTTTCGTTGATGACTACTTTTGCTCTTGGATTCGATTCTACAGTGATGTTTTCCAGATCGGAAAGAAGATTGAGTAAACCCGGAGACTTAGCGGAAAATCCGGCACCCACTTCTATAACTATCTCGGAAGGAGTTAAAGCTTGGATAGATTCCGCTTTTAATCCGAATTTTTCAGGAACGGTTTCTTTGATACGATTGATCACATTATTCATCAAGGAGAAGTCTTGGCTGTTCAAACGAATGACCACTCTTTGGTTGGAAAAAAAATCTTCTTTCAATTCCGTTTCTACGATTGCGCCTGCGTGGACTATTCCTACGGTTTTTTTAGAGGCTCTGCCTAAGCCTCCTGCGCTATTTTCTTTTCCGCCGAAAGAGATAACGCCGCTTGCAACCGCATAAATTTTATCATTCGCAGTTTTCAAAGGAGATTGGAGAAGAACTCCTCCTTCTAAAGACTTTGCGTCCCCGATGGAAGAAACAGTCACATCCAGTCTATCACCCTTACGAGCATAAGAAGGAATATTAGCGGTTATTAATACGGATGCTATATTTTTAGTTTGTTCCGGCTTAAGATTTGCATCCACTCCCAGGTTCTTGAGATAATTTTTCATACTCTCGGTGGTCATCGGGGTTTTAGAATCTCCAGTGCCGGGCAGACCGACTACGATCCCGTATCCGGTTATCTGATTATCCCTGATCCCTTCTATCTTAGCTAGGTCTTTTAAACGAACTTCCGCACCGGAAAGTGATACCGAGAATATTATAAAAAGTAAAATTGCTCTTTTCATCTGGACTCTCCCAATAAACGGTTCAACTGTTCCAGAATATATCTTTGTTTTTCTTCTTCAGATAGTTCCGCTTTAACGGTCACGGTTCCATCAGGGTTATTGATCGTTTTTAAAGTGATAGGAGGTTGTAAATTTTTAGGTTCAATTCTACCGGTGAACTGGATCTGCAGATCGGCAATACGATCCGCATCCACAGAGTTGTCTCTGGAAATAAACTCAGGAGATAATCTTCCAGTCAAAAGAACTTGAGAAGGTTCCCCATTATAAGTAGAAGAACGTTGTCCTTGTAATGTTAAAAGACCGGTATTTGTATCTATCGCCGTTACTACAGCAGTCAGATTTCCTTTTAGTTTACCTAAAGATTTGATCTTACCTTTATTCTTACGGACGATTGTGCGGTCCGTATTGTAAGCAGGATTATCAGGGATCACTTTTTTATCAGGCACAGCCTTGATAGTGATATTTTCATCCGCAGTGGATTCGATCTCGAACTCCGCAGTAAAACCTTCTTTCAATTTTACGAATATAGTAGTTCCTACTCTCAGATTTTGGCTTCTGGAGTAAGGATTTTTATCCTGCCATTGGGATAGATCCTGAGCAAAAAGCGCGATCATTCCGGATAAAAATAGAAGTGGAAGTATAAATTTCAAACTACGGATCATATCAATTCTCTAAAAGGACTGTGCCCTTCTCTACTACTCTTGCGGAAATTTTTCCTTCTTTGGAATGAGAAGAAACGTCTACTATTTCTCCAATATTACCGGAACTTAATGCTTTTGTCTTGGACTTTACTACCAGGTTTCCCTTAGTATAAACTAGGTTTACGTCCCCGCCTCTTTGCACGTCGAATAAGAACCTAAATTGTTTTTTGCGGAGAAGTTCCCCTGTTTGCAGATCCTTCAGTGCAGTGGAGCCTATATCCTTACCGGAAATCCCGTCCGTAAATGATTCTTCCATATAGACAGTTCTTTCTTCCAGATCGTCTGCCTGCAGTTTTTGTCCCTTGCGGATCTCTTTTTTGGCGAAGAGAGCATTCGTTCTTCTTTCCAATTTGAATTTGATCCTTTGGGTATGGACCTTTCTATTCTCGAAATAAAAGTCCAAAGAAGCTACAACTTGTCCGGGATGAATGACTTGAGGAAGTCCTGCCCATTTTAGTTCCACACCTTGGCTTGGAACAAATCTTTCCCCGCTCAAATAGGAAATTTTAAAATCACCTTCTCTGTCTTGAGGAAGTTTCAAAACTTCTTTTTTCAGGCTTTCTTCCAAGTCTTCCGGATCCAATTCGGAATCCAAAGGTAAAACTAAGGTTTCTTTTCCGGAAACCGGAATTCCTGCCAGAACATCCTTCAGGCTTTCCGGGCGAATAATAACAGGTGCATTCAGATTTTTTAATACAATCTTGTCTTTCATCCCGTCCGGAAGTTTTGCGATCTCTGAAAGTAAAACTTCCTTTTTTTGGGTGAGAAGTTTTCCTCGTAGATAGACCGCTTCCATTCCTTCTACCTTTTCCGAACCGGACACAAAAAGTCCGGTTAAGATGCAGAATAGGATGAAAGAACGGAAACTCATATTAATTAACGTTTCAGTCCGATCGCGGTAGATAACATATTATCGGAAGTTTGGATGGCTTTAGAGTTAGACTCGTAAGCTCTTTGAGCAACGATCATATTCACCATCTCTTCCACGATCTTCACGTTAGACATCTCCAAGAATCCCTGTAGAACATTCCCGAAACCTTCCATACCGGGAGTTCCAGGAATTTCAGGACCGGAAGCAACAGTCTCTTGGAATAAGTTTTTACCGATCGCCTGCAAACCCGCAGGGTTCACAAAACGATATAATTCCACCTGACCGATCACTGTAGGACGGATATCGGCTCCGATCTTTACGGTAACTTCTCCCTGCTCTGAGATCATCAAAGTGTTTAGGATCGCTCCCTCAGGAAGGATCAGAGGCGGCTCCAACAAATAACCGTTAGATGTTACTACTTGTTGATTAGAATCTATCTTATAAGAACCGTCGCGAGTGAATGCAAAACTTCCGTCAGGCATTTGGATCTTGAAAAATCCCATCTCGCTTGTGATCGCAAGGTCCAGTTTATTTCCAGTCGCTTGGAAAGAACCTATCTCGAATAATTTTTGGGAAGCAGCTGCCCTCACCCCGTGACCCACATTCACTCCTGTAGGAATTTCACTCACGGAAGTAGCAGGTGTTCCTGCCAAAACCATATGTTGGTAAACTAAATCCTCAAAATCCGCACGGTTCTTTTTAAAACCGGTGGTATTCACGTTTGCCAAGTTATTGGAAATTGTATCTATATGAAATTGCTGAGCGATCATTCCGGTCGCGGCAGTCCAAAGGGAACGCATCATTTGAGTTTATACCTCGATCCCTTTACCTATCGGCCATTCCCGAAAAATCCACAGAGCCAATTCAGGATTTTTGAGACAAAATACCGGTTTTTCGGTAGTTGGAGACACAGAGGTAGCAGAGGGCCATTCTCACGCAGAG
>NZ_RQHS01000005.1:600000-892655 GCF_004770895.1 Leptospira dzoumogneensis | reverse complement strand
CTCTTCACCTTTACATAACCTCAGCTAATAAAAAATTTTAATTTCTCATTCGCAGTTATATTCGTTGTAAAAGAACTTTGTTTCTTCCCTAAACTTGCGATTCGAAGGGCAAATGCCGTTCTACACGAAAGTTTCGGTTGCTGACCGGAAAACGGCCAGAAGACCAAAATACAAAATCGACCCGGCCAGTCAAACCGTTTTTATAGAAATTTTACAAATCTATCTTTTCTAAATTTGGAAATCGGCAATTTTAATGTGACATAAGTCAAACTTGAATTCAAGGAGATTTTGATACATAGCAAGGCTTTGGGACATAGATTTAGTTTATTATGATATCTTAATGTAACTCAAAAAGGAGAATGTGCTACAGTAGATTGGGAATCGCCGATAATCAAAATTCCGCGCAAAACACGGATACTGATTGAGAAAGCGACAGAATATGATAAAGGCGATTGTGGACAAGCTCTCCCACGAGCCGCTCCCCCCAATCCCAAATCGTTTCTGTCCGACAAGTGCAGCTGCTTGTTTGGTTTAAACTTTAGCTTCGCTTTGCTCAGTCGCGCTTTAATACAAAGTATTTTCCTTTGCTTCCCTACTCTGTGTGCTCCGTGACCTCTGTGCGAAACAAATCTCTGCGCCTTAGCAACTCTGCGTGCAATAAGTCGATTTTAGCTAAGCTTTCGGTTGAAGTTTATGGCTTTGATTAAAGCTTCTTACTCGCTTGGCCTTACGGCCACCGACTCGCTTCGAATAAACTTGGCATGCTCTCGATTACGCCTCAGGCTATCTCGAGCTTACTCACTCTCTACGGATCGTTCGCAAGGTCGTTGCGGTGCTTTGTCCGTTTGTATGCAACGTGTCCGTTACATATTTGACTTCGCTACGCTTCAGTCACCGACTCGCTTCGCGGTCGTTGCCTCGCTCCCTATGGGTCGCTGCGGCAGGGATACAAAGGGCGTTAGTCCAGGCAAAGCCTGGATGAGCGCGAATGCGCGAACCCGTAGTAGCCCGGTCCGAGCAAAGCGAGGAAGCCGCCCAAATCATTTGTAAGAATTCCAACGAGGCAGGTAGGAATTCCTACACACGGATATCGGAACTCCTACATCGAGTGATTTTAAGTGGTTTTGAAAATGTCTTGTGAGTGAAAGTTAAAGGGCTATTTTGACCAAAACTCGAAATGAAACTTCGCCGCTCTCTTAATCTTTACGATTCCATTTCTCTCATGTTCAGCTCCATGGTGGGACCGGGGATTTTTATCACTACCGGCTATATACTGACCCAAACCGCTAATCCGAACTGGGCGCTTCTATGTTGGATCTTAGGCGGGTTCTTAGCGATCGCAGGTGCGATGAGTTATGCGAAATCGGCGAGTATTTTCCCATATGCGGGAGGAGATTACGTTTATTTAAAGGAAGCCTACTCTCCTATTGTTGCGTTTTCCAGCGGATGGCTTTCTTTATCGGTGAATTTTTCGGCGTCCATCTCTCTTTCAGCGATCGCATTCTCTAAATCGTTTTTGGCTTTATTCAATCCAAGTTGGGACATTTATTTTTTTGAGTCCAAGTTCCTTGGGATCACATTTTCTCTGGGTGTAGCTCAGATCATAGGGATTTCTACGATCTTATTTTTTACGATCGTGAACTTTTTCGGAATAGGACTCGCCTCTCGTATCCAGAATTTTTTCACTACTTTCAAAATTTTAGGTCTGGTTGCATTTGTGACCTTAGGTTTTACTATAGGAAATTATAATATTCAAAATTTTGAATCTTTCTCCCTGATCCCTTCGGATCTTCAGGGATGGAATCTACTGCTTGCGGGAGCGATTCCGGTCACTTTTTCATACTTAGGCTGGAATATGATCACTTACGTCGCGGAAGAAGTAAAAGATCCGGAAAAGAATATTTATAAGTCGGTTATCGTTTCTTGTATCTTAGTCACTCTTCTTTATGTTCTGATCAATTTTCTGTATTTAAGCTCCGCTCCTATCCAATTTTTAGCGGGAGATGAGAAGATCGGTGTGACTGCTTCCGGATTTTTATTCGGGAAAGGTGTGAATATCCTCATCACTGCGTTTATTTGTTGGGTGTTCTTGGGAGGAATTTCCGCTTACATCATCGGCGGTTCCAGGATCTATTTTGCGATGGCGAGAGACGGTTTCTTTTTCCCAAGCATGGCAAAATTACATTCTAAATATCACAGCCCTTATAAATCTTTGGTCTTTCAGTTTTTGTATGCCTGTCTCTTTTGTTTTGTAAAAGAGATCGAATCCCTTTTATATCTGATCACCTGCTCTACTCTACTGCTCGCAACGATCACCGCATACACTCCTGTTATTTTCGAAAAAAGACATTTAAAGAATGAGTTCAAGATCCCGGGTTATCCTTATTCTACTTATTTATATATACTTTCGAATATTCTAATTATCGCAACGTTGCTCTATAATAAAAGTGCTGAGGCTCTTTGGGGTTTCGGATTTACTTTATTTTCCGTTCCATTATATTATTATTTTAAACTTTCTAAAAAACCCCAGCCGATCCCGATCGATACAACTCCCGAACCTGAGCTGGAAGCTAATGGTTTAAGTTTACTTCCTGAAAACGAACCTGTTCCTGTAGGCAGCGGAGATCCCGCTTAAGTTTCTGGCTTGGAACTTTCTCCTAAAAACAAACTCAGGCTTCATAGATACCTGGGGATCATTTCTTTAAGTTTTCTTTTTTCTCGTCCGTTTATCATTCTATTCCAATTCCCTGATATTCAAAATTTTGAATACTTCTCCGCATATATCGGAAGGACAGGTGCCATCTTCGGGGTTCTCGCATTTATCAGCGGAGGAGGTTTAGGTAAATATTTAGATGAGAAAAAGTCAAGAGTCGCAGAAATCCATACAATTATAATGCTCGCAGGTTTAACCATGCAAGTCCCTGTTCTTGCAGAAGTGGAAATTCTTCTCGTCCCGAACCTAATTTCTTATTTAGGATGCGGGTTCCTAATCTGGGGCTGGATCCTAGGCAGAAGAGTTTTTATAAATAGAAAAAGGATCCTACCTTTTTAAGCGAACATTCAGGAATTCGAAAGTATATTCTTCCGGAAAGAATAAGCAAACTGAGAGATGTCCGCTTCTTTCCAGCGATTCTTGTCGTAATTTATATTGATCGCCATTCTATTCTCATAAGTTGTTACGGTAGTGAAAATCGTTTGGGTCAATGCGGGATGGACGGTAAAAGAAAGTTCTTTTACTTTTATTTCATCCGATGCCAAAACGGGAATAATTCCCACATTACTCAGCAAACTGGATTGTGGATTTCGGTTCATCAATAATTGAAAAAGTTTTAATCCGTCTTCTTTTTCCAAAAATTGTTCCGAAGGAGGTAGAAGTTCGTAAAATGCTCTGCCTTCTCTTCTTCCGATACGAGCTCTTACATCATTCATGATAGCTTTTGCTTTTATATCAAAAGGATCTCTGATATTTACAGGAGTAGTAAATAAAGAAATATAAAGTCCTAGTGCGGAATCCGGTACCGGATGACTCAAATGAGGTCTTAGATCCGCCGGAGTAGAAAGATATAATACTCCTTCTTGGCCCCTGTCAAAAAAATCTGCAAGTGCTGTTACTTGAGAAGCACCCAAGATCCCATGAAAGGATATCTTTTTTTGTTTAGAAGTTTTTAGGAGAGAATTTACGTCTTCTTCTTCCAAATAAAAACTGATGATCTCAGGATCTTGTTCTTCTTTTTTGCGAGAGAATTGAGGAATGGTGAGAGGTTTTTCAGGTTTAGGTCCTCCTTTATACAATTCTTCTGCGGGATATAATTCCATTAAGGAGGAATATTCCGAATCTTCTTCGATCTCGTCCGCTTCTCCCGTGCTCGCTCGGAGTACGTCTAAAAGAAATCTGCAGCCTGATCTTCCGTCCCCGATACTATGATGAAAAATAACACCGATCGCAAATTTAGAATTTCCGGAAGTATAAAATATAGTTCTGATTAAAGGAGAATCTCCCAGTTCAAAAAGTCGGATGGTTTCTTTGGCTAATTTGGATTTCCAATCGGGAGAATAGAGATCTTTTTGGATCGGGATTTTTTTGTCCGAGGTTGCAAAGTATAAATGAGAATCTTGTCCTGCTTGTTTTAAGATCTGAACCTTAGCTAACGCATGTTTGTTTTGGATAAGGTCCAGTGCTTTACGTAAACTTTCTTCCGAAAAAGAACCCTCTCCTTCTGCCATTACGCAGAAGTTCATAGAGGAGGCGCGGTCATATAACCAGAAATTTGCCTCCGCTTGGTCTAAGGATCGAATGAATTGACCTTGGGGTCTTTCGGATTCTTTTAAATTTTGCATGCCATTTCCGACTTTAAAGTACTAGGCCGGAATCGCAATACCATCCATTTCTTCTTTTTGGTAACGATTCGCCCTTGTCATACTTTCAAAGTCGTTAAAACGAATTCCATATTTTTTTAAGAACGGTTTTACTTTAGGTGCGACTGCTTGTCGTAGATAGAACGGCTGCGTTACCACAAAATGATGGATACCATGCGTGGCTCCGAAATTAAAACAGAACATATGTAAAGGTAATATCCACCAAGAATCCAACACCTGGGTCTGTTGGTATAAACTCTTAACATCTCCGTAATAATGCATATTAGAAGAAACAATCTGTATCGCAGACTGTCTCAGCCAGCAAGGGATCAAATAGACCACTGCGGCAGTATTTAAGAAATTATGAATATAGGAGGCAGTTCCAGCTTCCTGTATAGGACTTCCCATTGCCCAATTGACCAAAGAGATCATTCCCCAGATCAAGAATGAGTACCAAAGAAGAAGGTACACTAAACGGTAAGGTCCCTTGATCGGCTTAGCTTTTATTTTTGCAAGATAACGGATCGCATCTTTTCTGATCTTAGGTCCCTGCAAAACAACCGCCATGATAGGATCTATCATCACGAGTATTCTTCTGAATCCCCAAGGCATTCCGTTGCTGATAAATCTTTCTTCTATATCTTCTACATTCCCGGAAAGTTTATGATGAAGAAGGTGGATCTCTTTCCTGAACCAAGGATTGACCGTATTCGCGCGGAATAACCAGACCATCCAGAATAGAAAATTCTGCATCTTAGGATTTTCTTTAAAATAAATACTATGGATCAGGTCATGTTCCATCTCATGAAGAAAGGAAGCTAAGATCCCATTCCCGATAATACAAGCCCAGAATGGTATGATATCCATTACATACAAACTTCCGAGCAGGATCATTCCTAAAGCGGAACCCATAGTGATCCCGAACCCGATCGCATCTTGGTATTTTAAAAATGAGAAACGTTTTCTGAGTTTAGAATCCGAACGTCGGATCCATTTGATGATACGTTTTGTTTTTTCTTTTTCGGTAAATCGATCCGAAATGTTTTTTCGCTCAAGGGCCAAGGAACTCATATCCACTCCGATGTAACTGATGGATTGAATTATACGTAATATCCCAGATCCGTCGTTCCATTCTATAAACCGAAACCGCAGAACCGGTTTCAATTGATAGGATGGGACCGATATTATGGATTTTTTTCCCTAAATTCGGATGGAGGAACTCCAACTTCTTTCTGAAACGCCCTATGAAATGAAGTTTTGCTCCTAAATCCCACCTCATAGGCAATATCCAGGATAGAAGAATCCTTGTTCTTAGTGAGCAGTTCACAAGCCTCTTTAATCCTATACTCATTCACAAATGCGGAAAAATTTTTGCCCATTTCCTGGTTGATCAATTCCGAAAGTTGATGAGAAGAAAGTCCTAAGTCATCCGCAAGACTTGCCAAACTCAAGTCCTCGTCTTTGTATAATTTTTCGACTTCCATAGATTGTAGTAAATTTTCCCTAAGAGCAGCGAGATCCATACCTTGGAGCAAGGAGCGGGAATATTTTTGGAAGGTAACTCTTGCGACTTCCTGCAAATTTTGGAAATAAGCAGGGTACCTTCTGCCAATCAAATAAGAAACACAAAGACTCAACCCCATCATAGAGGCACTTACTAGCAGAAAGAGCGGATTCTTATCCATTAGAAAAAATGCACCCACGGAATGGTTTGCGATCGTGGCAAGAATGATATAAAGTAGAACTCTTGCGGTCCATTCCTCTTTCAAAACATTCGGTTTAAATAATATTCTACTCCCTCTCAGTAGTCCCGCAATATAGGCGGCAAGTATAAGTAACGGGATGAGAAAAAACAGATCGAATGCGCTTCTTGTTTCGGAGAATATTCGGATGCCTTCGCGAATCATATCTGGATCCGGCGCAAAACTTAAAAAATATAAAATCCAAATAATCCCGGGTAGAATAGAATGTTTGGGACTTAAACCCAATGTGGATTTTTCGAATTCCGAATTTTGTATGATCTTATGAATTCCGTATAGTATCGGACCTATGGAACCCAAAACAGGAATATGAAGAAGAACAATCCTAGGAAAAGAAGAAGAAAGCCCGAATACATAAAATAAACAGGTTCCTTGCAGTAATCCCAAACATACGAATAACAAAGAAAGCAAACGATTGAGAGCCGTTTTTCTTTCTAGAATATTCTGCCCTATACATAATAAGGCACCTAGATACGTTCCGAATATCGCAAAAGAAACTAAAATCCAGAAAACCGGAAATTGAGAGATCTGTTCCGGAAGGTGAATCGGAATATTAGGCATCCAAGGCTTTATCTACTATCCTTGCTTATTGTCAACCTTCTGTAGGACCTCCTATTTTAGTTGGGAAACGAAATCAGTTCTTCCTAAAAAGATAAAAAGTTTGACATCAAATTTAGAAAAACAAAAGACATAGGATCCAAAGAGTAGACTATATGGTCTACTCAACTGAGAGGATTTTATGAAATCGTATACTTATATCCAGACCGAAAAGAAAGGCCCTGTGTTTTGTATCACACTTAACCGTTCTGATGCCAGAAATGCGATGAATACACAAATGATCATGGAGTTAAGTGATGCACTTACAGTCTACGAAGACGATCCAAGTTCCAGATGTGCGGTTTTATATGCGAACGGTCTTCATTTTACTTTCGGTTTAGAATTGGAAGATGTCGCAAAATCAATCATTGAACAAGGCAGAAATTTTTTCCAAAAAGGAAATATCAATCCTTGGGATACGGGAGGAACAGGCAGGATCCGTAAAAAACCTTTGATCACCGCAGTCCACGGGTTTTGCCTAACTTTAGGGATCGAATTGATGTTGGCCTCCGACATCTCACTCGCCGCGGAAAAAACCGTATTCGCTCAAATGGAAGTGCAAAGAGGGATTTTACCTTTCGGCGGAGCAACGATCCGATTTGTAAGAACTTCCGGTTGGGGAAATGCAATGAAATATATCCTGACAGGAGATACTTTCGATGCTCCCGAAGCATATCGGATAGGGATCGTGCAGGAAGTTCTACCTAAAAAAGAATTATTAGCGAGAGCAATAGAGCTTGCGGAAAAAATTTCCGCTCAGGCCCCTAAGGCAATAGATGCAGTCTTAGCAAACGCAAGAAAAGCGATCGAAGTAGGAGATCTGGAAGCAATTGATGATCTAGTACCTCTGGTAACCGATTGTTTAAAATCCGAAGACGGCCAAGAAGGGATCCGCTCTTTATTGGAAAAAAGGACCGCTGTTTTCAAAGGAAAATAGTATTTTAAATTCCTTGCCTTCGTATATCTTTCTTCAAGTTTAGCAGGATCCGAGGGATCATAAATGGATTTTAGCCTAAGCTCCGATGAACAAGAGTTCACAGAATCATTTCGTAATTTTTGTAAAAAGGAGATCCATCCTTTTGCAGAAGAAGCGGATAAAACTAAGGAACTTCCCAGATCTCATTATCTAAAACTGGGAGAAGCTGGCTATTTAGGTCTATTACATGAAGAGGAATTCGGCGGACAAGGTGCTGGAGTTTTTTTAAGCACCTTGGCAATGGAGATCATTTCCGAATCATGCGGTTCTACTTTTTTCAGTGCAGGGGCTTCTGCAGGTTTATTCGGACTTCCGATCAAACATTTCGGAACTCCGGAGCAGAAGAAAAAATATCTGCCAAATATTATTTCAGGCAAAACAATCGGTTCCTTAGGAGTTACAGAACCTGACGGAGGTTCTGACGTTTCGGGACTTTCTTCTCTTGCTAAAAAATCAGGAAAGGATCGTTATCTTCTCTCGGGTCAAAAAACTTTTATCACGAATGCACCCAATGCGGACTATTGTTTGGTCCTAGCAAGGACCCAAGACGAAACCGGAAAAGAAAAAGGACTCACTCATTTTATTGTAGATCTGAATTCCAAGGGTATCTCAAGATCGGCCGCCATGGACAAGATGGGACTCAAAGCATCTCCTACCGGAGCATTATTCTTCGAAGATGTAGAAGTTCCGGAAGAGAATATTTTAGGTAAATTAGGAAAAGGTTTTAGACAAACAATGCAAACCTTTAACGCGGAAAGACTTTCTCTAGCGGCTTATTCCTTAGGAGTTATGAAGGCATGTTTAGATGAATCTAAATCTTTTTCCGCTTCCCGCAAAAGTTTCGGCAAATCTATTTACCAACACCAAGGTGTTGCGTTCATGCTGGCGGAAATTTATTCCAAGTACGAAGCGGCAAAATGGCTTACTTATAATACTGCCTGGGAAATGGAAAGAATAGAATCGGAAGGGAAACCAAGCATGAGTCTTTCCGGAAAATGTGCCGCATGCAAATTATTCGCAACTACTGCAGCGAGAGAAGTTACGAATCTTGCGGTCCAGATCCATGGTGGAGCCGGTTATATGGACGAATATAAAGTCTCTCGCCTATACAGAGACACTCGATTGGGAGAGATTGGCGGAGGAACAAGCGAGATCCAGAAACTGATCATCTCCGGAAGTATCATGAAGGAATCTTAATGTACTTCCGAAAGTTCAGGTCCTAATTTTTCTTCCAGATATTTATGGATCTCAGGATCATTATCTTCTATTAATTGCCAGAAAGAAAATCCTCGGATCTTATACTTATCCAATATTTTCATCTTCTTCTCGAAAGCGCTTCTGTTCATATAGAATGCTACACGATCACAACCACCCATTCTATACCATAGAGAAGGATCCGAATATACATGTCCTTGGTGTCTGTATAAATAAGGCCTGAGATATGTCCAATCCGCAGCCTTAGGCTGCGTTTTAAAAATTTCTAATACGTCTGTGGGCTCTTCTTTGCGAGGAGCCATTTTTTCCCGGATCCATTTTGCCCTGGAATAATAGACCGATTTTGTCTCCGCCTGACAATGTAATGCCCAGTCATATCCGTAAGTTGGGATCGCCATATATAATTTTTCGTTCGGGATACGAGCAACCGCGTATTCTAAAATTTTATCTATCCACCAATCAGGAGCTTGGGGGCCGGGTCCTGGAAAACCTTGTTTGCGGGGATGCAATTCATAGGCCATAATTTTGACCTTATCTGCGACTTTTCCCAAAAACTCATAATCATGAGTTAACTGTCCCCTATACGCCTCGTAAAAATCCACCTGTATTGGAGATTTCAAACCTTTGCAAGGATAGACGGAAGGTTTTTCCGCAACGGTCTTGGGATGGATGGCTACAGATAGGATTTTCCCTTTTTTATGCAGTTCGTCACGCAGAAGTATTAGAAATTCCTGAAATACTTCCTTCTTCTCGCAGGTCATTCCTTCATAGTCTATATCGATCCCGTCGTATCCGTATGTATCTATTTCTTTCAGAATATTTTGGATATGAAGATCTCTGACTTTGGTGTTTCCGTTCAGACCGATCACATCGGAAACTTTTTCGAAATCATTTTCCCAACGAAAGATCGTGGGAATGATCAATGTCCTGGGAGACATGAGCCTTAGCCAACGGATCCTTTCATCTATTTCATCCTTCTTCCATACGGAAAGAATACGGCCCGTATTGCTGCGTCCACCTTCCAAATTATACAAAAATGGATGGATCTCATCATAAAGATGGACATACTTCATCATTGCATAAAAATCTTGGGACCAGGTAGAAGCATAAAGTCTTTCGACGGGAGGAGTTGTTTGGGTAGTTTTGTCATTCTTTCTGTCGTTTCCGGAAAAAAAACAACCAGGAAAGAGTATAATAATTAAGGATAGAAGGAACGGGTATATAATCTTATTGGAAAACATTTCAAAAGGATTCTAGACGACAAGATCCGGAATCCTCTGAAATGAGATAGAAGAATTCTTTCCTAAATGAACGGATTTAATCCTCTTTTGTCCTTTAAATTTAGGATTTTTTCTTTCCCCATCTTTTATCCAAATGTTCTTTGCATTCAGGAGAAAGTTTGTCCAAGTTTTCCTTTAGACAATCTCGTATCCTACCTTGGCCTTTCGGGACATCACTACAATATTTTTGCCTGTCTTCAAAACAAGGACTTCCTGGTCCTCCCATTCTAGGTTTGCCAGAACCGCCTCCTTGTGCGTAAACCGAAACACCAAGCACCATCATAAAAATCGAAAGAATCGACCAATTCATAAATCTTACCTACCGCTGTAGCTAAAAAGGAACATTTAATACGGTTTTGTCAATGGTTCAAACCTTTTCGAAGACATTAATAATTGTTGATATTTCTCAGAAAACTTATTCCTAAAATGTGAAGACGAAACGAATTTTAAAGAGAAGATCCAATACAAACTTACGATCTCCAAGGAATAATATGAAAACCGTAAAGGGAAAGAGAATATTGATCACCGGTGCCGCAATGGGAATGGGAAAAATTTACGCTGAACTTTCCGTGCAAGAAAAGGCATCGGCAATAGTTCTCTGGGACCTAAATTCGGAAGCTCTGAGTCTTGCCGCAAAGGAATTAAAATCGGATACTACAAAAATTCTTACAGAAGTTATAGATGTCTCCGATCTCGAAAAGATTCGGCAGGCATCTTCTAAGATCGAATCCGAACTGGGTGGCATCGATATAATCATAAACAACGCAGGTATCGTAAGAGGAAAGTATTTCTGGGAACATGATCCTAAATCCGATATAGAGAAAACAATGTCGGTTAACGTTTTAGGTCCAATGTATTTGACTAGATTTTTACTGCCTAAAATGTTATCCGACCAATCAGGAGATTTCAGGATCGTAAACATTTCTTCAGCGGCAGGTCTGATCTCGAATCCAAAAATGAGTGTGTATTGCGCCTCCAAGTGGGCAGAGACTGGATGGAGCGACTCCTTAAGATTGGAATTACTCCAATCGGGTTTCGACCATGTAAAGGTAACGACTGTAAATCCTGCCTATATTTCAACGGGAATGTTTGAGGGGGTAAAAGGGATGTTATTCACTCCTATACTTTCTCCTAAATATGTGACGTCAAAAGTCTGGAATGCGATGAAAAAAGGAAAACCTAGATTACTTTTGCCTTGGACAATTTATCTTTCTAATGCTCTCAAAGGAATACTTCCGATTTCGGTGTTCGACTGGCTTGCAGATAAAATTTTCGGAGTTTATAATACGATGGAAAACTTTAAAGGAAGAAGCTGATCCACATAAAAGTGAATAACTCTTAGATAGACATTCCGTTTTTCTTGAGTATGTCCAAGGCGGTTTGTCTTAAGATCGGATGGACCACAAAATCTTCCGGATCCGGAGCCTTTCTTTCGGGTTCTGGATTTTTGAACTTATCGGGTCCGATCCATTGGGAAAGTGCCCATAACATTCTTTGGAAAATTTCGTCTATCCTTCTCTGATAACCCGCCTTCTTATAATAACCGTAGGCGAGGATCGGAAGTTTTTTTTCGAACATGAAATGGTCTCCTAAACGAATTAGCCCGTCCTTGTATTCCGTTTTCAGAAAACATTCCCTGGCCTTTCGGATATCACCTTCGTTGAAGGCCTGATTTCCCTGACGGATCAGTTCCATTCTTTCTTTAGGATCCATACTTTTACTATCGTCAGGTTTTCCAATTTCGCAAGGCTTTTTACCTTCTTCTTCCCTGCCAAAAACGGAAACGAAACAAAAAATCTTGAATAGAAGCAGAGTCCCCCATCATTTGTCTTTGTATGAGTACTTTAAAAGCGGGGTCCAAGGCCCCTAGTTTTACGACCCTGAACCAAGACGGGGAAAAGGTCTCTCTCAAGGATCTGGCCGGAAAAAAAGGTTTGGTATTATATTTTTATCCTAAGGACCAAACCCCAGGCTGCACTACTGAGGCCTGTGATTTTAGAGATAATTTCGCGAGACTGAAAAAGGAAGGTTATAACGTAGTTGGTGTCTCAAAAGATTCGGTTAAGTCCCACCAGAAATTTATAGAAAAACAAGAACTCAATTTTACTCTTCTCTCCGACGAGGACGGAAGTATCTGCGAGGCTTACGGAGTCTGGCAGTTGAAAAAATTTATGGGAAGAGAATTTATGGGGATCCTTAGGACCACATTCCTGATCGGAACAGATCTGAAAATTTTGAAAGTTTATCCGAAGGTAAGCGTGAAAGGTCACGTGGATGAGATACTCGGAGATATCAAGGCGTTGGACAAAAAATGAAGATAGAAAGATCAAAAATCAATTTTAGTATCGGGAAGAACACTTCCAAAAATATTTATAAAGTAATCCCCGTTACAAAAGACAATCTTCCTAAAGAATTAGAGACCAAATTTTCCGACCAGATCCGTTCCGGGATATTCTCCGCAGAATCAGGACAAAGTTTTATAGATGAATCGGAAAGAATTATCTATCTGGGCTTGGGGAATTCCAACAAGGTCAGCATTCGTTCCGTAGCCCAAATTTTCTTGAGCATAGGGGAAAAACTTCGCAAATGGGATTCGGTGGGATTGGAGATCAAACTCACAAGATTTTTGACCAAAACTCTTTCTACTTCTTCTTTAGTGTATCAGATCGCAAATTCAATCGATCTAGGTGCATTTCCTATCAATGTTCTTACAAAAGATTTTAAAGAGAAAAAGAATAAATTCGGAAATGTAAGTTTTGTATTAGAAGATCCTAATGCAGAAAAATCCGCTAAAACGGGTTTGGATAAATCCAGAGCGGTCAGTAAATATGTGAACGGTGCCAGATATATCGCTCATCTTCCTGCAAATCATTTCACTCCGGAAGAATTTGTTTCTCGTTCCAAAGAGATCGCAAAAGAAGCAGGACTAAAGATCACTGTGATGGACGAACCCCAGCTTAAAAAAGAAAAGATGGGTGGAATTCTCGCCGTTTCCCAAGGTTCCGACAAAAAACCTAAGATGATCGTTCTGGAATATAATCCTCCTAAGGCAAAATCCAAAAAGAAATTAGCACTGATCGGAAAAGGTCTTACATTCGATTCGGGCGGGATCAGTATCAAACCTGCACAAGACATGCATGAAATGAAATATGATATGTGCGGTGCTGCTGCAGTGATCCATGCGATCGGTGCGATCGCAGAATTAGGCATTTCTGTTCCGGTAATTGCGGCGATTGGAGTTGCGGAAAATATGCCGGATGCCGCCGCTTTAAAACCGGGAGACGTTTACACCGCTCATAACGGTCTCACTGTAGAAGTACAAAACACGGACGCAGAAGGCCGTCTCGTTTTGGGAGATGTTCTTTCTTATATCGGGAAAAAATACAAACCGGACTATATGGTGGATCTCGCCACTTTAACTGGAGCGATCATCATCTCCTTAGGTCATGAGGCTGCAGGAGTTATGAGTAATTCAGATAAGCTTCGTGGACTTTTGGACGAGGCTTCTACTTCTTCCGATGAAAGGACCTGGAATCTGCCTTTATGGGAAGAATACGGCGAAGATCTAAAGAGTGATATAGCTGATTTACGTAATATCGCAGGACGCCCTGGTGGAAGCCTTTCTGCCGCAAAATACCTGGAACGTTTTGTGGATTCAGGAATTGACTGGGCCCATATTGATATCGCAGGAACTGCTTGGAGAAAAAAAGCATCCGGAACCCAAATAGGTAACGGGCCAAGCGGATACGGTGTAAGACTACTTGTAGACTTGGCCGAAAAATTAGAAAAAAACCGGGGAGTTTAATCCCCGGCAATCTTCGATCCGCACCATAGGAAGACTGATCGGTTTTACCGTTCTGGGGTTATCAGTCTTCCTCTTCCATATTTATATTTCCGAATACCGCAAACGAAGGTACGGTATATTGTTTTAAGTAAGTAAAGTCCGATTGTTTCGTATATAGATTAGATTCGTCTATCGAACCGGGCGGCATAGAAGTATCATACAAAGCTTGTGCGGCATGCATTTCAGTTCTGCTCGGTTCGAATACGTTTCCGGTCAACATAGGGAACATCAGATCTTTAGGATCTTGAGAATGTTGTAACCCAAGACAATGCCCTACTTCGTGAGCAACGGTCGCGATTATATATTCTTTCGCGTCTATGGTGCTTCCTTCCATTCTCATCGCGTCCGCAGTCGCTTTGATCCTGTCTTTAAAAATAAAAATGACGCTGTTTTCTATACTAGTAGTTGCGCTGATGGAACAAGCTGCCAGATAAAACGGATTAGAAGAGAATAGCTGACAGTCCTTTGCGTTTTTTTGCGAGATCCCTTCTACATGACATTTACCCGATTCCGTAAATGCGATCGTGTTTCTCATTCTATCCACTCTTGTCTTAGCAGGATAGACATCTATGCCGAGACCCCATTTTTGGGCCGCCGCTTTTGTAAGTTGTAGTCCGCCTTTCATTTCTTCTCCGTATGCGATCCAGAGAAGTTGTTTTTCCTCCCAAGTGAGATCACTGGAAGGATTTCCCATTTGGGTACATTGCGAAAATGTAATAAGGCATAGTACGGATAGAGCTAAAGATACCTTCATTATTTTTCCCCAGAAAATATCCGTTTCAGAATTTTTGTTTTTAGAAAACGGATCCGACGAATACGGATTTAGCTTTTTGTAATGTATCTTTAAATTTTCTCTATCGCGGGATCGATCATCGCGAATGAGTTTTTCTTTTTTAGTCAGGTTTGTTTGCTCAACAAATCCCCGGTTCTAAATATTATGACGAAGCAGTTACAAAAATTTGCATCAAAAATTTTATTTTTAGAAAATTATATTAAATAAATCGAATGTTATATTTATTTCGGTTTGAGAATCGTTTTGAGAAGGGAACGCAAATACAAATACTCATTTTAGGTTAGTAAATTTATTTCCAAACTTCTTCTAAACGTTCCGATCTATGTTTTGAAATTTTTTATACCGAAAGATTTACTCTTCTCTTGGAAATTTTTTTCCAATTGCCTATAGTTGAGAAGGTCTCGCAAGTAACTCAAATATGTATAGAGAAGAATAGAAAAAACTAGAGTGAAAGAATGAGAGTTATTCTTTTGGAAATAACTCCAAAATGAAAATTGTTTCCGATGCTTCTTCGCCGATCTGCTTCCAATTTCTTAAGGGCCAGATGCTCCCTCAAAAACCCGACTTTTTTTCCCAAACTCCAAAAATCGGACGGTTTTTTGCTTGGCCCGTAGTGCGCCGCAAAAAGACTGGTCATAGATGGTGCAATGCACCATAAGAGGAGGCAAGGAGAATGCTCCAGCCTAAAGTTAGAAAAAGATACATATTCATCGCCTCATTACCACTGCTCTACCAATCATTTGTAGCCCCAATCGCGGGTTCCCTGATCGGAAAGAGCGCTCCTGGTAGGAACTCCCTTCCAGAATCCACTCAAATCAAAGAATACATTCGCTCCGAGAGACCAAGCCTGACGGAAACGGAGCTGGAACTTCTATCCTTAACCGTAGAAAAAGAATCAGAAAGGATCAATAATAGCGCCTGCGGAGTTTATTGCCAAAAAGGGGAGAAGGCAGGGTTACTTCTCGGGATCATCAAAACAGAGTCTGAATTCTACCGAAAAGCAAGATCCAAGAAGAATGCACTGGGACTTATGCAGATCATGCCTGGGACCGGATCCTGGATCGCATCCTGGGAAGGAAAACATATCAAAAAACAAGATCTACTGGAACCGGAGACAAATATCCATCTTGGAGTCTCTTATCTGAACCATCTTTTAGAAACTCACGAAGGAAATCTTCGTTTGGCTCTTCTCGCCTATAACGCGGGACCGGGAGCGGTTAAAAAATGGGGAGGAGTTCCTGCCTATGCAGAGAGTGTATTCTCGGGACAGGAAGAATATTTAGGAAGCAGGGAATCATTCTAACGTTTTTGCATCCATAGAACACAGGACCTAAGCATCTCGCTCATACTCTTCCGATCCGTATGAGCGGGGTGCCCGTGGCCAGGCAAAAGCCATTCAAAATCATAATTTTCCAAGTCCTTCATGGACTTGGTTTGTTCTTCCCAAGAATACCAACAAGCACCTCTAAAAGCGATCAGCTTTTCTCTCTTAGGATCAAACGCAAGATGGTCCCCTGAAAATAGAAATTTATGTTTATATAATAGAGTAGAATGTCCCCTCGTATGTCCAGGCCCGGGTATGATCAATAGATCTTTGCCAAGAGAGAATGGTTCTTTTCCTTTGATCACAATCTCCGCATTTGGAACCGCGGATAGATCTCCTTCATGTATGATCCTTTGGGTCCCGAAATCTCGGTGAAATTTTTCATGATCCGCCACATCGTCTCTATGTGTTAAAAAATGATATTTGATACCGCCCAGGTTTTTTATTTTTTCAGAAAGTGACGGGATATATCTGGGAGAATCCACAAGTACGTTACCTTCTTCCCTTATGATCAAATAGGAGAAGGCGCCGAATGAATCCTTAGAATGGAAACCGCAATGATATACCTCGTCTTGTATCTGTTTTGGAAAAGATAATTTTGCTTCTGTGAGATCTATACGATCTTCCGTTCCGATAGATGCTGTGGGACAGGCAACCAATGCTTGTAAGGCTTGGAATTTTTCGGATTCTGTTTCGGGTTGTTTTTTGACGAAGGAACCTGTTTGGTCTTCTCCAAAAATATCCGAGGCTAAGATCCTGCAGGTTTCACAATCGATACAACTGGAATCCACATAGATCTGTCCGGGAGAATTTTGGGCCTTTCTTTTTGTCAAAGTCGCCATAAGAATTAGACTGTTTCTTTATTTTACCCAGTCGCTTCTGTTAAAATACTTATCCTCCAAACTTTTTAATTCTCCAGTTCGCCTGAGTTCCGACAGGAAAAATTCAAAATTACGGGAGAAGTAAATATCTCCTTTGGGAAGTAAAGCGCTCACATGATTTTCCTGAGTGGATTCTATAAGCGCCCTAAAATTAGATAAAATACTTCTTTGTTTGAGTAATAAACCCCTGATATAAAGAGAATCTCCCACGAAACAATTCGCCTGTCCTTCTTTCACCGAATTCCAAGCGCTTTCCATGGAACCGTAAGTGAATATCCTGGAATTCGGAAAAATACTCAAAAGAAATTCATGGCTGGCGGAAAATGCTCTAACCGAAAAACTAAGCCCGCTTACGCTGTCCAGGTCCTTTACACTTCTGAAATATACCGTTGTGATGATATTTCCTTCCGGAGGAGGAGGAAGTGCATTCTTATTTACCAATGCACCTGTTGTAGAAACCAAATAAGGAGAACTGAAACTTCCTTTTTTAGATCTTTCTAATGTAGAACTTAAACCTGAAAACGCGATATCCGCTTCGCCTGTCTTGATCGCTTCCGCGAAATCTTCGAACTCGGGCCGATTTGTGAACGTGTATTTTACTCCCAAGAACTCGGCATATTTTTTACCTAACTCCGCATCGAATCCCGGAAAACCGTCTTTTGGATCTGAGATATAAAACGGGTCGAAGTTACGATTTCCAGTAACCCTCAATTCTCCCCTTTTCTGGATTTCTTCCAAACGAGAGCCCGAGATACCTTGTGCGAATACGGGAGAAAATATAAAAAACGAAAATAGAAGTCCGAATATTCGAAACACCGTTCTTTTATATTTTTTTAGCCCTTATGGATCAAGGGAAAAATCAGGGTTCTATCATACTCGAGTCGATCCGATAAATATGGATTTTTAGTAAGAATCAGGGAACGTTTTTACTGCTCCGGGTTTACTTATATATAGAGAATCCTGGAATCTTATTTTGAATCCTTTCAACCGATCCAATATACAAAACCCACAGACCTATATCGTATTTTTCTTATTTTGTTTTTTATCCTGTGAGAATAGGGATGCGGATAAAGTAAGTTTAACCGTTTTTGGGGACGGGGTTGCTTTTAATATAGATGGGGAATTGGACATGGACAAGACCGCAAGCTGTGGGACTGCCACTCCTTATAGTTCTTCCAGCACAAGCACTACCACGACTACTACAAGTACAAGCACCACGAACCTTTATACGGTGATCACAAGATTATACTTTAAGACAGGTGAATATCTTTATCTCAAGTTCTTATACGATGCTACCCAAAACCAAGGTTCTATCGATTCCACGCAAGGTTTCTCTTATTCGGGTGGAATAGGAACATCTGCGGTTGTTTCTAATTACGGTAAAATTTATTGGGGAGGAAGTGGAGTTCCTGTGGATACAAGCGTTTCCAGTTCCCAGGCTCTTTCTTATCTTACAGTGGATCTGGATCTGGTGGGCACAGCAGTTTCCAGCGGAAGTGTAGCTCTTTCTCTTACCCAATGTTATACTGTGGATAATATCAATTGTACTTCCGCAACTTCTACAAGTATGTGTTATACCCAAGACGGAGAGACCTGTTATAATACACAGAATGTTTCAGGTCCTTCTGTCAGTATCAAAGGAGAAGTGAATTGTACAAGTAGTACGATTTCTTCCGGAAGTTCTTCCAGCACTAGTACCACACAATAAAAATAATTCGTCAGAAATAGCAGGTGATCACTTGGATCTTAAAAAACTTAAATTACTCTTTTTTCTTTTACTGGTTTTAGGATCAGGGAATTCCTTATTTGCGGAACCCCCTCCTCCACCTCCGCCATTCGGTCCGGAACCGTTCGACTTCTTTATACCCGGAGGAGGCCCTGGCCCAAGAGAAAGAGAAGATAGAAATTTTGAAAGATTCTCCAAAGAACTTTCTCTCACAAAAGAACAGATCGAAAAAGCTAAGGCGGCGACAGACAAAAGATTGAATGTAAGCCGCAGTATGGGAGAGAAGTTGCCTGCTCTTCATGAATCCCTGCGTAAACTATTAGAATCCCCTAAAGTAGATCTGGCTGCGGTAAAATCCAAACTGAAAGAGATCAGCGACATACAATTAGAATTAAGATTTTTGCATATACAAGGAAGACTGGAATTCGAATCGATTCTGAATCCGGAACAAAAACAAAAACTGAATCAACTCCATAAGGAAAGATTGAACAGGATCAAAGAAAGAAGGGACTTTCCTCCCCATCATCACGGTCCGCCTCCCGGACCTCCTCCAGGAGACAGAGACTGTAAGAACCTGTCCATAAATGGCCAGGTTCTTGAAGCCCGAGATCAAATCTTTATCAGCGACTTAAGTTTTGGACCGGACTATAGATAGATAGAATGACGGAACCAGAATTAATCCGGATCATAGGATCCAGTAAGGAGACCGTCCTCAAATCCATCCGCAGGCATATTTTGCCCGGGATGGCTTCTTTAGTCGAGGACCTGGTCCAAGATACGCACTTGAGATATTATCTTAAGTTCAAAAACAAACCTTCTCTGGATCCTCAAGATGCAAATCGTTGGTTATACGTTGCGGCCAGGAACGAATGCAGAAGAGCGATCCGAAAATGGAATAGAGAAGGAAGAGCTTATTCAAAACTACAGGCTGAGATAAAAGTTTCAGAAAAAAAAGAACAAGATATTGCGGCGATCGAACCTGATCCGGACAAACGTAAATGGATGGAATCTCAAATTAATCTCTTGCCTTCTCCATATAAAGAAACTATGATACTTAGGTTGGGCGGCGAGAAGATGGAATCGATCGCTAAAAAATTGGATATCTCCGAAGGAACAGTCAAGTCCAGGATCTCCAGAGCAAAAGAATGGTTGTCCCGGTTCGCAAATTCCAATCGGAAAGGGAAAGAAGAGAAATGAAAGAACAACATATCGATCCCGAAATAGAACAAAAAATCGGTTCCTTACTGAAAGATCCCGATCTTGCTAAAAGGATTGCAGGCAAGGTAATCTCCAAAGCGGAAACTCAAAAAACAATTAACAAAATGTTCGCATGGCAGGCGGCAATCGCTGCGGTTCTACTTTTAGGATTAGCGGGGCTTGCTACTTTTTATGTGCGTAGTTTGAGAGAATCCGAAGATAATTATTCAAATTCACAAAACTCCGCACAATATCTGGCTTCTCCCATCGAAACGGAATATCTCTGGGAAAATACGGATCTGATCATAGAAACTTCTTTTTCCGAAAGGTAGAAGTTCAAACAAGTGGACCTTATTTTTTATCGCCAAAAGGGAAGAAGAAGGTCCGAAAGATCTAAAATCCCAGCCCCGAAATCAATCCGTCTGCAACTGTGGGATATTTTTATAATATTCTAATGATTCAGGATTGATCAGAGCATCTTGATTCGTGACGACTTCTCCTTGCACAGTCTTCTTAACCGCGATCTCTACCTTCTTCATGTTTCGTGTATAAGGAATATCTGCTACTTGGATGATCTTAGATGGAACGTGACGAGGGGAAACCTTGTCCTTAATTTCCTTTTTGATCTTGGACTCGAATGTAGGATCTAAGACCGCACCTGGGACCATCTTTAAGAATAGAACGACTCTTACGTCATCCTTCCATTCTTGTCCGATCACTACAGAATCTGCGATTTCTAAAATGGTTTCGAGTAGACTGTATAGATCGGCGGTTCCGATACGAACTCCTCCAGGATTCAAAGTAGCATCCGATCTTCCGTATACTACCATTCCCCCATTCGAAAGAATTTCTGCAAAATCACCATGTCTCCATATATTCGGATACGTATCGAAATAAGCTCCTAGGTATTTTTTACCGTCCGGATCATTCCAAAATTCCAATGGCATAGAAGGAAATGGTTTTGTGCAAACCAACTCTCCTTTTTGTCCTTGGACCGGTTTTCCGGAATCATCAAAAATTTGAACGGACATCCCGAGGCCCAAGGATTGTAATTCTCCGGAATGTACTGGTAAATTAGGATTTCCTAATGCAAAACATCCATTCAGATCTGTTCCTCCTGAAATAGAGGAAAGTCTTAGATCCTTCTTCCAAGATTCGTATACATATTCGAATCCGTATCCAGGCAAAGGGGATCCTGTGGAAAGTACCGCTTTTACGGAAGATAGATCCACGCTCGGTTTGTATTTTTCCTTCTCCAAGCTGAGAATATACTTAGCTCCTACCCCGAATACTTTCACATTACGATCGGAAACATAACGGAATAATACTCCAGGATCAGGATGAAATGGATTTCCATCGAATAAATGTATTGCAGCACCGATAGAAAGAGAACTTACCAACCAGTTCCACATCATCCATCCGCAGGTTGTATAGTAGAAGATCCCATCGCCTTCTTTCAGATCCGTATGTAGTGCGAGTTCTTTCCAATGATTCAGGAAAACCCCGGAACCTTGGACCATACATTTTGGAAGTCCGGTTGTTCCGGAAGAATACATGATATAAACAGGATGATCAAAAGTTGTTTGGTAAAACTCAGGGTCCTGGCCCAAAAAAGATCCATAAGATCCTTGTAATGGGATCGAATTTTTAGGAAATCCATCCGTGATATTCTTCCGATCGCCTGATCCTAAACTGGGATATTCAGAAACTAGGATCTTTTTCAGATCGGAAAGCTGGGAAGAGATCTCTTGCACAATCGCCGCAAGTGGAAGTGACTTTCCTTTAAATTCATATCGATCCGTGGTAATCAGAATTTTAGGTTTGATCTGACCGAATCGATCCAAAACTCCTTTAACCCCAAAATCGGGAGAACAAGAAGTCCAAACTGCTCCGATACTTGTGGCAGCTAACATTGCAAGAACCGTATCCGGAACATTCGGCATGAGTCCTGCGATCCTATCCCCAGGCACCACACCTTCCGATCTAAAATAGGCGGCAAGCGCTCCTACATTTTTATAAAGTTCGGAATAGGCCAGGCTCTTCTCCGCTCCGTTTTCTCCCCTGTAAAAGATAGCGATCGTATCGTCTTTTTTTCGAAGTAAATTTTGGGCGAAGTTCAGTTTTGCTCCCGGAAAGAATTGAGCCTCTCTAAAAGTTTTTCCAGGGCGGATCACTTCGTCGTACGTTTTGGAATGGATGACTGGAGCAAACTCCCAAAGCAGCCCCCAAAATTTTTCGGGGAATTCCACAGACCAGGAATGTAACTCTGAGTAGTTCAGGAATTTTTTACCGATCTTTTGTTCTGCAAAATTTTGGAATTCAGTAAGTCTTGAGTTTTGAATGAGTTCGGGACTGGGAGTCCAAAGGGTTTGATTCATGTCCGGCCTGTTATCTTCGTTTTTTTCAATCGAAGGTCAACAGTAAATTAGTTGTGAAGTGAAAGCCGTCCCGTAAGATTTGTGAGTCGATAAAAGTCCGGAGTTCCAGTTGTCAGACCTGAATCATCTCAACCTGCCTACGATCCTATTTTTATGCGTAAGTTTGGTCTACGCATTCCACGGTTTTCTGCACCAGTTAGTAGTGGGAGGCGCAATCTCGGTCTTCCAGCATCCGGACGAAAGACAGTCCAGAATGATCCTAATGGTTTGGATCGCCACCGGCGGGTTCATGAGTTTTCTGGGGTTATTGCCTACGGTCCTTCTTCTTTTATACGGAGCGGACTCTGAACCGGTAAAGGCGGTTCTTTGGACCAATACTTTGGCTCTTTGTTTTTTAGCGGTCCACTTTGTTCTTTGCGGAGTGATGAGGCTTCCGAGGCCTTTACGCATCGGCTTTTATTTCACGATCTCTTATGCGGTGGCGAATTTGGTTTTTCTTTTTACGTACGGCAAAGTTTGATTCTATAGAAGTCGCGTTGTTGGAGCTCCTACACGGACTCTGAGTGCGATCTAGGAGTTCCTACGTAAGTCAGGAAACGGTTATGCTGATTTTGATGCAGTTTGTTTGATTTAAGATTTAACTTCGCTTCGCTCAGTTACCCTCCGGGAATTTCCTTCCCTATGGGTCAGGAAATCGGCTCGTAATACGCCAAGTTTTCCGGGCCTTCGTGAATGACGATCCGATCTACTTTACCCTGAGCTTCAGCCACGCTATCCTTTAAGCCATGATAAAACCAACGGGCCATATTCTCAGAAGTTGGATTTGTCTTTTGGAAATCCGCATGATCATTGATCAGAATATGGTCTAACTCAGCCACTAACTCTTTGAGCTTACGTTTTGAGGTTAAAAAATCGAAACTGATCCCGTCTTCCCCGATATTCTTTTGGCCGGAGAGATAGACTTCTACCTTGAAGGAATGGCCGTGAATCGGCTCATCCGAGCCATCAGGGAAGTATTTATAGAGATAATGAGAAGATTCGAACCTTTCTTCGATACGAATATAGAATTTGCCGGTTTCTTGAAAAAACATGGAATTGACTTTGGCCTAGGGAGTCTATATACTGGAACTTAAACCAGTACTTAGGAGATTTTCCCCATGTCGGAAGCGGTCAAGCCAAGATTTTTTAAAGAAATGACGGTAGGCGAAGCGATCGGTCTTCATCCTGAAGCAGGATTGGTATTCTCTAGCTATCATTTAGGCGGATGCTCTCATTGTTCCATCAACGAACTCGAAACTATCGAGCAAGTTTGTATGGGCTACGGTGTAGAAGTGGATGTTCTTCTAGATAGTCTGAACAATCTACTCGAGGACGGAGAGTAATCTCTCCGCCTTCGGGCCTTCTTCTTTATCGCGATTTTATTATATAAAATATTTCCTAATCTTTTCCAGCTCTTCCCCTTTTTCACATCCAAACCATTGCAATAGTTTTAGCAGAGTTTTCTCTCCCTTTGGGTTGAGTAGAAGTTTATTGAGTGCACTTCTGATCCCGAAAAATTTACGAAGATCCGGGATTTTTGGGGTCGGAATACTCAGGCCGATATAGGACATCCCCACTTTAGTATCTCCTAATTCTCCTGGTTTTCTCATCTTTTCCAGATCTTGGCTTACATTATATAATGTTTTTTTAAACTTAGAGATCTGAGCAGGGTTTTCACTTTCTAATGCGGTTTGGTATTCTCCGATCCATTCCCTGAACTTTTTGTATTTTTCTCTGGTCTCCATCGCTGCAGGTATGATCTCGGAGAGGGAAGAGGAAGATCCTATCACCTCAGTCACCAAAGGAGGAAGGATCAGTTGAAAATTATTCATTCTTCCGACTGGAGTGAGGCTTGTGAATACCTTCACTCTTTCTTCGTCTATCCACTCTTTTACTTCTGAATTGATATCCGTGCTTGGTTTGAATAAAGGTACTTGTTCCAATAGAGAAGCACGGATTGGATGAGCCACATAATGTGCACCTAAAAATGTACTTCTTCCTAAATTTCCCGCGGCTCCCCAAACCACCTGACTGAAATAGTCGTGGGGGGATTGTTTGTTCTCCCTATAGCCAAGCAGATTTTCTTCCTGGTGTTTTTTCATCAGGTCCGTGGCACATAATAATTTTAAGGCCTCGTTCCTGGAATCTTTCACCTCGGGTTCATCAGTGGGAATATCGACAGAAACTAAAAGATTTCCGTCCAAGGAGTCCAGGCTTTCGAAGGAATTCCAGCCTGCGGAGAATTTTTGGTCGTAGAATATTTTTTCTCTTAGAACAAGTTCATTGATCAAATGAAATAAACTTTCAATCTGAACGCACGCAGTGCAGATCTCAGTCCAATCATAAGAATTTGTTTCTTTATTTATTTTTAATACTTTAGAATTCGAGAAGTCCGGCCCCTTTGAAAATAGATCGAAAAGGCTTTCGAATGTCCAATTATCCCAGAAAGAAGTATTGTATTGCATCGTAAAGGTCTCGGATTTTCTCCGATATCCTTAAAATTGCAAACCAAATTACGTTGTGGTAGTGTTAGGTGATCACTCCCCTTTTTGGGGAATATAATAATACCGAATTCCCGCCTTGCGGAAATAATAACGGATCTCTGAGGATTGTTTATCGGTAGGTTGTAATCTTCTTTTAAAAGTATCTTCAGGAATACGGAATGTGTCTCCTAAAGCGTCGCATCTAAAAAATCGATTCCCTTCCGGATAACGGATCATGAGTAAGGACCCAGGTTCCGTTTCCCAGGCTCTACCTTCTCCTTCCCAAGAAAAGTATATGGATCTGCTCGGGAAGATAGGGTATTTTTTTCCTTCGTAGAGTACCTTGTCCTTGTTTCTATGTACGTTCCTGAATATCTTTTTAGGACCGGATTTTACTATAAAATGGACTGTACCGCATCTAAATGTGAGAAGTAGAGGTATCCCACTCAAGGAACCCGGCTCCAGCCCCGCCACGGATACGTTAGCTGAAACTCGATTTGTATTTTCGGCGATCCTTCCTAATGTGGAACGCATGGACTCGTCTAAAAATTCTACAGTATCGTCTTTACGTATCTTCTCTAATTGTCTATAAATACGATCGAATTCTTGTTTTTCGTAAGCCTTGTTACGGACAAAACCATCCAACTGTCTTTTTAGATTGGAAAGTCTGGCTTTAAAATAAGGAGTATCGTTACGGGAAGCTACATCGAACATTTCTTCCCAGAGTGTTTCTAATTCTCTGACTTCAGAATCTTGGTCGTAGGTATTCTTCTCCACTTCTTCCAAGATATAGCGGAACTTTCTTTTCAGATCGAATAGAAATCTGGAGTCTTTTACTCTTTCCATGCCGGCTTTAATAGAATATCGGCATGCTCTTTTGCAATACCAGCCATTTTACCGATCCAAATTTCAGTTTGCGTGTTTTCTCATCTTGATAGAGAGAATGATCCCGACCGCAACCATGGACATAATCAAGTGAGAACCACCGTAACTCATGAAGGTTAGAGGGATCCCTGTCACCGGCAATAATCCGAGAACGATACCTATATTGATCGCCATATGATAGAATAACATCGCTACGATCCCGGATGCTAGTAGAGATCCGAATCTGTCCTTACTTTCGTAACTGATCTGCAGTCCTCTAAGCGGAATAGAGAATAAGAAGAAGAGCAAAAATACGGATCCTATAAATCCTGTTTGTTCCGCCCAAGACGCGAAAATAAAATCCGTACTGGATTCAGGAACATGAGGGATCTTTCCTTCCGTCATTTCCGCGTTTAAAAATCCTTTTCCGACTAATTTTCCGGAGCCCACTGCAGGTTTGGATGCTCTTAGCTGGTATCCTGCGTCTTGTTTGAACTCGTCCGGATTTAAGAATGCGGTCAATCGGATGACCTGGTTTTCCCGGAAAGGAACAGTTTTCATTACAACTACCGCGGAGATCAAACTGACTCCCAAAATACCGAGAGGAATATAATAAGAACGTAATGTTTTACTTCCCCGAGCAACCCGGAGTAAGATCATAATGATACTAAATATGATGAGCGTTGCGCCTACTCCGATCAATAATCCTTGGTTAGAGAGAAGCTTAAATATAAAACTACCTTCTAAATCGATTACCTGATCGAATACTTCTCTCAATGAGGCGATTGTTTTAGGAGTTAAATTTGCCCCGGCTACTTCTTTCCCATCCAATACCTGCCAGGTTTTTCCACCCAATCGGTTTACTACGGATAGAAGGTCCGTTTTTCCGGTCCTTTGTAAGAATGCGAGGATATCATTCAGTAATGTAAGTTTGGAATATTCCACATACATAGGAAGAACGAGTGAGATCCCTCCGAATGTGATAAAGGAACCGATGTGAAAATAGTCGGCTCCTCCTAAGAATAACATCGTGAATAAGATCGGTAAAAAGGATACCGCAGTTCCGAAGTCGGGCTGCAATAGTATCAAAGCCATTGGGAGTAGAACGATCCCGAATGGGATGACTAGTACCACAAGCTTCTTCATTTCTTTTTCTTTTAATACTAGATACTGGCCTAGTAAGATCACCGTGGCAAGTTTTGCGAACTCGGATGCTTGCAATAAGAACGGTCCTATCTTGATCCAAGATCTTGCACCTCGACTGGAAGGGAGATATCCGATCCATTTAACGAGTGTAAGCGCTAAGAGTAAAATTGCGAATCCATATACGAATAACGCATAAGCCCCGATCAATTGGTAATTGATCCTGGACACGAACCACATGATCACTAAACCACCGAGGAAGAATAAGAACTGTTTGAACCATTTATGGCTCATGAGCCCGACACTAGGATCATCAAAATTATATTCTTGTGAATATAATGTAAGAACACTGCAGATCACCACTATGATGACCGAGCCTACCAAAAAGTAGTCAATCCTATCTATGGAACGATCCGACATCATTGTACATTCTCCGGCGCTATAGGAGCGGTCTCAGGTATCTCCGCAGTTCTTTTGAAACTTCCGGGAGGGAAAGCGGCTCTAAACATTTCTCTTGCGACAGGCGCTGCTCCGGCCGCTCCACCCACTCCGTATTCTACGAATACGGCGACTAACACTTGTTCGCTGACAGGAGCATTTGCAGGTGCATATCCTATGAACCAAGCGTGGTTGGATCCGGAAGATCCCCTTCTTCTTGTTTGGGCTGTTCCCGTTTTTCCTGCAATATCAGGAAGCCCGGGTTTATTTAATACGAATGCAGCAGTTCCATTTTTCACAACTAATCTAAGCCCGGCTTTGATCGCTTCTACAGTAGAAGATTGGATCGGAATATCGCTCAATCTTTGAGGATCCGTTCTATTGATAATGGAATTGTCTAACGGATCCCTGATCTCGTTGACTATATAAGGCTGGTAGATCTGTCCTCTGTTCAATAGTCCTGCGTAAAACAAAGTCATGGAAAGAGGAGTAACCGACATGAATCCTTGTCCGATAGAAAGGTTGATCGTATCTCCATCGAACCATCTGGTCCCATAAATCCTTTTTTTCCATGCAGGAGAAGGAACCTGGCCCGCAATCTCTCCCGGAAGATCTACTTTGGATTTTTGATCCAGCAGGAACAAACGAGAATAAGTTAAGATAGGATCAGAACCTAGTTTATATCCAAGATTATAAAAATACACGGAGCATGATTTTTGAAGAGCATGAGCCAGGTCATTCGTACCATGCCCTCCCTTCTCCCAACAGTAAAAGACTTGGTCTGGAACACCCGCAAATGTGGACTTAAGAGTGTAGCTACCATTACATTGGTAACTTGTTTCGGGAGTATAATCCACCTTGTGTCCGCTTTCCAAAGCAGCAAGTGCAACTAACGTTTTATAGGTAGAAGCCGGCGGGAATTTGGATTGGATCGCAAGATTTAAAAATCCACCGTTCGCATCCACTCTCTTATAATGTGCGGTCCTTTCCGATCTACTTTTTCCGGAGAGAACATTCGGATCATAGCTTGGATTAGAAGCCATCGCCAAAATTTCCCCGGTGGAAGGACGCATTGCGATTGCAGTCCCTCTGGCACCTTTGAGCGCCTTATAGGCAGCAAGTTGAATGTCTTTGTCTATCGTAAGAACAAGGTTGTTTCCGGGAGTAGAATGTTCTACCACCCTTTCTTCTTCGATATTTCCCTCGGAACTTCTTTTCTGGATCCTAAATCCATCCGTTCCTCTAAGTCTTGAGTCGTATTGGAGCTCCAACCCGTCTTTCCCAAGCCATTGGTAAGATTTGATCTCACGGGTAAGAAGGTCCGTTTTACTAGGCTTACCTATATATCCGGTGACGTGAGCGAGAGCAGGCCCCATCTTATAGATCCTTCTGGGAGAAGGTACTAAGATCACATATTTAGATATATTATCAAAAACTGATATACGCTCTTGTTGAGCCTTAGAGATAGCTTCTAAAAGTACGAATGGTTTTTTAGTTTTGATCTTTTTGGAAAATTTTGGCTCTAACAAGTCCTCTTCGTAATAGGACATCGGAATGGAAAGAGTTCTCGCAAATTCCTGTAAGAAATTTTTGACCTTAGTTGGATCATATTTGAGTAAAGAAGTGTTTAATACCGCATCCAAACTGGAATAATTGGAAACAAGAGCCATGGAAGTTTCAGGAGTAAGAAAGTTCCTATCGAACATTTCTCCCCTGGCGGCAGGAATGGTCTCACTTTTTCGGACGAACTTCTCCGCCTTTAAAGAGTTATCGGTTCCTTGTACGATCTGAAGGTTGAATAGCTGGATCACGAATGCAATTAATGCAAACGCAACAAGTCCGGAGAACATGTATAGTCTCAGCCTGAAACTGCGCTCAAGCCTAAACTCCGTGGCTGAAGAAGATCCTCCTCCCCCCAACATTTTAGCCTTCCGCCTGCTCCAATCTGTACAATTTTCCAAGTACCCAGAAGAATATAGGAGCGATCGCTCCGTTAAAGATAGAGGTACTGATGATGGAGTAGTTTAAATTTTCGTGAAAGAATAGGGAGAATAAGAAATAAGAAGCAATCCTGGAGATCAAAGTTACGACCAGAGAATACAACATTATAGAAATCTGATTTTCATGGTAAGCAGGTCTTGCGAATTTTCCTACTATATAACCCATGATACAGAATGTAAGAGAGTGAAGTCCTATTTTATAGGTAACTACGTTTCCTACAATTTCTCCGCCTAAACCGGAATCGGAAAGTAATCCGCCGAAAAATCCGATCCAGATCCCGGCCATTGTTCCCCTGCGGAGAGCAAAGAATAGAACGAAGATCACCATAAAATCAGGTTTAAATCCGGAAATCTCGAATAGATTTGTTCCGTTCAAGAAGTGAGAGATCAAAATCCCCGCACCGATGACTATATATTCTAAGATCATCAGTTTGTTTCCTCGTCGGAGAATCCGGATCCATTTCCTTCCGGTTTTTGAGGTTTAGGGGTTTCCGCAGGTTTGTTTCCTACAGGAGCCGGAACCTTAGGTTCTCTTTCTTCTTTAGGGTAATTTAATTCACCAAAATATGGATTTTCTATATTGATATTCTGTCCTTCCGGCCAGGTCTCCGCCCATTTTTCAGGAAGTTTCATCAGGATAGTGACCGACTCCAACATATCAAAACGAACAAAAGGTTTCAAGAATGCGGTTTTAAAACTTCCGTTGCGCGGACCTTCTTCCGTAATGATACCCACAGGAATTCCAGGTGGGAACATTCCGGAAGAACCTGAACTATATACAGGTTTTCCGATCTTACTTAAAGACTCGGTGTATTGGATCATCTCACTCGGACCCATCGGATAATCTCCGAAAATCCTTGGATCAATGATGATACCGCTATCTATATAATTCATCAATGCTTCCATTCCTCTTCCTGAGTTTCCGGATAGAGTTGCCCAAAGATTACTTTCCGGAATGGAAACGCCCATATTATAATTGGAATTGATGATAGGCTGGACCACCGCGGATCCTCCGGTGACTGCGATCACCTTTCCGACGAGTGCTTCTATTATTTCACCTTTTTGGTTCACCGCTCTTGCAGTGACAGGCATATAAGGTTTGATCCCCGCTTCGGAACCTTTGTCTATAATGATAGTACGATAGATCGAATTTAAACGCACGGAAAGAACTTCCGCTTTGACTGTAGAATATTTTTGTTTAGTATTAAAACGTAATTCTCTTCTGAGACTTTCGTTCTCTCTGCTTACTCTTTCCAGATCCTGGGGAAGAAGTTTATAATCGTCTATAGCGGCGACGCAGGCATCTCTTTCCTGACGAACCGCTTCAAAAGATTCTAATTTAGTATAAGCACCTTTAAAAAAGGAACCCACTCCGTCGATCGAACCTGAAACGGAGTCACCTACTCTCTGAAAACTTGCAATCCCTCTGACTAAAACATTACTTTTAAAAGTCAGAGAAAGAAGAGAGAATACAATACAGAATAAAAGGGAAACGGTTTCCTTACTTTTATTAACTTGAAGCCAAAGCATAAAAAATTCCGTATCGGACTCCGGCGATCAAACCGGAGACCTAGATCCGAATTAACGGATCCCTGGTTTCAGATACTTAACTTCGTCCAAGAATTTTCCGGTTCCAAGTACCACGCAGGTCAGAGGGTTTTCCGCTCTAAACACAGGCACACCGGTTTCTTTAGAAAGATAGGTTTCTAATCCGCGGAGAAGACATCCTCCTCCGGTAAGAACGATCCCTCTTTCTACGATATCCGAAGCAAGTTCAGGAGGAGTTCTTTCCAGAACTCTTTTAATTCCGTCTAAAATTTCGTCGGTCGGTTCTTTAAGAGCCTTACGGATCTCGTTGGATTCCAATTCAAGAGTACGAGGTAATCCTGAAATCGCATCTCTACCTTTTACTTCCATGGTCTCGGTTTTTTTCTCAGGGTAAGCATTACCGATAGTCAGTTTGATATCTTCCGCAGTTCTTTCCCCGACAACCAGGTTGTATTGGTTTCTTAAATATTTGATGATTGCATCGTCGAACTCGTCACCACCGGTTCTGATAGACTCGGCGATTACCATACCGCCAAGAGAGATCACAGCGATCTCTGTAGTTCCACCACCGATATCCACGATCATATTACCGGCAGGTTCGTTGATCGGAATATTTGCACCGATCGCAGCAGCCAATGCCTCATCGATCAAGAAGATCTCGCGCGCACCTGCTTGTTCTGCGGATTCACGAACCGCACGTCTTTCCACCTCGGTAATACCGGAAGGAACTCCGATCACGATCCTAGGTTTTACGAAAGTAGTTCTATTATGGACTTTTGCAATGAAGTAGCGGATCATTTTTTCGACCGTTTCGAAGTCCGCGATCACCCCGTCTTTCATAGGACGGATCGCTACGATCTCGCCGGGAGTACGTCCCAACATTCTCTTAGCTTCCTGGCCTACTGCGAGCACTTTGCCCGTAGCTGCGTGGACCGCTACTACGGAAGGCTCGGAAAGAACGATACCTTGCCCTTTTACATGGACGAGAGTGTTTGCGGTTCCGAGGTCGATTCCCATATCGTTGGAAAATAATCCGTATAGCTTATCGAATATCATTTCTATCCTTTGCTGCCAGAAGGCTGGTTGATCTTATTTATTATCTGCAACATCCGTGAAAATCTCTAGGATTTTACTGTCGCGATCCAATTCAATATTTCCGGCCCGATCCTCCGGGGCAATTCCAAAACAAAAAAAACGAAAAACAAATTGGAACCCATTGCGACCTCCATAAACTTGGGGAACTTATGGTCCGGGAAAACACCCTAGCAGCCATCGATCTAGGCACAAACTCCTTTCACATGATTATCGTCCGGGTCCGAGAAAACGGGACCTTTGAAGCTATCGCCAGAGAGAAGGAGAACGTTCGTCTCGGAAGCGGTTTGGAAGAAGGAGGAGAGATCGATCCTCCCGCATTTAGGCGTGCAATCGAGTGTTTAAAGCGTTTTAAGATGCTCGCTGATAACTCAAAAGCGGAGATCAGAGCAGTCGCTACATCTGCAATGAGAGAAGCCTCCAATCGAAACGAATTCCAGGCAGCCGCCTTAAAGGAAGCAGGCATAAAAATCGATGTGATCAGCGGATATGAAGAAGCCAGATTGATCTATTTCGGGGTCCTGCAAGGACTTCCGGTTTTCGATAAAAAGGTATTACTCGTCGATATAGGCGGAGGAAGTACCGAAGTTTTGGTGGGTTATAGAGGGGACATTTTATTCTCCAAAAGTTTCAAATTGGGAGCGATCCGACTCACGGAAAAGTTCCTGAGATCGGAAACCCTGGATTCTTCTCAGATACGAAAATGTAAACTCTATGTGGAAGAGATCATTCTTCCTTTCAGAAAGATCATCCGAGATCTAAAACCGGAAATGATCATCGGTTCCTCCGGAACAGTCCAGGCAACCGCCGGGATCATTCGAGCATTCGAGGGAGATATAGAAGAAAGACCTCTCAATCATTATACATTCCAGTCCTCGGAATTCAAAAGAGCGAGGAATATGATCTTGGAAGCGGACACTTCTAAAAAGAGAAGTAAGATCCCGGGATTCGATTCCAAACGTTCCGATATTATTGTGGGTGGAATGTTGATCCTGGATGAGTTATTCCAATTATTGGACCTCCCGGATATGACGGTTTCCGAGTTCGCTCTTAGAGAAGGGATTATCTACGATACCATCCGAAAATGGGAACATTTCCAGGACTTGGAACATTCCAGACATCTGGACGATATCCGTCAAAAGTCCATTTTGAATCTTCTAGTTTCTTACACAAGAGACGAAGAATACGCCCGCCATGTAGCCAAACTTGCACTGGATATATTCGATCAACTCCAATCCGTACATCGTTTAGGAAAGGAAGAAAGAGAATATTTAGAAGCTTCTTCCTTACTCCATGAAGTAGGACTATTCATTTCACATTCCGCCTATCATAAACATAGTTATTATCTGATCCGAAACTCGGAAGCAATGCTCGGTTTTACCTGGGGAGAAATAGAGATCATAGCACTCACTGCAAGATACCATCGCAAAAGTTCTCCTAAGTCCAAACATAGAGAATTCCAAAGAGTCGGCCCAAGAGAACAGGAAACGGTCGAAAAACTTTCCGCAATTTTAAGGATCGCGAGCGCTTGCAATCGGAACAGACAAAGACTGATAGAGACCGTCAAATGCCAGGTCCGAAAAAACCAGGCGATCTTCACCTTGGTCACAAACCAGAATTACGATAAAAGTCTGGAACTTTGGGCATGTGAAGAACAAGCTGATGCATTCGAATCCGCTTACGGAATGGTGCCTTTATTTCAGTGAAAAGGTTTCGGTCTTTCGGAGTTTGTGCCGCCTCAATCCTGGTCCATTCTATATTTCTAAACTGTTTCACCGTATTTCCGTACAAACAGGAAACTATAGATTCTCGTTTACTGGATAAAAAAGAAGAAGAGATACTCTCCAATAAGGGAAGAATAGACTATGAATTCCAAAATTTCGAGCTGGTATTAAAAATAGAAGGCGCTTCTTTCCAAGAAACATTAGAAAAAAGGAAAACTTTAGAAACTAAGATCGTTCACTACGATTATAAGAAGACTGACGGATACAGACAACTGGATAATGATGATAAACCTTGGAATAGATACATCCTCGGAATGTTCGCAGACATAGGAGCGCTTTTCGAATGGACAACCATCCCATTTCGTACGATTTCCAGGAAAAAAGAAGAAGTAACACTTTCCGAGAATATACTAAAATCCGAAAAGACCAAAATATTCGAACCGAAGGAACTACAACTCATCTTAAGAGCCGAGAATACCGAGTTTTTTAATAAAAGCCCGAACTCAGATACGATCCGCATCCCTCTCGCAGAGATCCGAAAATTTTTCCCAAAAATAAACTCAATAGAGGCCCTTCTTTATTTCGGAAAAGAAAGGATAGAATACCAAAATATCCCTGTAGAAGAAGAGATCCGAAAAATGAAATTAAGATAGATCTTTACCTTGATTGCGCGTGTAGGAACTCCAACACGCCACCCTCCGTGATCTCTGCGTTCTCGGCGCGAACCTTACCTTAATATTCTTCGATCCTCACTGGACTCGGAAATTTGAGCCGTTTTCTCTATTAGAAATTCTGAAAGTTTTTTAGCCCTTGGATGCTCCGGAGAGATCGCTGTTGCTTCCGCCAAAAGTTGAAATGATCTTTCTAATCTACTTTTAGAAGCATACATTTCCGCAAGATGGAGCAAATTATCGGAGTCTATCGGATTTCTCATCCTATATCTTTCCCCTAGATCAATGGAAAGAACGATCTTACCCGATTTACGAAGAAGTTTACTTACGGTAAAAAGAAACTCCGTATCCGTAGGCCTTCTTTGTACATACTTCAGGCCAAGCTCTCCTGCCTTAGTATATTTTTTACCGGAGGAATATTCCAAGGCCAATCTTCTACATTCCTGGACTGAAACCGTTTTTTGGATCCCATTCTTCTTTTCAGGATTGCGATCTTTGAGTAGGATTTCCGTAGATGCTAAATTTCTTTTAGGGGTTTCTATTCTAAGAAGAGAAAGATCATCCGTAATCTCTCCTTCTTGTAAGATCAATTCGTAAGTACGATCCAGATCTCCTTTTGCCTTTCCCACAATTTCCAAAAACCTGGAATCGTCCGGATCAATCTCTGATTGGATCAGAAGATCGTCTCTTCCATCCGATCCGGAGAATAGAACATCTCCTTGTTTTAATTGGAAAACTTCTATATGAACATTGCGTCCAATTCCTGAATGACCTATCTTAAAATACTTTTCCTTAGGCTCCAAGAACATAGTGGTTTCATCTCTATAAAGAACCGGAGAAGGATGTTCACAATTTATATAATATAGAACTCCTCTGGACTCATCCAATAATCCTAAAAAAGCGGAAGCCATCAATGAACCGTCGAATGCTTCGAAAACTTTTTGTAATTCTATAAACCAGTTCTTTAACCATCTCTCCGGCCAAACATTTCGATATAAGGCAGGAGTTCTTTCGATCATGGATCTGGAGATGGAACCTAAAATAATAGCACCCACTGCTCCCTGCAAAGATTTACCCATCGCATCCGCATTTACGAATGCAATATAAGGTTTACCTCTTAGTCGGATAGAATGTGCGAGTGAAATATCTCCGCCTATCTGCCTTTCTTTCTGTTTATAATTGAACTTTTTCTTCTGGATCGTCAAAGAACGAAAAGAATATTCAGAATCCTGCAATTGAATGGAATGAAGCGGTTCCGTTAAAAGAGAAGTCAGAAAATAATCCCCATCCTGACTGAGTTTCAGTTTTTGGATCTCTTCCAGACTTTTTCCTAGTTCGTCTGCGGTTTCCTTTAATTGTTTGGTCCTCTCTTCTACCTTGGATTCCAAACCTTCGTTCAAGGATTGGATCTCCTCGTAAAGACCTCTCAATCTTTCTACAACCTTCCCTATCCTTTGTTCCTGTTTACCGAACTCATCCAGGGAAGAGGGAGAAATTTTCAGACCGAAATTACCTTCTCCTACTTCTTCCAAAAACCCCGTTACGGAAGAAAGTCTGGATCGGATCGCCTCAGTCACCATCCAAGCTGTAAAGACCAAAGGAACGGAAAATAAGAATGCCATGATCGCCAAGTGTAGAAGCGGATTTTCCAAACGGATCCTTCCATCCACAGTTGCATACAGCATATAACCCAAAAGACTGAATGGCATGGAGATCATCGCCATTACCACTACTAGTAATCTTTTAGAATAAGGAAAAAATAACCTGGTCCTAGCTTCCACTTCTCTGAACTTATTCTTACTCAGAGCAGGACGAATAGAATATTCAGTAATAAATAAATAACTAATAAACGAAATCGGAATAATCCCTAAATACAATGCGGGAATAGTAGCGATCAGATTCGGTCTATAACCCACGATCAAATAAACGATCAGGTGGGCAAGCAGCACTCCGAAAAACCAACGGCCCGCGATCACAAAGGATTCGTAAATTGGCTGGGTAATATAAATCGATTTTGCGGAAGAAAGAAGGTTCGGATCCACGGAACTTCTATCCTCCAAATAAGATGCTTTTTTTAATCTTATATATCTAAGATAGAAGGCTCCTAAAAGCATAGCTGTGGCGGCTATCGTTGCGGCCGCCCCCATAGAAAGATATTCTTCCAAAGAATATAAGGAACCTGTAACCGCGGAAAAATATACCGCGAACGGGACCGGAACAGTGTGAGTGAATAACTCCAGCCTCCAGGTTAGGACCGGCAAAAGACGTGCATGGCTCATTTTCGTTTCTCATTTTCACTTAAATTAAAACCAACACTGTAGCGATTGCTACACTGGTCAATATATTATTTTTGGTCCAAAGCGGATCGAATACAGGAAAGTATCTCGGTGCCCAAATAAGGTTTTTGGATAAAATAACTCACACCAAAATCTTTTAAGGAAAGTTTTAACTCAGGTTCCATAAACCCGCTTGCTAAAAGTATCTTTACCGAACTATGAATTGCGCGGATCCTCTTGATCACTTCCCCCCCGCCGAATTTTGGAAGACCCAAATCGGTAAGAACGAGCGAGATCTGAGAATGCCTAAGAAGAAATTGTTCCACACCGTCTTCTCCGTCCACGGCCAAGTATACTTTGTATCCCTTGGACTCCAAAAGATCTCCTAACATATTCCTAAGAAGTTCTTCGTCTTCTACGATCAGAATACTTTCTTTTCCTCCTAAAGATTCCGATTCGGAATAAGCAGGTTTTACATTTACTTCGGACTTTTCTTTAGGCACAGGTAAATATACTAAGAATGTGGTACCTTTTCCTAATTCGGATTCTACTTCTATCCAGCCTTTATGGTTATCGATCACACTGTATGCCAATGCAAGACCTAGTCCCGTACCTTTTCCTATATCCTTGGTAGTAAAGAACGGTTCAAAAATCCTCTGTTTGATCTTTTCACTCATCCCGCTTCCCGAATCCGAGATCCGAAGTATGATATATTTTTCCGCAAAACTTTTGGAATAACCGATCCTTAGATTTTCCGCATCCGCTAAAAAGGTCTCTATACTCAGTATCCCTCCTTCTTGCATCGCATCTCTAGCATTCACGCATAAGTTTAGCAAAACTTGATGTATCTGGTTGGAGTCCACATGGACCAAAGGAAGATTTTCCTGAAAGTCCGTAAAAAGCCGGATATTTTTAGGAAATGTCTGAGGAATCAATTTACTGATCTCTAATATAATATCGTTTATTTGTGTAGGTTCCAGATTAAATTCCGTCTTTCTTGCAAATGTCAAGAGTTGCCTGACCAAAGAGGCTCCTCTTTGGGTAGCCATATGCAATGCAGATATATGCTGGGAAAATTTTTCAGGATTTGTTCTGCTTATCTCTATCACGGATGTATGGCCCATGATGATAGAAAGTATATTATTAAAATCGTGAGCTATCCCGCTTGCTAATGTCCCTAAACTTTCCAGTTTTTGGGCCTGAATAAGCTGTTGTTCTAATTCTGCCCTTTTTTTCTCCACATCTTTTAATTGGGCTTCTTTTAACTTATGTTCAGTGATATCTTCCGCGACTCCGGCAACTCGGATCGTTTCCCCTCTTTCATTTTTAACTGGAAATGCTTTGTCTCTGATCCATCTGATCTCACCATCGGGGCGAACGATCCTATATTCCTCCCTATACTCTCCGCTGGTCTGCCTTGTCTTTGCGCTGTTAAACACCCTATCCCTATCATCAGGATGGATACATTCCAGCCAGGAGATCGGGTTTTCCAAAAGGCTTTGCCTGGATCTTCCCCAGATCTGTTCGTAACCTTGGCTGATATAAACGATCTCGTTTTTAGAAAGACTGGTCATCCAAAACACTTCGTGGATCGCATCGGTGAGTTCCTTGAATAATTCTTCGCCCTCACGGTTCAACCTTTCGGCCCTTCTTCTTTCTTCTATTTCGTAACCTAGTTCCTCGCTTCTCTTCTGCAGTTCGAAATTTTTCTCCTCTAATTTTTCCACAAGTCTATGGTTATACTGACGAAGAGGTCCGGAATCCATGACCAATTTTTTGACATTACGCTCCGATCTGGGATGATCGATCAACTGGCTGACGGTCTCCTCCAAAAGTTTTAGACCGGCGGGCTTTTTTAAAAATGCGTCCGCACCCAGATCGAAAGAAAGTTTTTCATCGGAATCCGAAGTATAAGTGGCGGTATATACAATAAACGGAATATGTTTATATTTCTCATTCTGTCTTACTTGAGAACAGAATTGATATCCATCCATCTGAGGCATCAGAATATCCGAAATGATCAGATCGATTTCCGCATTTTCCATGATTTCCAGAGCCTCTATTCCGTTGGAAGCTGTGAAAATTTTTCTGGACCCGTTGTCTAATTGTGCGGAAATTAATTTCCGATTTTGATAACTGTCGTCTACGACTAGAATGATCATAAAAAAAGATCCGAAAAACGGATCATATATCGATATAGGACGAAAAAAATTTCCCGGATCATGGATTCAGTCCTTTGATAAAACCGGTAATTTGTTCCGTAAATTTCCTAGTATCGATCGGTTTAGTAATATAGCCGTCACAACCGGCCCCATATGCTTTTTGTGCGTCACCTTTCATTGCAAAAGCAGTAACAGCTATGATCGGTATATTTTTCGTATTCTCTCTTTCTTTCAATTGCCTAGTGAGAGTTAATCCGTCCACTCCGGGTAATTCTATATCCATAAGTATCAGATCTAATGGAAAATTTTCTATGATCTGAAGCGCTTCTTCCGCATTCCCGGCTTTTAAAACTTCATATTCGTCCAATTCCAATAATTCGCAGATCAATTTCAGATTTACGATATTATCATCTACGACCAAAACCTTAGGAGGCATATTTATTTACCTTGAGAGATCCTTCTAGGCAGTATTATAGTAAAAACGGAACCTTTTCCCAACTCACTTTCTACGTTTATTGTCCCGTTCATCAGCTCTACTATCCTTTTTGTCAAAGCGAGCCCTAACCCTGTGCCCTGGAATTGCCTGTTGGCACCGCTGTCTATCTGTTGGAATTCCTCAAAAATCCTTGTAAGGTCCTGTTCTCCGATGCCTATCCCATCGTCCTCGAATTTCATTCGGATTAGATCCTCTCCTTCCAGTTCCATATTCACTCTGATATTTCCATCTTCGTGGCTGAACTTTACGGCATTGGATAATAGATTGTACAAGATCTGTTTTATTTTTTGAGGATCCAATGTCACCAGATCTATCGAGTCATCGACTTTTACGGAAAAATTGATCTTCTTCTTTCTTAATAATGGACGGATAATGGAGGAAACTTCTTTGATCGCAGTGGATAACGAGAATGTTTCCAAAAACAATTCCATCTTTCCTGATTCCACTTTCGCAAGATCCAGAACATCGTTGATCAATTTCAGAAGATGATTCGCACTATTTAAGATATCCGTTAAATACTCTTTTTGTTTTTCGTTCAAAGGTCCCGGTCTCTCGTCGGAAAGTAATTCCGAAAAACCGATGATCCCGTTCAATGGTGTCCTTAATTCATGGGACATGTTCGCCAAAAATTCGCTTTTCAATCTGGCGGTCTCCTTCATCCTTTCATTCTGTTCTTCTAATGCAGCTCTTCTGAATTCCTCTTGTTGTTTTCTTTCGGTGATATCACGGATGGAACTGGAAACGAGCATACCTTCTTCCGTTTCCAAAGGACTTAAGCTGATCTCTACCGGGAACTCCAGTCCGTTTTTTTTGAGTCCATACAATTCCAATCCGCTCCCCATTCCTCTCACTTTCGGATCTTTGAAAAAACCGATCCTGTTTTGCGGATGTTTTGCCCTGAATCTTTCGGGCACTAAAACTTCTACAGGTTTGTGTAATAATTCTTCTCTTGGGTATCCGAATAATTTTTCTGCTTGGGAATTGATGAGTACTATATTTCCCTCTCGATTTACGATCACGACCGCGTCCGGAGCGGATTCCAAAAGTCCTCGAAACTTTGCCTCCGCTTTCATTCTTTCTCTTATATCTCGGATCGCACTTAGAACTAATGTCGCTTCTTCCGTGCGGTAAGGACTCAGGCTGATCTCCACCGGGAATTCGGTTCCGTTAGACCTCCTGCCGAAAAGTTCCAAACCTACTCCCATAGATCTGGTCCTTGGTTGGCTGAAATATTTATCTCTGTGAGAAATATGATTTTTTCTAAAACGGTCGGGTAGAAGTATCTCTATCGCTTGTCCTAAAAGTTCCTCCCGCTTGTAGTCGAACATTCTGAGAGCTTGTTCGTTCACGAATACTATACTTCCGGAATCGTTTACCATTACGATAGAATCGGGTAAAGATTCTAAAAGCACTTTGAATCTGGATTCGATCAGCTTCGCATCCTTCAAAGCCTTTTCCAATGTGATATCTTTTTGAGTGGGCGTCGCCATAATATAATAAATTCGTTTATTAGAGACGGGAAGAATACTTGGAAAAATTTCCCAAAGCAAGCGTATTTCAAAAGATTAATATTGGAAAAAAATTATTATCCGATCGTACAAGAAAACGAAGGGATTCGTAAAAGAGTTAGGATTTTCTAAAAGAAAGGTTTAAGCAGGGGGATTTAATTTATCCACCCAGAGGGGACGACTTCCCACGATTTCCTTTCCCACTTTAAAAAGTAGAATGTAACGTCCTTCTTTAGGGAAAACCGCGTGGGGGATCGGGATCCCTATCTCTACCGGTTCGGAGCCGTTATTGACCCGGATATTTCCTCCGACTCCTATTACTTTTTCTCCTGAATCTGCGTGCTCGAGTTCTAGAGAAAATTCATGGTCCCCCGGGGAAAGATTTGTGACACATACGTATATTCCCCAAGGAGGAAAGACTACGGGAAATTGTCCGGTAAAGAACTTTGTAAAAGTCCCTATGATCCCTTTTTTCCCGTTGTCTTCCGAGATGACCCGATCCGCAAAGACTAATGCTAATAGGACTGGTTCTCCCACGTTATTCGACATCCTAGTTTCAGACTGTGTAAGCGTCTGAAACTAGTTGTTCCTGCTCTTTTGTATGGACTTTCATATGTCCGGCTGCAGGGCTCGCAGATTCTTTTCTTCCCGCGTATTTAAGCTTTGTTCCGTTAGGAAGAAGATCTTCAAATCTGTCTCTCACGAACGTCCAAGCACCTTGGTTCTTAGGCTCTTCTTGGCACCAAACGAAAGATTTAGCGTTCTTATAAGTTTTAAGGACTTCTTGGATCTCTTTCGCAGGGAAAGGATAAACTTGTTCCACTCGGATCAGCGCAGTGTTCTGCACCTTATTCTCTTCTCTATATTTTAGAAGATCATAATATACTTTTCCGAAACTGAATACGACCTTCTCCACTTTATCCGCTTTGATCTCCGGTTGATCCGGAAGAACTTCTCTAAACGCACCTTTTAATAGGTCGTCTATAGGAGAAAGTGCTCCAGGGAAACGTAACAAAGACTTAGGAGTGAAGATGATCAGAGGTTTGCGGAAATTACGCAGTATCTGTCGGCGAAGCAAGTGGAAATACTGAGCAGCATTCGTACAGTTTGCTACCTGCATATTATTGTCCGCACATAATTGCAGGAATCTTTCGATCCTGCCGGAACTATGTTCAGGGCCCTGTCCTTCGTATCCGTGGGGAAGAAGTACAACAAGACCGGACATCCTTTGCCATTTCACTTCCGAGCTGGAAAGGAATTGATCAAAGATCACTTGTGTATTATTTGCAAAGTCACCGAACTGAGCTTCCCAAAGAACGAGAGCACTCGGATCGGAAAGAGAATAACCGTATTCGAAACCTAAAACGGAAAATTCAGACAAGGAGGAGTTCACAACTTCCGCCTTGGCTTGTTTTTCTGAAATATGATTTAGACCTACGTATTTTGCTCCTGAGTTGATATCCACAAGAACTGCATGTCTATGGGAGAATGTTCCGCGTTGGCTGTCCTGACCGGAAAGACGAACTCTAAATCCGTTCTCCAAGATCGAACCGAAAGAAAGAGCTTCCGCCATTCCGTAATCTAAAGAAACTTTTCCTTCCGCCATTTCCTTACGGCTTTGTAGAAGTTTTACTAACTTAGGATTCGGAGTGAAACCTTCCGGAACTGTAGTGATCGCTTTTACGATACGATCTATTTGTTCCGCAAGCAGGGAAGTGGCAGTACCACTATCCAGAGGTTCTTTGGAGTATTTCGCCCAAACACCCTGCATGGTATCCACTTTCATCTTGATATCTTGCTCTTTTGCTCTCTGGAAAGAATCTTCTAAACCTTGAGCGGAACCGTTCTTAATGAAGTCCAGTTCTTCTCCGGTAACATCACCGTCGTTTATCAGTTTTTTCTCATATAGTTGAGCGGTAGGAAGATGACTTTTGATGATGGAGTACATCTTAGGCTGAGTGAATGCAGGCTCATCCGTTTCGTTATGACCTAATCTGCGGTAACAGATCAAATCTATGATAAAGTCTTTTTTGAACTTTTGACGGTATTCCATTCCGAGTTTGGTCACTCGGTATACCGCTTCCGGATCGTCCCCGTTTACATGAACGATCGGGATCTGATAACCTTTTGCAAGATCAGTTGCGTATAATGTGGATCTGGATTCGTTCGGTAAAGTGGTGAATCCGATCTGGTTATTGATCACTATATGGAAAGTTCCACCGGTAGTATAACCGTCCAGATTCATTAGGTTGATTGTCTCTGCGACAACTCCCTGACCTGCAAACGCCGCATCTCCGTGGATGGTGATCGGCATAAATTTAGAACGATCCGCATCACCATACTGCTCTTGGCGAGCACGAACGGAACCTGTAACCACAGGGTTCACCGCTTCCAAGTGACTTGGGTTGAACGCGAGGGAAAGTTTTACTTCTTTTCCGCTCGAAGTCATTTTACTGTTAGAATATCCTAAGTGATACTTAACATCCGCATAATTTTGAGCTTTTGCATCCGCCTTCTCTTCGAATTCGGCAAATACTAAAGAAGCAGGTTTTTCGATCACGTTTACGAGTACGTTCAAACGTCCTCTATGCGCCATACCGATCACGAGTCCGTCCATTTTGAAACGTCCGGCTTCTTCGACGATGGTGTCGAGCATAGGGATCATACTTTCTCCCCCTTCGAGAGAGAAACGTTTTTTTCCTACGTATTTTTTAGCTAAGAATGTTTCCAAATGATCCGCTTGGAATAATTTTTCGAACAGTCTTAGACGTGTACTTTTAGGAAGAGGTGCATGATACTCAGCCGACTCGATTTGATTCTGGAGCCATTCTCTTTCTTCGTCGTTTACTAGATAATATTGCTCATAACCTACAGTGCTGCAGTATGCTTTCTCGAACCAAGCTACAACATCTTTCAGTTTTGCACGACCCAGAGAAGGATTCTGTGTGTCGACTACCGTATCTAAGTCCGCAGGAGTTAGATTGCTTAATTTAGATTCGATAAACTTGCGGTTCGGTTGAGAAATTCCAAGAGGATCTAATTTTGCAGCTAAGTGCCCCTGTCTGCGATACGCGTTTAACAGGTTGATAATCCCCATCTCTCTGATGGATCCAGCTTGCGCATCCGTAAAAGAAGTAGCAACGGCTGATTTTCCGTTGCCATTCCCGTTCCCGTTGGATCCGTTCTGAGGATATACTCCGTTCGTCTCTACTTCTTGAAAGAACAGAGACCATTCTTTGTCCAAAGAGTTCGGATCCTTCTTAAACTTTTCGTAAAGTTCTTCGAGTAATGCTCCGTTCTCTCCGTATAATGCCATCAATTGTTCGATTTTCATGATCGGATCTCCCTAAGCGTGAATCGCCCACTTGTCTACGGCCATAGCGGCCTCTTTTACGACTTCGGACAATGTAGGATGCGCATGGAAAGAACGTGCTATATCTTCCGAAGAAGCACCGAACTCCACTGCAACCGCCAGCTCAGCGATCATATCCGAAGCTCTAGGCCCGAACACAAACGCTCCCAATACCTTATCCGTTTTTTTATCCGCTAAAATTTTGACTTGGCCTTCCGCTTCGTTCATAGCCTTAGCTCTTGCATTCGGCTTGAATAATGACTTACCAACTTTGTATTCTACACCGGCAGCTTTTAGTTCTTCTTCACCTTTTCCGACCCAAGCCATTTCAGGCCAGGTATAGATAATGCTCGGAACCGCGGCGTAATTCACGTGTCCTGATTGACCTGCGAGTAATTCAGCAAGTGCAACACCTTCTTCTTCCGCCTTATGAGCAAGCATAGGTCCGTCGATCACGTCCCCGATTGCGTAGATACCGGCCGCACTGGTTTGGAAATGAGAATCTACCTTGATCCTTTTTCTCTCTGTCAATTGGACCCCGGCTGCTTCTAATCCGATCCCATCGATAAATGGCTTACGTCCAACTGCTACAAGCACTACATCCGCATCTAGTTCGGATTCTTTTCCATCAGGCGCGGCGATCTTTACTTTAGCACCTGATTTAGAAGCAGTCGCTCCTAATACCTTATGTTCGAATAAGAAATTAAAACCTTGGGACTCTAAACTTCTCTGTAACAAGCTGCCGAAAGATCTGTCTACCGTAGGTAGAAGTCCTGGTAGTAGTTCCACCACTGTAACCTCGGCACCGAGTCTTCCCCATACGGAACCTAACTCTAAGCCGATCACTCCCGCCCCGATCACTACCAGTTTTTTAGGAACTGATCTTAGATCGATTGCATGGTCGGAAGTGATGATCGACTTACCGTCTACAGGCAGGCCGGGAATATCGATCGGAACAGATCCCGTTGCTAGAACGATATGTTTTGCGCTAATGACTTCTTTTTTGCCGTCAGCTAAGGCAACTTCTACCTGGCCGCCGCCGAGCAATTTACCAAAACCCTCATAACGAGTGATCTTGTTCTTTTTCATCAAGTAGTCTACGCCGTCCGTGACTTCCTTAACGATAGTATTCTTGCGCTCCATAAGTTTGTTTAGGTCCAGAGTCACTTTTCCGACCCCGATCCCATGGATATCGGTCTTATGTAAAACTTTATGATATTCTTCAGAAGAATCCAAAAGTGCCTTAGAAGGGATACAACCTACGTTCAAGCAGGTTCCTCCCAAGGTTTTTCTTTTTTCGATGATCCCGGTCTTGAATCCGAGTTGAGCCGCTCGGATCGCACCCACATAACCTCCGGGGCCCGATCCGATCACTAATACGTCGTATTGTTCCGCCATGATTCCTTCTATTCCTTAGACTTCCAAAAGAAGGCGGGTCGGATCTTCGATCGCTTCTTTTACTTTTACGAGGAAGGTTACCGCTTCTTTTCCATCTACAACCCTATGGTCATAAGAAAGAGCAACATACATCATAGGTCGGATCACGATCTGATCGTTCACTACCACTGCACGTTTTACGATATTATGAAGTCCTAAAATTCCACTTTGAGGCGGGTTCAGGATAGGAGTGGACATCATGGAACCGTAGATCCCTCCGTTGGAGATGGTGAATGTTCCACCTTCCATATCGGATAGATCGATCTTTCCGTCCTTCACCTTATTTGCGAGGCGAGCGATCTCTGATTCTACCTGAGCGAAACTTAAAAGATCAGCGTCACGAACGATCGGAACTACCAGACCTTTTGGACCTCCAACAGCCACACCGATATCGAAATAGTTTTTATAAACTAGATCAGTACCTCGAATTTCCGCGTTGATTGCAGGAACAAATTTTAATGCTCCGATCACTGCCTTAGTGAAGAAACTCATAAATCCTAAATTGATATTATGCGCGTCTTTGAACTTGTCCTTATACTTAGCGCGAAGATCCATCACAGCACTCATATCCACTTCGTTAAAAGTAGTGAGAAGAGCCGCGTTATGTTGAGCCGCAACCAAACGATTTGCGATCGTCTGGCGAAGTTTAGTCATCGGAACTACGTTTTCTCTCGGAAGATTACTACGAGAAGCGGCAGGAACCGCTTTAGGAATTTCAGGAGAAGGAGCAGACTTAGCCGCTGCCGGAGCCGCGGAAACCGCGGCCGCAGACTGTTTATTTGCAATTGCGTTTAACACGTCTTCTTTGGTGATCTGTCCGTTCTTACCGGAGCCGGAGATAGAAGCAGGATTTAATCCGTTATCATCTATCAATTTACGAACTGCAGGAGGAAGTGTATCATTCTGCGCTGCGTTAGTCGTGTTAGTTGGTGCTGTATTTGTTGTGGAAGGAGTGCTTGGAGTAGGAGTGCTTTTTGCAGAGGCAGAAGGGTCAATGATTCCGATCACTTCTTTGATCTTGACCGTCTCGCCCGGTTTCTTGTTAATTTTTTGGAGAACTCCCGCCGAGGGGGCTGGCACCTCCATGGTCACCTTGTCGGTTTCCAATTCCACCAGGATCTCGTCCTGTTCTACTCGCTCGCCTTCTTTTTTTACCCAGTTTGCTATTGTTGCTTCCGTAATGGACTCACCCATTTCGGGAACCTTGATCTCTATCGACATCTTGATCCTACGGAGGTCGGTGTATACGTCCCATTCCGGGACCGCCTCCATTTCACTTTCGGAAAGCGGAAAAATTCTGTAAAGCCGTTCTTGTCAAATCGGTGTTTTGGTTGAATTTTCCCGAAATCGCACTCGATTTTTAGTCCGCTTGCGGTTTAAACTTACGTTCCGTTTTTCCGATCTCTTCGTCGCTGATCTGGTATTCCAATTGCAGGAATTCTCTGAAATCTATTGACTTATGATGGTCCCGGTCTCCATCGCATTGGCGGTTTGCTTGGACGGATTTTGTCACGCCTGCTACAGTAATCGGCTTTAAGGTCAGGTTCTGGGTAACAGGACATACTCCCGGTTTAGGAGACAGTCCATTATACGCACAGGTTCCTCCACCTTGCACTTCTTCCGGCTGCGGATCCAGGCCGTGTTCATCCTCGAAAGTTGGATAATTCTCACCGTTATAGAAACGACGGTACATTTTTCCCCAGATAGGAACCGCAAGAACCCCTGCAGCCTGACCTCTTCCGAGAGAGATAGAACTCTTATCAAATCCAAGCCAAATGACAGTGGTCAATTTAGGATCAAATCCGCAGTACCAAGCATTTGTAAAAGAAGAAGTGGATCCTGTTTTTCCGGCAGCGATCCCTTTGTAATTTCCTTGGTCGGGAGAATGAAGTCCATTCGCTGCAGTTCCACCCATGGCAACCATGGTCAACATTTTGCGAAGAATATAGGCTGTTCCTTCGCTAATGATCTGGATAGAACCGTCTTCCGCTTCTTTATCTAATTCTTCTCTGACTTTTAGTTCTTCGTTATAAATTACATTTCCTGACTGATCGATCACATACCGAACGGAAAGTGGGATCACATTTCTTCCCTTATTTGCGATGATAGAATATCCCACCGCCATTTCATAAGGAGAAAGTTCCGCAATTCCCAATGCAAGAGCAGGGCTCGGCATAAATCTACTCTTATCAGCTTTTGTTAAACGAGAAGCAAAATCTATGACAGCATCCGCACCCGTGCGTAGGAACACCTGCACGGAAACTATGTTTAATGACATGGAAAGCGCCCTGGAAAGAGGAACCATTCCTTGGAAATCCCCGTCAAAATCCTGAGGGGACCAACCTTCTCCTTCTTCCGTAAGCGTGGTCAAAGGTGCATCCATGATCCCGGTTCCGGAACCTACGATACGTTCTGCGATCGCAGCTCCATACACGAAAGGTTTGAAAGAAGATCCAGTCTGCCTTCTCGCCTGGACCGCACGGTTGAATTGGTTTTTAGGAGTGAATTCATAACCTCCGACCATGGTTTCTATATAGCCGTTGGTATGATCTATAGTGATAGCAGCGCCTTCTACGTGAAGGTTTTTGCCGAATACTGCGGATCTTTTTTGGAATTCGGTGAATGCGGCAGATTCATTATCCGCGGGAAGAAGTAAACTGAGCACATCTGCTGAATCGATAAGTTCTTTTTCGAGAGCCACCCTAAAGTTCGCCTTATCATCCAAACGGCTTACAAAAGTAGGAGCCACAGGGAATAAGGAACCTATAAAATTATAAAGTCCGACAAGACCTCGATCCGCACCGCCCGCATAATTCACTGTAACACCTGAAACCAGGTCATCGTGTTTTTTGAGGGCCTTGCGAAGTTCGTCTTGAGCGATCTCCTGCTTGCGGATATCTAAAGTGGTGTAAATTTTGAGACCACCGCTGTAGATCCTATCTTCTCCCAATTCTTTTAATAATCTCTGTCTTACGAACTCGGTAAAATGAGGAGCCCTATTCAACTTGGTCCCCCAAGTAGATTGAGAAGGAGATTGAGTGATTACGATCGGCCAGTATTTTTCCCAGAATTCGTCATGAATAGTTTGGACCTTATCTGCCGGAACAAATCCCTGAGAAGCCATCAGTTTTAAGACTTCTATATGAGCTCTTTTAGAAGCCGCAGGGTTTTTATAAGGAGAATAATCCACAGGGGCCTTAGGAAGTCTTGCAAGAAGTGCAGCTTCTGCCACATCCAAGTCGGAAACATCCTTATGGAAATACACATCCGCCGCGGAAGCAAGCCCTGTGGTCCCATGACCCAGGTATATTAAGTTAAAATAAATTTCTAATATTTCTTCTTTAGAATATTCCTGTTCTATCTGAAGAGTGAACAGAGCCTCTACGAATTTACGAATAAAGGATTTTTTCCTATTATTCAAAACGGTTTTAGCAAGCTGTTGGGTAAGAGTGGATCCACCCTGTTTGATCCTGCCTGAGATCACATTGACTGCTGCCGCGCGAAGGATCGCGGAAAAATCTATCCCGAAGTGATTGAAAAAGTTATTATCTTCGACCGAGAGGAATGCTTGGACTACATGAGGAGGAATATCTTGGTATTTTAGAAGTTGTTGCTTATGACGATACAACTCCGCATACACAACACCATTGATATCATATAAACGAGTTGGAGTAGTAGGTTGGTAAGAAGCTAAGATGGCAAGCTCTCCCCCCTCGTCCACTTCTGCGATAATGTATCCGAAAAAAAGACCGCCCAATAAGGCTAAGACCAAAAGTGTTTTTGTAGCTCTGTGAATTCCTTCGCTAAATAGATTCATACGAGTTTGAATTTCATTCCTTCTCTAGCCAGTACAATGGATAGGTCCTTAGCTCCAAGATTTTCAGCATGGGTTCTGGCGTCATCCAAGATGATGGCTAAAATTTCGTCAGAATAGGCGGGTTCATGGTGGGTCAAGGCCAGTTTTTTGACCTCCCAGGAAGAAGCACAATTGACCGCCATAGTATAAGAAGTATGGCCCCAATCGAATTTTTGGAAGGATTCGTCCAGAGTGTACTGAGCGTCCAAAACCAAAAGATCCGCCCCTTTAAAGAAAGGTTTTTGCTCCTGGATGAGAGGAAAATCCTCACCATTATACTCGGCATCGGTGGCAAAAATAAAACTTTTCCCGTTTTCGGTGAATTTGTAAGCGATGGAGCCGCCGGGATGTTTGAGAGCCAGCCATTCTACTTTAACGCCGCCGATTTCCAGGACTTCTCCTTTTTGGAGTCTATGGAAATTTCTTTCTGAACCGAAATGATCGAAATGGATCGGAAAAAATCTGGGTTCTTGTTGGTATTTTAATCTCTCCGGAAGATCTTCTAGGGGAGAATAGAAGGTGAACTTATTTCCAGGAATATATAACGGTTTGAAAAACGGGATCCCGTGAATATGATCCCAGTGGGTATGAGTGAAAAATACGGAAGCTTCTCCCTTTCCTTGTCCGAATTTTTCTTTGACCAAGTCTTCTCCCAAAACTCTGGCTCCAGTTCCAAGATCCACGACCAGTTCGACCCCGGAAGAACCGATAATCCGAACACAGGTAGTATTTCCGCCGACCACATAATTCAGAGGTTCAGGCAACCCATCAAACCATTCTTCGGGAGAAGAGAAAGCTTTTCCCTCCGACTTGGCGACAAGTCTCAATATGGAAATTACTTTCTCCCTGTATTCCTCATTCGATAAGGGGGCAGGAATAGAGCCCCGGACTCCGTACAAGAAGATTTCCATCTTAGGAACATTTACTATATTTCGCCCAAACTGTCAAAGGAAACAAAATCCGGATTTAGGTTGTCGTTCGAAAGGAAAAATGAAAACTAGGAAGGCAATGGCGTCTTTCTCTAGCGGATTCGGTGTCTCAACCTCTCCCCTCGTTCGTAAACTTTTGATCTTAAACATAGCGATTTTCGGGATAGAGTTTATTCTAAGCCTGGCTGCCCCTTCTATTCTTTTGGCAATCCTGGGATTATTCGGACTGACTCCGGGTTTAGTCCTAGAAAAGTTTTTTGGCTGGCAGCTACTGACTTACAGCTTCTTCCATTCTCCTAATATGCTGATCGGATTCCTATTCGAGATGTTCGCATTTTGGATGTTCGGGTCCGCGTTAGAATCCCATTGGGGAACCAGGAATTTTTTACGTTATTTTATGTTCTGTATCTTCGGAGGCGGGGTCGCTACAGTGCTCGCCTCCCTATTTGGATTCCAGCAAGGCACAGTACTCGGGATTTCCGCGGTTCTATACGGGCTGATCACAGCTTACGCATTGATCTGGCCCAATAGAGAACTTTTGTTCTGGGGAATTTTCCCGATCAAAGCAAAATACCTGGCAGTTTTAATATTACTGGTTCTCGTACTATTAGGATTACAATCCGGAACTCCGATCGCAAACGGAATAGGCGGATTCGCTGCCGGTGGACTCTATTTCCTATATTATACTAAAGTAAAATATAGATTCGGGTTTAAATTCCCAAGCTTCTCTTTTTCCAGATGGAGACAAAAAAGAAAAATGGTCCGCTGGCAAGAAGAGATGAAAACCAGAGAAGAGGCAAAAGAAGAAGTAGATCGTCTCTTAGAAAAAATTTCCAAAGAAGGAATGAATTCCCTGAACAAAAAAGAGAAAAAATTCCTGAAGGAAGCTTCGAGCAAATACTATAAGGTCGAAGATTGAGTTCGGCCAGGTTCACTCGAAAGAAAACATCTGCTGGTAGCCGACCTTAAAACCTTGGTCGTATGTATTATCCCTTCTCATTCCATACAAACCGCTAAGGAAAACTCTACCTCCATCTCCTACCTTATATTGAACTCCCGGATGAAGATTGAATGAATCGGAACGAGGAGTTGAGATCGTATCTTCTACAGCCATACGATAGGTAGCTTCTAAAAGAAGGATCCAATTCGAATTTGTTTCGTAAGACAAAGTAGCTCCCGCTTCCATGTAACGATAATATTTCTCTTGGACAGGATCTCTGAATCTGGAATCGGTTTCTCTTTCGTATAAACCGAATGCTTGGAACTTGGTTCTACCGAAATCCAACACGAAACCCAAATGAGGACGGACCAAATATAGATCGGGATTTCTTTCTCCGATCCAAGGTTCGGATGCAGAAGGTCCGTAAACGTTTACACCTCCTCCTATCGAAAATATTCCGAAAGTGAAAAAAGTTTTTAGGCCTGCCTTCCATCTATCCCAACCGCTCCAAGGAGTAGTTCTTGTGGCGTATTGGTCCACATACCCGTACCCCGCAGAAACGGAAAAATGATCTCCTAATTTCAATTCCCCATCCACAGAAATATTACGATTTCGATCATAATCCTTAGAATTCCTATATTCTTTCGCATCCGCACTAATTACAAAAATATTATATACTCCGACGGATTGTCCCCATACCGGATAAGGGATCACATTCTTATCGGAGCCCAAAACTTCCGCAATTGGACTCAGGAATACCAAAAGAAATAAGAACCGAAACTTCATAAGAACTCCAGCCAGAATTCAGGCAAACTAGCTCTTAAATATTCTCTCACTCTTTGGGAAAGAATTCCATAACCTTCGTCGGTTAAGTGACCTCCGTCTAATAACATTTCACCATGGATCAGATCTTCAGGGTCGATCCTTGGTAAGAATGTGACCTTCTCCTTCATTTCTAAATTGATCATGGACGCTGCCTTTACAGGCCAAGGAAGCTGCACGGTCCATACATTCAGAACGATTATATAATCGCAGTGGTCGTTCAGTATTTCTAAGGTCTTGAGTTGACGTTGTACTGTGGCGTCGACCTCTTCCCAAGTGGGTTCGAAATTATTCAGGAAATCATTTACACCGCCGTTCAACATACAGGATCTATATCTCCCTGTTTCGTTTTTGGCTGCCTCTTGGATCTCGTAAGTCCTTCTGCCCGGAAACGCCTTCTTATAAGTCTCAAATTCAGGAAACTGTTCTTCTACAGGCCAGAAGGCAGAGATGCTATCCCCGAAAAGTGCAAAGCTAGGTTTATATAATTTGGATTTTTTGGAATGTGTATCTTGGTCTATCACACATGCCCCTAACAAAAGGGACATGGCCAAAATAAAAACCGAAAACCGAGAGTAATATCCTATATTCATTTTTCATAATGCTCTATAAATTAGGACAAGAGAAGAAAGGATAATGTTCCAATTTTCCTAAAAATAGCGTAACGGTGACCGAAGTTCAACTAAACTTAAAGTGCACTTTAATATTATATTTTCATAATACAAATGGAACGCGGTTCATTTTTGTTCGCACAAAGTGTTCAGAATTATTCCCTGAGTGAGAAACTAAAAAAGAAGATTAGGACTAATGTTCAAATAAACCGATTAAAGACTACAGTCCGTAGTAAAACCCATGGACGAAAACTATAGGCGGTTAGACTCTGGTCTCGAAGTGAGAACTTTTATACTAGACCAAAAATCCATTCGGACACCTTATTATAATCTAGCTTTGGAAGAAGCTCTCGCAGTCCAACTAGTATCCGGAGGATATTCCGGCGGGGTTCGGTTTTGGGAAGGACCCAGGTCCATCATAATGGGTCTCTCTGAAAAACCGGAACTAAGTGCAGGAAAAGAAAATATAGAAAACTTCCTGAACGAATTCCAAAAAAGACAAAGGCCCAAAAAACCTTCTCTCCAAGATCCTGTGTATATTGCCAGAAGAGCAAGCGGCGGCGGGACAGTTGTTCATGAACCGGGATGGAATCTAAACTTCAGTCTTTTTGTTTCCTTAGAAACAAAACCGGAACTATATCCTGTCTCTAACTCTTATAATATATTCTTAGGCCTGATATCTTCCGCTTTAAACAGACAAGGACTAAAAACAAAATGTAAAGGTAAGTCCGACCTTGCCTTGGAACTATCTCCGGATGTATGGAAAAAAATTTCGGGTAACGCTCAATTCAGGAAGAAGAACTGTATCGTGCAGCACGGGACCCTGATCCTGGATTCCAGACTGATCCCATTGGTGTCGGACCTCCTACCCCATCCTCCGGAAGAACCTGAATATAGAAAAGGCAGAGCTCATGATGAATTTGTGACCTCCTTGCCAGCCTCATTTTCCCCCGGAAAATTCAAACAAGACCTTTCCCTTTTATTTGCGGATTATCTGGGGGTTGAAATCATAGGTACCGAAGCTGACCCTTCCTTCTTTCGAAACGTTCGCAAGGCGGCAGATCGGCTGTTCCAGGAAAAATATTCAGATCTAGGCTATATTCTGGGAGAATGATTCTCTTAGGCAGCACCGAGGAAAAAATGAAATACCTTCCCCAACAAGACCCCGAAATTTTCAAAGCCTTACAAGCAGAAGACCAAAGACAGGAACAAAACCTGGAAATGATCGCTTCTGAAAACTTCGTGTCCAGACCAGTTCTGGAAGCTTATACTTCCACTCTTACCAATAAATATGCGGAAGGATATCCTGGAAAAAGATATTATAACGGATGTGTGAACGCAGACGCTGTAGAGTCCTTGGCGATCGAAAGAGCCAAAAAGATCTTCAAAGCAGAATATGCGAATGTTCAGCCTCACTCCGGTGCCCAGGCGAATATGGCAGTCTTCTTAGCTACCATGGAACCTGGAGATTCTTTCTTAGGAATGAACCTGGCCCATGGAGGACATTTGACCCATGGTTCTCCAGTAAATATCAGCGGAAAATATTATAAACCGATCCCTTACGGTGTGGATCCTAAAACCGAGACGATCGATTATGATGCTCTTGCTTCTCTTGCAAAAGAACATAAGCCTAAATTGATCGTTGCGGGTGCTTCTGCATATTCCAGAACGATCGATTTTGATAAGTTCGCAGAGATCGCAAAATCAGTAGGTGCAAAACTGATGGCGGATATCGCACATATCTCCGGATTAGTTGCCACCGGTTATCACCCTTCTCCAATCGATAGCTTTGATTATGTTACTACTACCACTCACAAAACCCTAAGAGGACCAAGAGGTGGATTAATCCTTTCTAAATTAGAAAATGAGAAAGTGCTAAACTCCAGAGTATTCCCTGGGATCCAAGGTGGACCTTTAATGCATGTGATCGCTGCAAAAGCGGTGGCATTCGGGGAAGCTTTAACTCCTGATTACAAAAAGTACATCGAAACAGTACTCGCAAACGCAAAAGTTTTGGCGGAAGTTTTTGTAAAAAGAGGATTCAGAGTAGTGAGCGGCGGAACCGACAACCACCTGGTTCTACTGGACGTTTCCGTAAAAGGTTTAACCGGCGCAAAAGCGGCCGACGGATTGGACGAAGTTGGGGTCACAGTGAATAAAAACGCGATCCCATTCGATAAAAATCCTCCTGCGGTTGCTTCCGGGATCCGTTTAGGAACTCCTGCGTTGACTACTAGAGGACTCAAGCCTGCCGATATAGAAAAAGTAGGAAATCTGATCTGCGATTTCTTGGACAACCCGGACGACGAAAAGACCAAGGAAAAAGTCAAGGCCGGTGTGAAAGAGATCACCCAACAATTCCCGATGACCAATTTCAGATTGGATTAATCCCCTAAGCTAACACACAAGAGAGCCTTATGAAATTTTTTTCGTATATTACAGAGAAGAGAGACGAGGAATATCCGGCCCTAAACGGAGTCCGAGCTATTTCCATCATGATGATCATAGGGCTCCATATCTGGATCGGGGCAAATCATTTTATCCCGAATATCCCGTATTTTTTGGATACCGCTTTAAAAAACCTTACCGCAGGGATCGACTTATTCTTCATATTAAGCGGGTTCCTAATTTACGGAAATCTACTAAAAGAAAAAGTAAAATACGGGAACATAAAACTATCCTTTTTCTATATCAAAAGATCTCTTAGGATCTTCCCCGCTTACTATTTCCTTCTCTTAGTACAATATCTCAGCATGAGAGGAATGCTAAAATCCCTGAACGCTGCGGAAAATTTAGATGCTTCCAAAACCCTTTTAAAACAGAGTTTGACCGAAAGTATTTCCTATGTATGGGCGGATCTATTCTATATTTCCAATTATACGAAAGGAAGATTATTCGATTACGGATGGTCATTGTCGATCGAGGAACAGTTCTATTTAATACTTCCTCCTTTATGTGCATTGTTATTTTTTAAAATTTCAGATTCCACAAGAAGGATCCTACTCGTCGGGCTTTATTTTATCCCGGTCATATTAAGAGCAGTCTACTCCCAATTCGATATTTTACCTACACATATTATATACACTCATAGCGAGACTAGATTTGACTCGCTTATTGCTGGAATGTTATGTTCTGAATTTTTTCTTTCTTCTCATTATTCCAACTTTTCCCAGAAAAAACCGATCCGTTATACTGTCCTTGCTGCTTCTATTATTCTTGCGGCAATAGGCTTTTTGACCCAAAAGACCGCGTTCACCCAAATTTACGCTTATAACTGTATAAATCTTGGCTTTGCAGGGATCGTATTAGTCAGCCTTTCCGAAAATTCTTATATAGGCAAATTTTTAAGTTTTTCAGGATTTCGCCCTATCGCCCGTGTAAGTTACACGATGTATCTTTGGCATTTATACCCGACTTCCGCAGCAATCTCCGTAGTTTGTGGAACGGTAATACAATCCTTAAGTTACTCCAGAACTTTCGCCACTTTTATAGTCGCGGTTCTATTCACTTTCTTATTCTGTACCATCCTATTCTATTTGATCGAGAGACCTTTCTTAAGTCTTAAAGACAAATGGATTGCCCGGCTAAAGGCCCGATCCGCCTCTACACCTAATTAATACGGTAAATACATGCTAAAATTCTTATTTGCTAAAAATGAAGCAGAGATCCCCTCATTAAATGGCCTAAGAGCTCTCTCTATATTTATGGTGATTATTTTCCACCTCGGGACCGGAGCGGGAAAAGTTTTAGTCTCCGACGGGGAGATATTGACCACAATTATCGTAAACTTACAATCCTCGGTAGATTTATTTTTCATGTTGAGTGGATTTTTGATCTACGGCGGATTATTGGATGAATACGGAAGAAATTCCAAGATCGATCTAAAAAAATTCTACTTAAAACGTACCTTTAGGATCATACCTGCATATTACATTTGTCTAATTGTTCATTTTATACAAACTAAAGCCGTCTATAAAATCGGCGAAAAAATGACCTCCCCGTCCCCTGAAATCCTGGTAGTAAAAGAAAAATTAGCGAACTCTCTAGCGAATTCTTGGACCGATTTTTTATACATTTCCAATTTTTTCCACGATAGACTATTCTCGTTCGGCTGGAGTCTTTCCATCGAAGAACAATTCTATTTAATCGTTCCTCCACTATGTTCCATTCTTCTTTTCAAACAAAAAGCGGAAATACGCAGGATCATATTGATCATACTATATTTTATCCCAATGATTATCAGAAGTTTCTATTATCACTTCGACTTTACAACGGATTGGACCAGCTTTCATACCGAGTCCCGTTTTGACGCGATCATTGTAGGGATGTTACTGACTGAACTTGTAAGATGGAAACCTGAGTTCATAAAGAATGCAAGCCGGGCAAAAAACTTAGGCTTTGCGATCGGAGCCGCGTTATCTCTTTGTATTGCGCTTCTGATGAGTAGATCGAATATACATTCGATATTCATTCATACATATTTCCAAATCAGCTTCGCTATTTTATTCATCGCATGTTTATTGGAAGGAAATTTCTGGAATTTTATATTCAGATCGCGCTTTTTCACTCCAATAGCTCGGACAAGCTATACGATGTATCTTTGGCATGGAATGTTCTTGCTGGCTGCCCTTCGTTTTATATTCAAAAATAATCTTCCATCCGGATTAGAAGCGGGACCTTACCTGCTTCTTGGAATTTATACGGTATTATTTGTTTTTGTCGTTTGTGTTCCGATTTTTTACATTACGGAAAGACCGTTTCTCGCAATTCGAGATTATATACTAAAAAGAATGAAAAAGAAAGAGCTCCCAAACTAAGTAAACATCTTGACTACTTTATAATCCTATTTAATATTTTTGCATGCTCATATTAGGTCAGGATCCCGGAAACCCTATCCTGATTTGGCCGGAGTTCTCTTGGACTCCAGTTATCAGCGGAGCGATCTTTTTAGTCCTTCTATTCACCGTAATCTTTCTATTACAACGTTATCTACGCCGACAGAACAATCTCGCATTAGAACATAGAGCTAAGATCGTTTCCAAACTACAACTTCACCATTTCAATTCCAGGGACACGAATCTTTTTCATACGTTCTTGGACCAGGTTGATAACTCGGATCTAAAACGATTAGCAGAAGACCCCTCTTGGTATCGAAAATATTTTCTTCCTGAATTTTTACAGTTTCTCGCAGAGCAAAGTAATCTTCCGGCATGGAAAGATATATTGATCGTGCATACTTTAGATCATTTGATAGAAGATCACAAATCCACAGCCAAAAACTTTATCACTGCGATCTTAGAAACGGACTCAGAGGAAAGATTTCCCGCCTTATTAGGTATCCAAGAACTGGATGAAAGTTCCTTAAACAGAGCGATACGAGCCAGGATCTATACTAAAAAAATAGGAGCTACATTCTCCCTTACTAGATACGAAAGAATGCAGATCTTAGTGCCGGATGAGAACAAACAATGGCTCAAATCGGAAGCGATATTGATCTCTCAAGAAGGAACAAATCTTACCTTACAGATCAAAACGGCCCCGGAAATTGATGAGAAAAAAAATGAAGAATGGATTGAAGCTCCTAAAACAAGTCCTGCAGGGCCGGCACATCCGGGTGCTGTACCGGACGAGTATATAAACAGCCTTGCCCAAATTTTAGAATATTCGGGGTTAAATCCGGGTGTCTGCGAAGAGATCACAAGGCTTGTGACTGCATACAAAGAGCACCCAGGCTTGATACGCAGGAGACATAGACAAGAAGATTATAAAATATTAATACGACTATACAAAGTTTGTTTTATAAAATTCCGTTCTCAAGCGGCGAATATTCCCAAACCGGTACTACTATTTATACATTTTTTCTTCCTGGACGAAGGTTTAATCTCCGCAAAACGATTACAGGATCTGGAACTTGCGATCACTACATTAAAATCTTCAGTCAACGATCACCAATACCAGGAAGTAAAACTTTCAGTTCACCTTCTTCCTGATTGGTTAAATCTTATACTCTCCGGTAAAAAGAATCCTTCCCAAAATCATCTGGGACAAACCTACGATCAGATCCAAAAATCGAATCTGCGATGGAACCAAGAATCGGAAGCGAAGAATATTATGAATAAAGAATATCTTTTGCATATTCTGGACTGGGAACTGGAGAATATTCTTTATATGGGACTTTTAGGAGTCTCCTTAAATCCGAATTTCGCTTATCCGATCCTATCCGAAGACCAATTCTACGGAGCAACGGAATCCAATCTGACTTTCCCGGGTAAGGTCCTATCGAATGCGGAAAGAGTTTTAAAGATAGATACAAGCATCTTCCATAGAGAAGTGAGCGTAATTTCTCATGCAGATCCAAGCCAAACAGATCAATATCGAAAAGAATTTTTCGCTGATTGTATCCTTCTACCTTATAGCGGAAATAGAGGAGTTCTTTGGCAAGAAACAAGTGTCGGCAGCCAGGATTACAGCAGATTATTATTCCCGGTCGTCATGACTGAAAATGCAACATTAGTAGTCACCAAAACACTGGGGGAATTCCGTTGGGAGACGGAAAGAACCGTAAGGGGCAGAAAATGGAATGACCCTATCCCGGCTTCTCTTACTTCAGAGTATTATTCCTATTTGGAAAACTTCCAAAAGAATCCGAACTTAACCGTAGAAGCCAAAAAAAGAATAGAACAACAATGGCTAAAGGTCGGAAAGAATATCAAGGATATGTTTAGTCTCGATTATGCCTATTGGATCCTAATGGAAGCGGAAGGAAAACCTAGACTGAACAGGGTGGTAAGGGAAATCTTAAATCGATTCGTTCCGATCCAGATTAAGTAGCGGGTTGTTAAAAACCTAACTTCCATACGTTTCTCCAATCTTCCCCCGCTAAAAGATAAATCCTGCAGTTATCCGATCAGAACCTGCATCTTCTAAAGTTTTTAGATCTCCATAGTTCCCATCTCGAAGGGAGATCTTAAATCCTTCCATAGGAATTGATCCTATTAAAGAATTCCTTTAATTTCCAGGAATATTAAGACCATAGAAGAAGTAACGCCGACTAAAAGACAGCGATAACTCCATCTTAAATATCTGTATTTTGTAAAGTAGAGGGATTTTCCCAACTGATATAGATCTCTAGTCAAGGCTTCGTATAAGGAAGAATCTTCCGAGGCGATCTCTTCCATCTTATTCATAAATTCCTTTTCACTCATAGGAGCAAAATGTCCGAAAAACAAGGGATTCGATTTACCGTTCTTCTTTTGTTTGAAGGTAGGCATCACTGCAAGTATGGCTAAGCTCGCTGCAATTACTATGAATACCATCAGTGTCAACAAGCCTGTTCTATAGGTAGGTCTTTGGACATATCCCAAGGAAAGTGAAAGTATTACGAATGATGCTGCTATCAGAATGTTTGCCTTCTGATCTGCCATTTGGCTAAGCTGAGAATGATGTTGGTGAACGGTCCTAAAAAGGTAATCTACCGCAGAACGGGCGCGGACCGTTTTGAAATGATCTGATTCCATAGCTCCAAGGATTTTGGAAAATTTTTTTCGACAAGACATAATTGTAGTAGCCCAGAGCCTAAAACCCTCTTTTTGGAATTCCCACATATCAAATCACTTTACATTTTTTAACATATCATTTATATAGTATATATGTATTTAGGTCCCCTGGAGGGTTTCCAAGACCAGTTGTTTCGTCCTGTCCTAGGATGGAGTAGAGACAATGTTGGGCTCTTAACAGGAAGACAGGGAATCTATAAATTGGCACTTCTCTGGGAATACGCATTTGCAGTTTCCGGATTCCAAGTTTTTAATTTGGACTGCGCCATTCGTTTCGATGTATTCACGATTACGGAAGAGACAAGAAAGAGAAGAGTATCTCCCGAAGCTCTTTTAGAAAAAATCCTGGTCCAAAGAGCATTCACTCCTTATCAGATCTTGGATTCCGTCCGTGAGATTTACTCTTCCACAAAAGAGAATACTATCTATTTCATTTTAGCTCCTTGCAAGCAGTTCTTTGATGGAGATGTTCAGGACGACGAGGGTCTTTTTCTTTTGGAAAAATTGGTAATATTATTGGAGCGTATGCGCGCTAAACGTATTCCGATCGTACTTGTAGAATCCACAAAATACACTCATCCAACCTTTCAAAAAATTTTTCCCAAATTAGTAGAGCTCTCCGAAGATCTTTGGGAATTAAACGTAGTGGAAGGTCATTCCTATCTAAAGATCAGAAAAGCGAAATCTACGTACGAGATCGGAACGGATCCGAATTCCAAACAGGAGTTTATTTATGGGTAGGACAGTTATTCCATATTCCAGGCAAATGCAGTATATTGAGTCAAGTCTCGGACAATACAGAAGAGGTCTTCGTAAGCCGGACCAGGAAATTTTCGACGAATTGATCAGAACTGCAAAACTACAAGTACAAGCAGGAGTGATGGCTTCTTCTCCTTATCCGATCGATATCATGCTTCTTACTATGATGATAGATCTAAAAAAAGAAATCCTCAGATTAAAAAAAGAATCGGAAACTTTTCGCAGCCAAGAATGAAACTCCAAACTGCCAGAGGATATTTGTTCGACGTTTATCATGCGGAGGACATGGTATATCTATGGTTGAAAAACGAAGCAGGTGAATCCCAACTCTTTTTGGATAAATTTAATCCGATCATTTATGCCAGAGGAGAAGCCGATCTACTTAAAAAATTAGTAAAACGTCTTTTTGAATTGGATGCCATTCAGGATGTTCCTATTTACGAAAATAGAAATCTATTCTACGAGAATAAGACTGTTCCGGTCCTAAGGATAGTCATCACCAAACCCTCTATCCTGCCTAAGATCAGCCGCAAATTATATGCCTTGTATGGAAAATTCGAGATCTATCATTCGGATCTGGATCTTCCTACTAGTTATATGTTCCAGAAAGGTCTATTTCCATTATGTAAAATGGAAATAGATTACACGGAGGATCCCGGAGCAAAAAGGATCGTAAACGTAAGGACAGAAGATTCTCCTTCGGAAATGGATTATGAGGTCCCCAAATTCAAGACCTTACATTTGGAGCTAAAAAAAAGCCATAGGATCAATCTAGAAAACAACCCTTTGATAGTTCGAACTGAAACCGATTACCATGAACTATCCGGGTCAAATCCCAGAAGACTATTAGAAAAACTAGATGCACTTTTAAGGGAAGAAGATCCGGACATTCTTCTGACCAGATACGGAGATCAGGTTATTCTACCCTACATATTCTACCAATCACAAAGACAGGGATTTCTACCTGCATTAGACAGGGATAGAACAACTCCGATCCGAAGGAATATCAGCACCAAGGGAACTAGTTATTTTACATATGGAAATATTGTATTTCGTGCACCTTCTTATCCTTTATTCGGAAGATGGCATATAGATTCCAAAAACAGCTTCGTATATAAGGAAGCGGATCTAATGGGAGTAATAGAACTCGCAAGACTTTCCAGGCTTCCTATGCAAAAAATGGCGAGAGCATCCACGGGAAAAGCGCTTACTTATATAGAGACCGATGTGGCCTTAAGAAGAGGTTACTTGGTTCCTTGGCAAAAAAGTGCGGTAGAAGCTCCTAAAACAGCACTCCAATTACTGGAGGCAGACAAAGGAGGATTAGTTTTCCAACCGGATATTACTCATGGGAAAACGGCAGAGAATGTTGCACAATTGGATTTTGCGCAGATGTATCCCAGCATCATGGCGATGCATAATATTTCTCCGGAATGTGTGAACTGCCTATGCTGCGTAAACGATAAAACAGTTCCGAAAGCCCCGGATATAGGATATCGAATATGCGATAAACGTAAAGGAGTCGTTTCAGAAGCCTTAAAACATATAATAGACAGAAGGACTTATTATAAACAACAATCCAAAGTCACTTCAGGAAGGCAGTTAGAAGATTATGAAGCGAAACAAGCCAGCTTAAAATGGATGTTAGTTACTTCTTTCGGATACTTAGGTTATAGAAACGCAAAATTCGGAAGATTAGAAAGCCACGAAAGTGTAAACGCGTTCGGAAGACAAAAACTTCTACTCGCCAAAGAAACCGCGGAAGAATTCGGTTATGAGTTCGTTCATGCGATCACCGATAGTATATTTATCAAACACTATGATTCTTCTCCATTAAGCACATCCGATTTGGATTCCTTATGTTCGGAAATATATAGGCGCACCAAAATTAGAATGGAAGTGGATGGAGTCTATACCTGGTTACTTTTTCCTCCTTCCAGCCAAGATCCAGAAATGCCCGTTGCAAATAGATATATGGGAAGATTCCAATCCGGAAAATTGAAGTGTAGAGGAATAGGAGCCAGAAGAAAGGACCTCCCCGCTTTTATCACAAGCGCGCAAAGAGAAATGTTGGAATGGATGAAGACCAAGGTCACTATACAAGATCTAAAAAAATCCGAATCCGAAATTTTATCCATCTATCATAAATATGATTCTATGATCCGACAGGATTGTATCCCTCCTGAAAATCTTCTACTTCTCAAATCCAGCTCCAGAGAGCTGGAAGAATACGAAGTAATGGGAGCCACTGCGCTCTCCATGATGAAACTGAAAGATTTCGGTATGGATGTCCAGGCTGGGGAAAAAATTAAATATTTAGTATTGAACCAAAAATCAAAAACCAAGGATAGAAGATACATGCCGGAAGAAGAGCTGCAACTCTATCCGAATAAGATCAAAAGAACAGGTTTCGATAAAGAATATTACAGAAAAATATTAGTCGGGGTTTTTAGGGAAGTTTGGGCGGAATTCGCATCTTTCAAGGATTTCGACTCTCTAATAGATCCTCAGGGTAGATTCGACTTTTAGATTAAAGTGAACCCTTTTGTATCAATTCCAAATTTTTAATATATCTGTCTCTTTCTCCAGGATGATCCGATTTACTCTTAAACTCCAAACCTAATGTCAAATTTCCATCCTCGTCTTTTCCCCACCAACGGATCGCCGCGGAAACAGTCAAAGGAGCCTGCATTTTGAACAGAACATCTAAGATAAAACTCTCTTGTTTAGGTAAGGTATCTATCAGGTTCGGATCATGGATTTTTACCTTAAGTCCTTTGGCAGAAGCATCTAAGATCGTAAATTTTTCAGTGGTCTTGATAGTATTCGATTCCTTGATCCGGCCTACAACCTCATCCGAAAGCCTGCCTAATTCCGCCAAATAATCCGAAGTGAGTTTTCTATCCTTACTTTGTATCCAGATATAACCTATCGGGATCGGTTGATCGGAATGGTTTTTGTAAATGATAGGACGAATGAGTTCTGAAACGATTTTTTGATCCTTAAATTTCCGGATGATCGTTCCTATATCGTCGTCTATATCTTTGGAATAATCCAAACGATCCGGCCCTGACTCGGAATAAGAATCGACGTTTTGTGTATCTTCTAAGAGCAAAGACTTACGAGAACGTTTTACGATCTCAAACTTTCTATCCAGTCCCGGTTTAAATGTATCGATCACAATATTATCAGCACTGTTCTTTTTCAGGCGGTTTTTATAATCTTCTAAATTCACTTTTATCAGAGTCGGAATATTGAACATATTCGCTTCGATCACCGTTTTAGGTGTGATTAAATTCGTAACGACAGCTTTGCCGTTTGAGACTTGGACCCTAGGACTTTCCCGATTCAATTTTGCAATTGCAAGTCTTTCTACCTTTAATAGGTAAAGGTCTTTCTCCGCTTTTTGAAGGAATTGACAGTCAATTTCTATATACTTGGCTAGGATCTTGAACAAGGAGACCTTTTTCTCTCCTGTTTCTTCCCAGTTCTCAGGCATGCGGATCAGGACCTTTTCATCCTCTTCCAAATACTTTTTGATGACGGCTTTTTGATCGAAAGGATAGATCTTGAGGGAAAGTTCCTGGTCCAGCAGATATTTCAGAATGACATGCTTTTTCTGATCTTTGGAAACGATATAATCTAAAGCTCTGGAATTCTTTTCAAAATATTGCATAATCCGACTAGGCTTCTTTTAATAAGCGAATTGATCCTTTCCGAATTAACCGACTCACGATTTATTCTTGGAATGTCTTTCGTTTTCGATTTTTTTCAGGCAAAATCGCTTTCTTTTGGAAAAAATTTTTTACCGAACTTTATCCGTTAGGGAATACTCACCTCGACTAACGTATCCCTCAAACGGGTGAACGTGAAAAGCAGGGTAAAATCCTCGAAAAATTAATTGGTTGACTATCTTCAATTTTGGAAATAAATTATTAATCCATTTTCGAGTTTGGGAAATATATGAAAAAACTGATTCTTGCACAGCTTCTCATCCTGATCTTTTCCGCTCATTCTAAACTTGGTCTTTATGCGGATGGATGTTATATCTGTGGTTCAGGTTCCAATTCAAATTGTAGAGATTATTGTAGCTATTCCGGTTCTGATACTTCCGAAAACCGTAAAAAATGTGAGAAGTCGGGATGTAAGATAGGAGGAACGGCAAGTTGCCCTTCTGCCGCTAATTACAAAGTTTGTTCTGCTTCTATTTTCGATTCTCCTATCGATAAGAAAAGTATCCTCGCATCCCTTCTCGCTAAATAGCTTCTAATCCCGGGGAACCAAACCACCCCGGGTGTCTTTTCTTATTTCAATGTATTTATATAATCGCTTAAGTCGGAACCGATCTTAGGAGAACTTGCTTCGAATACCATAGGCGGATTCGTTCCCAATGTAGGGCTAAACATTCCGAGACAGCTTAAACTTCCAATCCCGCATTCCTTAGGATTCGGAGAGATCCATAATGCCCTCCAAACCGAGTAATTATTATCGTATTCAAGCTCTTTGAGTAAATTTAGGTTTTTATCATATATTAGAACTTTAGTATTTGCGGCATACGCCTCGTAAGAGGGCAGGATCCCCAGAGTAACAACGCTGAATAAACTAGAGAAAATTGTTACAAAGTTCAGGCCAATATTTCTGGTCTTTTCAAAAACAGGGTAATGTAACCCCACGATATAATAATCATAAGGAAGATTTTTAAAGTAGTAAGTATAATTCTCCCCTGTTTTTGAGATCTCTAAAAACTTTTCCAATTCTCTGATCCCCGTAGGCCCAGTCACCTCTAAGAAAGATTTTACGAATATAGCAACTTTCTCCGGAGCCAAATCTTTTCTAATCCCGTTCGGCTTATTTTCCCCAGGGATAGGAAAACTCCCCCCGATAGGCTCTTTAATCGTACGGGAATACGGATCTGACAGTGCTTCGAAGTCCACTGTTCCATCTGGATTTTTTACCTTAGTGGATTTAAAAGTATTAAAGCCTAGATAAGCGATCCTAAATTTTTTAGCAGGTTGTTTTGTAGGAATTCCTACATCACCGGTCTGGGTAAGAGAATATCTGGAAGCGCAGGCATTGGATAAAAATAAAAAGAAGACGCTGAGAAAGAGCAAACGCATTCAGAAACTCTAACCAATTCCCAGCTTAGATACCAGTAAAAAATTTATCGGGTAAAACCAAATTTTGGATTTATTTGAAAATAACCGACTCGATGTCCTTCTCAATAGCAGGAATTTGCCCCGAATAAATATGCTCATTCCTGATAGATCTCGCATTATTCCCGTTAAGGCATCGCAAAACTTCACAAGATTTGGATGCAGGCATCCAAAGGGCAGATATTTCAGTGAATCTATTATTATAATCAAAACGTTTAAGCTCATTTAGGTTTTTATCAAAAATGATCACCGTAGTATATGCCTTTCCTTTTCCAACAAACGGGAGTATTCCTAGCGTGAAGAAAGAAAAAGGAAAAGAAAGAGCATGGAGGAAATTTTCATCTTCCGCACTTTCCGGAAAAGCAGGCAGATGAATCCCGATTACGTAATAATCAAATCCATGGTCTCTTAGGAAATAATCATATTCTTTTCCGCGCGGCACTATATGAACATACTTCTTCATGTCCTCCAAACCGGATTGGCGAACAGAATCCAGAAAGCTAAAAACGAAATTACGAACTTTTAGCGAAGGAATATCTCGTCGGAATTGACTCACTTTTGCAAGCTCATCAGAACCGAAATCTCCATATAAAGGATCGGTTAAAATCCTACTCGAATAGTCTAAACTAGCCGTATAAGTCCGTCTCCTTCCGTATGAAGCGGTTAACTCTTCTTTAAAACCCGCAAACCCGATATAAGCGATTTTTGGTTTTTTTTGATTTTCAGCAAGGGTCTTACGAACATAAGGTTCGCCTAGCGTCGGATAAACTCGTGTACTACAATTGATCGACAAAAGAACAACGGAGATTAAAAAAAGAGAAAATAAATTTCTAAGAAAATTCTTCATAGGGAGAATAACGTTAAATTATTGAGTCAATTCGGCAAGGATAATTTAGAATTCGTTAGTCCAACCGGCCCCCTTTAGCCGGGATCAATACTAAAGCCAAACAGCATAGGGCGATCACTAAAGTAACAGGAGTGAATACTACAGTTTCGGTGGAATTCAAAGAAAATATATTTCCAAGAGTGTTCAAAGAAAAGACCGCGGCCATGATCCAAATCGCGATCCGAACGATCCGTCCGGGAATTCGGAGTTTGATATATTTGGCGTCGAGTGCGATCACTATTAGAAATATTGAATTTAGAAGAATGGAAATTGATTCAAATGCGATCATCTGTTCCCAAGTTTCCAGCCTTCCTCCCCATACTATGGAAAAAGGTACTGTACCTGAGATAATGATCGTATGAAAAATGATAGAACAGGAAAAAAATAGAAGTAATAGGATTCTGGCGAATTTGCGGATCTGATTCATTTTTATTCAAATCGTATGTTTATAAAATCGGCTTGATCCCGTCTTTTTATTTTTGTTTTTTATTTCCGGCCCCATTCTTATAAATAAGCTTTTGGAGCCGGAAATCAGATTATTTTATTAATTTGAAGTTACAAAATTGGAAACGTCGGATTCCACTTGTGGGAGCAGATCCCTATATACGAACCCAGGAACAGCTTCTCTTTGTTTCACCATACAACTTAACCTTTCCGAACATTCTTTAGGATAAGAAGATATCCATAAAGCGCGTAATACTGTATAGGATGCATCGTATTCCTTTTGCCAAACCTGATTTAAATTCTTATCATATACCTTGACATCTATAGCGGCATTCCCCCATTGAAATGAAGGGAATATACCCAAGGTCACCATAGAGAAGAGAGTGCTAAACAAATGAGGAAAAGCTAAGGCAAAGTTCATGTCCTCAAATGCGGGACTTAAAGCGCCTACAACTATATAATCTACGTCTAAATTTCTAAGATAAGCAGTGTAAGAATCTTTACCGTCTTCGGTCTTTTTGCCGTCCTTCACCGGTTCGACTATATGAATTAATTCCTCAGTACCCGATTTTTTGACTATAGTAAGGTAATCGGAAATGAATTTTTGCACTTTCTCTTTAGGAACGTCATTACGTATCCCGTTACTTTTTAAAGCATGAGCTGGTTTAGCGATCGTTTCAGATAAGGAGAGACGTTTACTCTTATCTAGAACCGCCGTATACGTGGTTGTCCTTCCGGAAACTCCCGAAACGAAAGAACGAAACGGAACAAAACCTACATAAGCGATTTTAACGTTTTTCTTTAAAGCTACCGGAACAGTTATGCTCTCATCGGGATATTTTACGAAATAATGAGCGTTGCATCCCAATATCCCAAATAGGGTAATCACCAATATCAATTTTTTCTTATATTTGATCATCTACAAACCTCGAACGATCCATAAATGATAATTATGAAATGTATAAAAGGAAAAAATATTATGGCAGAAGACCAATATAAAAAAAATCCCCCAACGAACCTTTGTCCGGAGGGGGTTTTGTGAATTTTGAAACGGATAAAAGAACGTTCTTCTTTTACTTTTTCAGCTCAGGTGCCAGATCGGCAAGAGGAACCTTGTCTTTTGGAAGGTTCTTATAAATATCATACTCGAATCCGTCTGCAGATCTTCCTTTTGAATCAGGTCCTGCATTAGGATCGTTTTTATGATTATATCTATCTCTATCTTCTCTGTCCAAGAAAGGTTTATAATCGGAACGATATCCCCATTTGAAAACGGAATCGTCAGGATTCTGAGCGACTACCAAACAAACTGGATCTACCCAACCTTCGTTTTTCTCGGTTTTGATACGTACCAATTTTTTCGCGATATAGTAATGGTTTCTGTAATCATAAACCTTTACTACAGTTCCGACAGGAAGGAATTCCACAGGAACAGGATTTGATTGGTCATCGGAAAGAATTCCAACTTTAGGATCCAACTTATCTTTTTCTAATGTAGGGCAGTTGATATTCCCCACGATTTGAGCAGTGTTGGAGCATGCTCCCAATGCGAGAGCTGCAATTCCGAGGATCGTAATATTTAATGCTAATTTTTTCATGATCCTTTTCCTTATTGGTGATGGTGTAAAGCTTCTTCCAATCTCGGATCTCCCACAGGGATCAAAGGAGCTTTTTCCAATCTTTTCAGAACTACCAGACCGAATAATCCGATCACTCCTACTACGGATCCCAGAGATACCAGGTATCCTCCAAAGGAGAAGTCCACGAAATTAGCAGGGTAAACCAGCCAGAAAATTTCAGTAGCTTGAGTGAAGATGACCCAAAGAGAAACTTTCATTAGGAAATCGATGTCTCTTTTATTCGGGCGGTTTAACAAGAGCATGAAAGGCACTGCAAACTTGATTGCAGGCAATGCTAAAGTCAGATATTCCCATCCGCCGGTTAACCTTTGCTCATAGAAGAAAGTTTCTTCCGGAATGGAAGCATACCAGATCAACATGAACTGAGAGAAACCAACATAAGCCCAGAATACCGTGAAACCGAGTATGAATTTTCCTAAGTCATGGATATGGTTCTCATTCACCAGGTTTCCTAAAAATCCTCTCTTCTTCAGATAATACGCCATGATCACGAAAGAAGAAAGTCCTGCCTGATAAGCTCCCGCGAAGCAGTAAACTCCGAACATGGTGGAGAACCAGTGAGGAGTAAGAGACATTACCAACATGATGGAAACTAAGGAGAAGGAAAGTGCGAAGAATATGATATATCCTCCGGCTAACTTCGCATTGAACTGCGTATGTGCCACGTCTTTGTCGCTGTCTTGGGAAACGGATCTCTTATAGAAAAGATATCCGAATGCGGACCAAGCTGCTCCTAAAACAACCACCATCACGGAGAAAAATCCGATGTTTAAGAGCGGTTTTTTGTGTTTAAGAAGTTTATCAGCTTCTACCGCTTCAGCGTGAGTCCACTCGTATAGATCATGAGCTCCCAAGATCAGAACAAGAAGAAGTACCGCTGCAACCGGAACGAACAATCCATACGCTTCGGAAATTCTACGTAGAGTTACCGGCCAATGAGCACCGGTGATATGTGCCAAAGAGGTGAAGAAGATCCCTGCAAGTGTAATTCCCAAAATGAAGAATACACCGACTAAGTATGCGGACCAAGCCGGGTTGGAATGGCCGCCTTCATGACGAAGTTCAGGATGTCCAAGACCGAAAGCCGCAAGACCAATGCTCGCCAAACCTACGAGGATCATTCCGACCAGAGCGTTTCTGGTTTTGGAATCCAACTTAAAGTTGATTAAGTTTTGTTCTACTTTAACTTCCATTATTTACCAGCCGTTCTGTTGTCGTATTCTTGTAATTTACGAACATATAATATGATTTTCCAACGATCATCGGAAGGAACTTGAGAAGCGTAACTTTTCATAGCTCCTTTTCCTTCGGTGATGATATGATAGATCTGTCCGTCGGAATAAGCTCTAGCGGTTGCAGATGTTAATGCAGCCATCGGGCTTCCGTCAGATTGAGCCATATTCAAACGTGGAGCAGGACCTACTACGGTACCGTTTCCTTGTCCTCTAACGCCGTGACAAGGACTACAATACGTTTGGTATTTGATCTCCCCTTTTTGAAGAGTAGCCAGATCTCCTTTAATAGGATTCGCAAGTCCCTTGTTTGGGAGAGCATCCAAGCTTTGAGTCCAACCGGCATACTCGTAAGGGAAATATCCCTGAGGAACTGCTCCTACTGGAGGAAGGCGTAAGGAAGTATTATTCGGAAAATTAGAGTCCGCTTCCTGTGCTTCTCTTGCTGGAGAGTCAGCCATATCCGGCATATACTCCATAGGAGGAGTCTTAGACTCGCAGTTCCAAAGTATCAAACCTGCGAGAGAAAGAGCAAAAATTCTTTGCAGTGAAATCATCAAAATTCTCCTATTTCACCGTCTCGACATGTTTAGAGCCGAGGCCTTTGATAAAGTCGGTCACTGAACCTTCTGAATAATTCGCAGAGTTGGAAGGGATCCAAAGTGCAAATTTGTCGGTAGTGATGTCCGGATGTAAAACCTTACGACCGGTTCTTGGAAGTTTAGCCAGGAAGAACAAAGCTGCAGCTGTGGAAAGTCCAGCCATGAACACTGTAAACTCGAATGTGATCGGAATATACGCAAACCAAGCGTTGAAACTTTTTCCGGAGATATTGATCGGCCAATCGTATTTATGAGTTAAATACTGCATACCAAAGCCGACAGTGCATCCAAAAATTCCCATGAAGAAGGTTACCCAAGGAAGTCCGGAACGAGGAAGGCCCATTGCATCATCCAATCCGTGAACAGGATACGGAGTAAAACAATCGAAGTTGGTGTAACCCTTCTCCTTTGTTTTTTGAGCCGCGTCTATGATCTGAGCAGGAGTATCGAATAATCCGAAAACTCCATGCTCTGTTTCTTCGAAAGTATGAAACTGTTCTTTCTTAGGAGTATACATTAATGATGACCTCCATCTTTATGAGGCATTACTGTTTTCACTTCCGCAATCGCGATTACAGGAAGTAATCTACAGAAGAGAAGGAACATAGTGAAGAAGATACCGAAGGTTCCGAGTAACATCATGAAATCGTAAACCGTTGGAATGTATTTATCCCAGCTGGAAGGTAAGAAGTCCGCGTGTAATGTCATTACGATCACGAAACGTTCGAACCACATACCTATGTTTACGATGATGGAAACGATGAACATCACAGGGATGCTGTTTCTAAGTTTTTTAGACCAGAATACCTGAGGAGCAAACACGTTACAGCTGAACATGATGAAGTATGCCCATCCGTAAGGACCGAATGCTCTGTTTACGAAGGTAAATCCTTCGTATTCGTTTCCTGAATACCAAGCCATGAAGAACTCAGTGGAGTAAGCAAGACCAACGATCAAACCTGTAACCATGATCACTTTGTTCATGTTTTCCAAGTGTTTCATGGTGATATAATCTTTCAGTTGGAAGACTTCCCTTGCGATTACCATCAGAGTAACCACCATCGCAAATCCGGAGAAGATCGCACCGGCAACGAAGTAAGGAGGGAAGATCGTAGTGTGCCATCCAGGAACGATGGAAACCGCGAAGTCGAAGGATACGATCGTATGCACCGAAAGAACCAGAGGTGTAGACAATGCAGCGAGGATCATCGCAACAGTCTCTAAGTGAGACCATGCTTTGTTGGATCCAACCCATCCAAAGGAAAGAATATCGTAAACTTTTCTACGAAGAGGTGTAGTCGCCCTGTCTCTCACAGCTGCGATATCAGGGATCAAACCGATATACCAGAAAACAAGAGAGATACTCAAGTAAGTGGAAACCGCGAAAGTATCCCAGATCAGAGGAGATCTGAAGTTCACCCAAAGAGGTCCTCTTTCGTTCGGATAAGGAAATAACCAGAATCCCATCCAAGGACGTCCGATGTGGATGATCAAAGTGGATGCAGCAGTTAATACCGCGAAGATGGTCATCGCTTCTGCAGCACGGTTAATACCGGTTCTCCACTCTTGGCGGAACAGATAAAGAACCGCGGAGATCAGAGTTCCAGCGTGACCGATACCGATCCAGAATACGAAGTTTACGATGAAAAATCCCCAACCAACAGGATTGTTGATCCCAAGGATATAAAGACCTTCGTATACCAAGTATCCGATGATACCTAAATCGATTACGGTAATGGTAAGAGCCAGAATGAAAGCCTTCCACCACAGAGAAGTGGGGAAAGCTTCGACCGGCTTGAGGATATCCTCGGTAACGTCACGGACGGACTTGCCGCCGGTGACTAAGGGTTGGATATCCAGGGCTTCTTTGATTGCGTTAGGTATAGACATAGCGCTTTAATTACTCCGGATTAAGCTCTTACCCTGGTCAAATAAGCGACCGCGGGACCGACATTTAAATACTCTAGAACTCTGAAAGATCTAGGATCCGCACTGAGTTTGGATACCGTAGAAGTTTTATCGTTCGTGTTTCCGAAACTGATGGCATCAGCCGCGCAACTTTGTTGGCAGGCGGTCTTCAGTTCTCCGTCTTTCAAAGTACGACCTTCGTTTTTAGCCTGGATCTTTTTCTCCGCGATACGAGAAGAACAGAAGTTACATTTTTCCATAACCCCTCTTCCACGAACCGTAACATCCGGATTGAGTCCGAGATATCTAGGAGTTCTGGATCCTTTTTCGGCTCCGGTATCGTTATACCAGTGTTGAGCCCAGTTATAACGACGAACTTTGTAAGGACAGTTGTTAGAGCAGTAACGAGTTCCAACGCAACGGTTATAAACCATGTCGTTGATCCCTTCAGAACTATGAACAGTTGCCATAACCGGACAAACAGTCTCACATGGAGCGTTATCACACTGTTGGCAAAGCATAGGCTGGTGAGCGATCTGTAGATCTTCCGGTTTTTCAGGATCACCGATATAGTAACGGTCGATACGAAGCCAATGCATCTCGCGACCCACTCTAACTTCGTCTCTTCCTACTACCGGAATATTGTTCTCTACTTGGCAAGCGATGACGCAAGAACCGCAACCGGTGCAAGCGGTCAAATCGATAGCCATACCCCATTTATAACCAGGGTATTCATGCACCGGATTTGCTCCGACTGCGTAGACCATCTTACCGTCTTTTTTGATTTTAGGAATTTCGGATTCTTTCACTCCGGAAGAAGGATTCTTTTTCCATTCTTCCAAAGAAGTAGATTGAACCAGAGGACGATCTTCGTATCCGAAACCTGGAGATAAAACGTGGTGGTGCTGGGTGCAAGCAAGCTTATAGGTTTTACCAGTCTTCTCGAGAGAAGTCACAGAAATTCCGGAGAATACTCCATCTTCTGCCAGAACGTATGCGTTCTTACCTACTTCGTTACCTACTTTACCGGCTGCAGTTCTACCGTAACCAACCGCGATCCCGATCGTATCCTTATGCATTCCAGGTTGGACCTGAGCAGGAAGTTCGATAGAACCTTTGGTAGTTTTTACGGAAACCACATCATTGGATTGGATCCCTTTTTCTTTTGCAAGTCCTGGTGAAAGGATTACATAATTGTCCCAAGTAACCTTGGTAACAGGATCCGGAAGCTCTTGTAATAGAGAGTTATTCGCCGCTCTACCGTCTCCGATGGAGCTTGTCTCATAAAGAGCCAAACGAATCCCAGCCGGATAACCTGCAGGCTTTTTCAGGGCAGCTTTATTGAAGCCTCGAGTAGCACTTGCAGTTTTTCTGCGGTCCTTAGCTCTTACAGTAGTTCCAACTCTGAGAAGATCTTCCCATTTTAGTTTGGAACCGAGCTTTTTGGTCCAAGAGTTCTTTACGTATTCGTAAAATGATTTTTCGTTGGCGAGAGATCCGCCTGCGAAAGCGATCAAGCTGTCCTCGAAAGAACGAGTGTTGAATAGAGGACGGATCGCAGGTTGTTGGATAGAGAATATTCCCTTAGTTCCTTCTGAATCTCCCCAAGACTCTAAGAAATGAGTAGTGGAAGCCAGATAGTTGGAAGCAAGTGCGGTCTCATCCGCTCTATCCGTAAGACTTACAGTTAAAGCAGCTCTATGAAGAAGGTCCTTCCAAGAATCACCGGCTTGGTAAACCAAGTTAGTGTCATAGAGGAATAGAACTCCTACTTTAGTTTGTTTTAATGCTTCAGTAAGTTTGTTTAAGTTACCTGAATAATCCGCTAAACCTTCTTTTTTAGGAGAAGCGTAATCAACAGTCTTACCGTCATTGTCTAAGGTAGAGTTTAAGAAGTTCACAAGGATCTGAAGATCCACAGCTTCTTTGGTAGAAGCAGCCAGACCGCCCGCAACCACAAGAGATCTGCCTTTGTTTGACCAAAGAGATTTTGCCGTTTTGCGGATACCTTCTGCGCTAACTCCAAGATCGTTAGCCAGACTTTCTACGGTAGAAGCTCCGGTAACATCTTTGGCGTTCGCTCCTAATTCTCCTAAACCTGCAGCGATTGCAAGAGCCAGTTTGGACTGGTCGCCAGGGCGAATCGGAAGTCTAAGATCCGCGTTAGATCCGGACATAGTAGGAATGGATTCGGCAGCGATGAAGTAGTTAAGATCTTTTGCTCCATCTCTTAGGTTTCTGCGTTTCGCAAAATCCTTTTGGTGTTCTTCAGGAGACAACCATCCACCCATAAAATCGCAATCGATGGACAGGATAGTGTTCGCCAATTCGAAATTATAGTTAGGAACGAGTGCCTTTCCGTAAGAAGCAGCCTGAGCTTTAGAGATCGCATCTTCAGGAGAAGTGATAGAGATCTCTAAATGTTGTCCTCCACCTACTGCTTTTAAGAAGTCAGCGATAATCGCTTTGGTGGAAGGAGAATCAAGAGGTCTTGTTACGATTACAGTGTTACCCTTGTTCTTAGAAAGAGCTTCCTGAACTTTAGAATCCAAAGCGGCCCATTGGATATTCTCCACTTTTCCGCCGGAAATTGCCGCAGGACCTTGTGCTCTGTCCGGATCATATAGATCAAAAATAGCAGCTTGTCCGGAAGCGCCGAGAGCACCTTGAGATACAGGGTGATCTTCGTTTCCTTCTAATTTTAGAGGACGTCCGTCTTTAGATCTTACTAAGTAACCTGTTCCGTTGAATGCGGTAGCATAGTAATATGATTGTCCGTGTTTTACGAAATCGAAAGTACCTTCGTCAGTTTTCAGATCCACATAAGGAACGATTTTTTCGACAGGCTTGCGTACACAATTTAAGGAAGTCATTGCGACTCCCGCACCCATCAATTTAAGGAAGGTCTTACGATCGAACTCCCCTGACTTAATCCTTGCGATGACTGGATCCGGAGAAGTGAAAAATTCAGAGCGCGCTAGATCCTTCGTTTCTTTTTCGTTATCTTTCAGTTCGAGGGAGAGCCAGTGAGCTTTCTTTTCTTTCTGGAAATTCTTTTTATCCATCTGTTATGCTATCTCCTGATTATCTGTGACAGGTGGAACAGTCGGTAGGAGCGTTGTTCTCCCGGTGGCAGTTGATACAGTATCCCATATTCAGGGATGCTACCTGCTTGACCTTGACCATTTCAGCTACATTGCCGTGGCATTGCGAACAATCCACGCCTCTTGAGATATGGCGAGAGTGATTGAACTGAACATGATCCGGAAGGTCGTGGATTTTCACCCACTCGATCGGTTTCTTGTTCGAGTAACTTTCGCTCAAAAATTTTATATCTGGGCTGTTCTTTGCAACAAGCGAGTGACAGTTCATACAAGTTGAAGTATTGGGAACCGTTGCATGCGCGCTTGTTTCTACACCAGTGTGACAATAACGACAGTCTATCTTATTATCACCTGCGTGAATCTTGTGGTTAAAAGGTATAGGCTGATCCGGAGAGTAGCCTACATATTTGGAGGGAGAAAAAATCAGGTAAGCCACTGCTGCAATAGCAATAAGCGGAACCGAAAGTTTCAAAGCTTTCTTATTCATTCGTGAGAAGTCCCGTGGGTTCCAAAATAAGGTTTGGGAACAAGGATTTTGGCTTCGGTTAAAATTGCAAGTAAACGCGTAAAAACGCGATTGGTTTGGCGATTTCTTGCATTTTTATCTGAGACTTAGTATCAATTAAATGGATACTATTTATACTTAATTAAGGTCTATTTTAGAAGATAAAAGATCTCGAATACAAAACTAAGTTTATGATAGATATGATTAGAACGATCGTTCTTGGTGATAAGAAAATTTCTGGCTTTTACTTTCTCATATAACTAAAATATGAATTCAAAAATCTAATTTGGAAAGAATGATGCACCGCGCACTGATCCGATTTCTGGGAATTCCCTTCGTTTTCCTAATAACAATCTCCACTATCGCGAAAGGTCCTATAAAAAAACTCAAAGTCACAAGCTTCAATTCCTACTTTTTATATGATGAGATAGGAGATTCACACAAATTCCCTAAAGATAGAAAGCATAGAACGGAAGAAGATTTTACTAAGATCAAAAAGATCATTTTATCCAACCATCCGGATATAATCGGATTCCAAGAAATAGAAAATGAAACAGCACTTCATCATATTATAATAAACGAATATGAATGCACAGCCACCGTCACTCCGGGTTATTCACAAGAGTTAGGGCTTTGTTGGAAGAAGGAACTGGGTAAACCTATTATCAGCGAACTGGAACAACTGTCCATTCGCCCGGGACTCAGAAAAGGACTACTTGCAGAGTTTAACATTGATGGTAAGAAGGTCTCCGTGCTAGTCGTTCATTTAAAAGCAGGCCATTCTCCTAAAGATAAGAAGGAAAGAAAGGAGCAGATACTTGCACTAAAGGATATACTACCCTCCCTAGGCAAATTCGTCCTATTAGGAGATTTTAACGAGGTCCTGGAAAGAAGAGTAGATCTTTTGAAAATCCTGCAAAGAAATCTAAAACTTAAAGTGGCGAACTATAAACAAAAATCGGATTGTTGGCAGCATAATGACGGATTTATAGATTATCTGATCACGAATATGGATTGGCAACAAGGAAGTTTTGTCCAAACCAAGTTTGAATCAGATGACGGCAATTTCGATGGGAATCCAAGCGCAGAAAAAGGCCTTTCGGATCATTGTCCCGTAAGTGCAGATCTGTTATTAGAGAGATAATGGACAGTAATACAAAATGTAAAAAAATATCCAACATCCTGCACCGGAGATATACACAGGACGTTAGATAAGATAGAGGTGCCAATGTCGTTGCATTTTTATTTTACCAAAACAATCTTAAACCCAGAGGATTATATTCCTTTAAATATCTATCTTTCGTAATGAACACAAAATTGAAACTTACTGCCTGCCAGACTAAAAATCGATCAAACGGATCGGCATGTTTTCCAGTCGGCAGCTTAAAATAATTCGCAAATATTTCAGGAGAATCTCCTATAAATTCGAACCCGGCTTCTCTAATCTTCCTAGGCAATTGCTCGGGTGTTATCCCCTGCAAGTCTATCTTTCTTAAAGAAAATTTCAGGGAAATTTCCCACAAAGAAATACTACTAATAAAGATCCGATTCCTGTGGTTTAGAATTTCTGATTCTACTTTATAGGATAAATTCTCCGGCTGAAATAATACCCATAAGATCGCATGTGTATCTAATAGATAATTCACAGATTCAGAAATTCCTCCTCTGTCATTTTGAAATCATCAGAGATCTTAAAGGAGGCTTTTCCTTTTAAGATTCCCAGTTTTCTCTTTTTGGGTTTTCCAACTTTATTAGCCGGAATTTGGTTTTTTGTTTTAGGCTTTTCTTGTTCAAAACCTACCAAAGGAAATTGATATTTGAGTCCTGTTTCTGTCGTTTTCATGACCCAAGGATGTTTACATTTTTCTAATTCGTCAATCAGAATGATCTCAATTTGCCCTGCACTACCGGAATATTGGTTCCAAGTTCGTGTTACCTCCATTTTTGGCAGCTAACGCGAACTCGATGCGTCTTACGTTTGTTGCGGAATCAAAGTTCTCGTTTCAAAACTTCTATATCCGAATTTAATTCTTGGATAGAAGACTTCATCTTTCCGTTATAAATTCCACGTAATCTACGTTGAGGATCTAAAAGATAAACATGATCCGAATGAAGAAAATCATTTTCAGTGAGTTTCTTTTTAGCATCCTCTTTCGGGATCGCAGTGTCTGCATTAAAGGAATCTCTTGCTAAAGCATAAATTTCCTTTTGGTTCCCGGTGAGAAGTTTCCATTTTTCGTAACGGATCTTTCGTTTAGATCCGTATTCTTTTAGGACCTGAGGAGAATCCAGATTAGGCGTAGCGGAGAAGGACAAAATTTGGATATTAGGATCTGCCTCAAATTCCTTCTGTACCAAACTCAAATTATTTGTGATCGTTGGACAGATCCCTGCACATTTAGTAAAGAAGAAGGAAACTACGGTAATTTTTCCCTTACAATGGCCTTCCGAGACATTCTGATCCTCCTGATCCTTCATTATAAATTTGGAAATCTCCCTAGGCTTAGAAGAGTTTTTATTTTCCCAAATAGGTTGCAGATCCTTTCCATAATACAAAGGAAGTTTGTCTTTTTGTGGAACGGAGAAGTCCGTGATCTCTTCCGAATATTCCTCTTTCGGATCTTTAGTACAAGCGGTGAAAATAGAAAACAATACCAAACTGCAGAATAAAATTTTAGAATAGGATCGTATTCCCATCTTCATCTCCCCTAACCTGGCTGCATAATTTCCCACCGGTCATTCCGTATGCTCGTCCCTGATAGATCACAAAGTTCATATAGATCTGCCCGTTCTCTCTCCACATCTTCTTTCCGATCACTTTTCCATGATCGAATTTTGCGTAAGAATATAATGACCCTGAATTTCTCCATTCCCATTGGGAACCATGGAACTGACCTTCTAAGTATTCATTATGAAAACGTTTTTTACCGTCGGGGAACCAACCTAGATGAGTTCCGATCTTCTTCCCCGCAGAAAATTCTCTTTCCGCCAAAACCTGACCGTTTGAATGCACATCCTTTTCAATCCCATCAGGCAAACCGTTCTTATAGGAAGTTACTCGAAAAACTCCTAATTCTTCCGACTTTGATTCCAAAAGTCCGTAGAACTTTTCTCCTCTATAAAAAACGATCCTTCCATTTCGAGTAATAGAAGGATCCGTACTTGCAACCCGAGCAGGATCACAAGCAACTAGAAAAAAACAGATCGCAAGTAAATAGAACTTCAATCCGACCTCTATTAGTCTACAGAACCTGGAGTTCCCTTGAAGTAACTTCCAATAATGTATCCGTTATAACCGGTATTGTTTTCAACGTGATAACAGTATGTTCCATCCGGAAACTCCGTTGGAGTACAAGAAGTTGTATGAGTGGTAGAATCCAATGTAGGATAGGAGCCTGATTGGTTCTTCTTTCCATAAATCGGGAAACCGTCCAACATGAGCCCAACCAGATTATCATCATTATTTGTGATCTTATAAGGTTCAGTATGATAATGATATTTTCCGGTATTCTGAGGGTGACCTTGGGCAGGATCCATTGTGTAATATTCAGTGGAAAAAGAATCTCCGGGAGCTGCCTGGTTATTAAAGATCACAACTCCCAATGTTGTAATTCCCACGGAATCCGTCCCTGCATTGGACTGAGAACAATCAGTGACAGTAGGAGTAGTAGGAATGGTCATTGTAATATTTTGGACAATGATATGATTTGGATTCGTATGAAAGCCCGAATCCATAGCGCTATCATAGTAAGGACTATCCCCGGCTCCAGTATAGTAAGAACTTGAATGAGGAGGCCTATCGGTAGTTGTAATTACATAATTAGAACCGACTATCGCTACGGTCACACAGTGAAAGTTTGTCTTCATCCAACAAGGAGCCTCTGCGGGGATACTGGTAACGCAAGTTGGACCTCCAAAACCTAGATTATCCGCTGTCTCGCTGATCGCAGTCGGACAGGACGTATTGGACGTCAAAGTTGTAGGCATTGTAGTGGTGGTTGTAGGTTTACATTGGGAAGAAGACAATAAAACCGCAGCGGAAGAAAGATCGGTCCCTCCGGAGCTATCACAATTCCAAACAAGAACCGCAACAGCAGTCAACAGAATAGATCGTAAACGAAGCATAACTACTCCAAACTTATTAGTTTAGAATAATCTACGAAATCTTTCGGATGAATTCGACCGTCCCAATCGGCTCGAACCATATTTTTAGGATTTTAGGCGGAACCCACTTTGGAAATTTCTTCCAGGTACTGGGTCGGTGTCTTTCCTGTGACTTTTTTAAAAGAAGTGTTAAAAGTAGACTTTGAATTGAACCCATACTCAAGGGCCAATCTCAAAAAATTAGGACGTTCTTCCGAAACATTTTCCAAAGCGGAGATGATCTCTTTGATCCGATACTCGTTTACAAAATTATAGAAATTTGTTTCCAACGTTTCACTTAATATTTGGGTGATATAGAATCTAGGAATATCCGTATTTTCGGAAAGTAGATCAATGGAGAATTCAGAATCTTTATAAGGTTTTTCGGACTCCATATAATTTCGGATCTTAGAAAGATATTCAGGGATCATATCTTCTCTCAGTCCTGATTTTTCGTATTTTTTACGATCTTCTTCCACTTCCTCTTCTTCATTTAAAGTTCTTTCTTTAAACGCATGTAACTCTCTATGAGTGTAAACCACAGTTTGCCTCACGCCGAACCAGCAGAAAAAAACGGAGAATGCGAGCACTGCCGCACCTCGAACCAGACGGGGTTGGTAGGATTCAGGTGGAAGATCTGTGAGCAGCAAACCTTCTAATAAAATATGAACTCCTGTGGACAGTACGAATAATACCAGGCTCCAAAACATCCATCGTAAATCCTTAATACTATCTATATTAGAAAAATGATTTACCATATTCCTTCTATGCCTATTCAAAAGTAAAAATGTCCAAACAGAATACACGAGCATAGAAGTGACAAGCAACCCGCCATTCGGATGAAATCCCCTGCTCGGTCTATGCCAATCATGAGGAGAAAATTCATCATCAGTTTGGATAATGAATAATTTAGCAAAAAGTATAAATAGCAGGATTATAAAAGGAATAAAATGAAGAAGGTCCGCTTTCCTAAAATCCCTGCCTTCAGTCGTTAGATTTTGAATATACAATAATAATAATGGACCGTATGTATAAGGGAAAAGAATAGTAAAATCCAAAAATTCGGGACCCCATTCGAATCGATGGACAAGCAAATGCCCAAGATGAGGAGCTGCCAGGAATATTATAAATATCGAATAAATAGAATCGAAAGAATATTTAGGTCTTTTAGTAAAGATCAGAAATGCGGAAAAAACGCAGATCGTAAATGAGATGATCGGGATCGCAGGGACCATGACTAAATTTGACCCGGGAAATCCCCCGGTTTGGTTCTCCATCTTCTATGTACCCAAAAATATTGTTCAGGATACAGCTTCACTTCTTCTTCTAACGCTTTGGTCCAAACTTCAGTGTAATGACGAATTGCTGCTTCCCTGTCCGAGAACGCGGATTTATCTACAAAGCCAAGATCCTTTACTCGGACCATAACCTTTCCACCTTCTCCGCATAAAACCGAATAAAGCAACATTTTTGCGCCGGTTAAGTATGCCATCAAAGCGGGACCTTGGTAAGTAGAAGCTTTTCGATTGAAGAAGTCCACAAAGATCCCGACCTTACCTGCATTCTGATCGGAACCGAATCCCACCCAGTATCCTTGTTTTAACATTTTAGTAACTTGGCTGGATTCTTCTGTGGAAACTAATTTAATTCCATTCTTACTTCTTAATTTATGAATGAGTTTATCCACGAAAGGGTTTCGGACTTTTTTATAGATCCCTCCTCCCTTCATTCTGATTCCCATGAACTGCACAAGAATTTCCCAAGTACCGAAATGTCCCGAGATCAGAACAACTCCTACGCCTTCTTGGATCGTTTTTTGTTCGATTGCCAAAGACTCTGCATCATAAACCAGATATTTATCCATCCACTTGCGGCTTAAACGAGGAGCAAATAAAGTACCTGCGAGAAGGTTACCTATATGAAGAAAACTTTTCCATACGAGTTCCTTCTTTTTTTCTTCCGAATAATCGGGAAACGCGTAAGAAATATTATCGTAAGCGATCTTACGATGTTTTTTAGCGAGAGGATAAAGAAGACATACTAAAAATCTTCCGTAGACTAAACATGCTCTATAAGGTAGAATCCTAAACGGCAGATAAAATAAATATAAAAAGATATAGGGAATAATATAGCGAACCAAGGCAGATCCAATTCTTGTTTTTCGAACATAAGGATTCGGTCTAGTTTCTTTGACAAGCAAAAAGGCCTCAGTTCATTTGGTATAATATCTCGAATAAGATCTGAGTTCCCAATTTTAGATTTTCTATACTAATACTTTCATTCTTACCATGAAGCATCGTAAGTTCTTTTTCGTTCAGTAGAACAGGGATCAACCCATAACATTCCATGCCTATCTGACGAAAGTAAGCATTATCCGTTTTGCCGGGAGAAATAAACGGAGTCGCAACACTTCCGGGAATTTTACGAGTCGCAACCGAGGCAAGTTTTTGGAATAAGATAGAATCTAGTGTAGAAATATCGGTAGGCACTGTAGCCGCAGGCTCTACTTCCACTTCATATTTTTCTGCGACCTTTTGGATCTCTTTCAAATATTCCAAAGGATCAAACCCAGGAAGAAGTCTCACATCCAGTTTTGCTTCCGCTAAGGAAGAAAGTACATTATGACCTTTACCTTCCTCCGTCTTTAGGCCGGAAACAGCTTTAGTATTCCGGGTAATAGCACTTAGTTGCCTGCTCGCTCGAATAGGTCCGTATAATAATCTTCTTAAAACCGGAATATTTGAATTTTTTAATATAAATGATTTAGGAAAAGAGCTGATACTTCCTAATTGGTAGAAAAATCCTTGGGTTTCTTCCGAGATACGAATATCAGTATCATATTCTAAAACTTCCGTTAAAAATCTCAAAAGCCTAAGGCCCGGATAATTTTGGCTGGGAGTACTTCCATGTCCCTGCTCTCCTTTTGCTCGTACATTCAACCAAAGATTTCCTTTTTCTGCATATTGGATATTGAAGATGATACTTCCAGGAATGGCAACATCCTTGGTGCCGAAACTTCCCTCGTTCAACATGTATCCGTAACCTTTAAATAATTCCGGATGAGCTTTTAATAAGAACCTGGCACCTCTTTCACTACCGGATTCTTCGTCGGCCATACTTAAGAACATTATTTTTCTTTTAAGTGGAATAGTGGATCTTTTGAGTTCCAGAAAAGAAACGATCTGCATTGCAATAAGGCCCTTACAATCCAAGGCTCCTCTTCCATGGATCCTGCCTTCTTTGATTACTCCTGCAAAAGGATCTTCCGTCCATTCTTTAGGATCTGCTTCTACCACATCCAAATGATTTCCTAAAATTAAACCTTTTTCAGAAGTTGGAATATTTGGCTCCAGTTCCGCGATCAGATTCACTCTATCCGGATGCCCTGGCTCGGAGATAAATTTAGTCTTAATACCTTCTTTTTCGAAAATAGATCTGATATATTCTGCGGCTTGTTTTTCGTTTCCTCTTACAGATTTGATCCGGATCAGATCTGTTAGGATTTTAACAGCTTCCGCTTCTCTTTTATCCCAAGAAAGGATACGATTCTCTTCCTTCATAGGAGTGTTTTTAATGGGAGATATGACACATTGAAATAAGAATAAGATCGCACCGAGGAATATGGAACGGGAAAAATTCATTCGTCATTTTTAAAAGCAGAATGATTAAAAGTCGAGAATTACTTATGGATTTTCGCACAGAGGCCCGCAGAGAACACTGAGATTAGTGATTAAAAAAATTATTTCAGGAAATTAAACATTCCTATGGCTCTGTGTTCTCCGTGAACTCTGTGTGAAAAAAGAAATACAGTAAAAGGGAAAAGTAGCCCCAGGAGGACCCTGGGACCAAAACCAAACCAGGCTCATAACAAAGCCTACTTAAGAATTCGGTGGGTTTACAAAATTTCCCTTATACTTTTTTTCTTAAATTTAGAAAAAAAGTATTATTTAGAATTCGAAGCTGCCGCCTCTTTTCCAGGTTTAAAGCGGATCTTTCCTAAATATACCTTAGTAGTCAAAGAATCTCTTTTAGATTTTAAGAAGAAACCGAACTCAGGAGTTGCCACCTTATAACTCTCATATTCAGCAAAAATATCCAGATCCACTCGATTCGCAGTGAACTCATCAAAATGAGGCAGATATTTTTCGGAGATAAGTATCATTCTTTCTCCATCCTTCTGTAGAGCTTCGAAAAGAACTTCCGGATCAAATAAGGTCCTAGTGATACGTTTAGAATAAAACGCATAAGATCTTTTAGAGGCAGGAACTCCGAACATCAAAAACTTTTCTTTTCCAGGTTCCGCTTCTCGTATGATCTCCCCCACTTCTTTGGAAGGTTGGTAAGAAACAAGCAATGGATACGCATACAAACTTACCAAAGTAAAGAAGAAGGAGACGGATACCACCAAGGTTCCAAGCACCGCTTCCGTTTTGAAATACAGTAGAATGATTGCTGCAATTCCTAGATAAATCGCCACCCAAACATAATAGGAAACCGGAACATCCATAACCAAGATAGGAAATAAGATCCCAGCGAATACGAATCCCAAACTAGTCAGATAAACTAAAATTTTACCTATAAAAGAAAGAGATCCTTGAGGACTTTCGATCAGTTTAAGTAAAAATCCGGAACCGATCACCGCTCCCGCAGGAAGGCACCAGTAAATGTACTGAGGAAGTTGGTATTTGGAAAAGCTGATCAAGAACAAAAATAAGAATAACCAGAACGCAGGAACAAAATCCTGATCCTTCCATTCATTTTTTCGAATATTAGAGAATAGACCTTTGCCCCTTTTTTTTACAAATCCGATCAAATTCGACACTATCCAGGCGACAAGAGGCAGTATGAATATTCCGAACGCCCATGAGAAGTTGGAGTAAAAGAAGAGTGGATTGAACTTTTGGTCGTACATCTTGATGTAAAAACGACCGAAAGATTGGACCCAAAGAAAGAAATAAGGTCCGTAAGTATTGAATTCCAAATATAAAGGAATAGACCATAAGAATGGAGGAAGTAATGCTAAAATCCCTCCAGGGAAAAGTTTCATCCCCAGAAGTCTTTTCCAGTCTCTTCTAAAAAGTATATCCCCGCCAATTCCAATTCCTGGAATTACGACTGCGATCGGACCTTTTGTTATAAAGCCAAGTCCCATCGCCAAATACATCGCATAGTAATAGGCCGGATTTTTTTTGGTTCCTAAATAATAAAATGCGAATACTAAAATGATATAAGGAGTTACGTATACGTCTATCTTAGGATCCACCACCATCGCATACAATCCCGGAGACAACGCGTATAGAAAAACGGAGATCCAGGCACGTTTACTATTTCCTGAATACAGCTTAGTAATCGTGAAGACTCCCCAAAGAGAAAGAAGAGTCATTAAGATCGCAGGCAGACGAAATGCGTAATTATTTTGGCCGAAAAGAGTAAAAGAAGAACTGATCTTCCAAAAAGTGAGGATCGGTTTGTCTAAGTATCTTCTTCCGTTGTCTCGGATAAAAAACCAATTTCCGCTGTCGGTCATTTCCCTACCGATCTCTGCGTATTGGGAAGAATCAATATCGATCACATCCAGAGGAAATGTCAGAAATAAAGGCAGGACAGCCACTGCTAAAAGGAACCAAATAGAATATTTTACGAGCGGAACGTTTTTCCCATCCTGAACGAAATTCATATTTTTATAATACTCCAATTAATAGAAAAACGATAATATCAATCCATGAGCCCGGATTCCATGAGGCAGCGTGTAAATCCGGTACATGTTTTTTCAGACTCATAGCAAGGCATTGCGTATCCTTGTTCTCTCAAACATCCGGATTCACATTCGATCTGCATGAAACTTTTTTGTGAGGCTTCCATGGGTCCCGTGGCTTGGAATTGTTTCTCCACACAAGAGGTGAAAAATCCGCAGATCTCTTGGCATTTTTGCTGGTAAGGATCTTTACAATCGGCGATCCCGATCATAATAAAAGAAAATAAGAATAAGGTCGAAAGAAAGTACAGCCTCATTCCAGCTAGGTTATTCGATACGTATCTAAGGTCAACTTTTTGCGGCGAGCATTCCGCATGCTCCGTTGATGTCTTTTCCAGGGGACCTTCTATTCAAGATAGGAACTCCTGCAGGTTCCAGATGGCGCAAAAACTCATCTATTTCCTGATCGGTAGGCCTTCTCCAACCGAAGAACTCAGTGTTCAAAGGGATTACGTTTATTTTACAATCCAGTCTTCTTGCGATCTTCACCAATTTTTTGGCGTCTTCCGCACTCATATTCACGCCTGGGATCATCACATATTCGAATGTGATCCTGCGTTTTAGGACTTTGGTATATTCTAAGGCGGCGTCCAAAAGTTCGGGAAGTGCGAACTTCTCTTCTATATCCATAATCTCTTTTCTTCCGTTCGGATCGGGATGATTGAGAGAGATTGCAAGATTATAAGGCTCTTTATTTTCTATAAATCTACGGATACCGTTCACCACACCTGAAGTGGAGATGGTAATTCTTTTAGCGCCCATTCCTAAAGCTTCTCCATCATGAAGAAGTTTTGCTGCACGCATTACATTAAAGTAATTATGCATAGGTTCGCCCATTCCCATAAATACTATGTTTGTGGCACGATCACCTACTATCTTTTCCACTTGGAGGATCTGATCTATGATCTCTCCCGCTTTTAGATTTCCCATATAAGGAAGTTTAGCAGTGGCACAGAATTTACAATTTAAGGTGCATCCTATTTGAGAAGAAATACAGATCGTTTTTCTTCCACCGTCACCGGAAGGGATCCAGACGGATTCGAATTCTTTTCCGCTTCCAGGAACGGATTCGAATGTGAATTTTTGAGTGCCGTCTACTGATTTTAAATGTTTAGCAACGCTGATAGAGGAAAAGCTGAACTTCTCCTTTAATTTTTCCTTTAGATCCTTACCGATCGTGGAAAATTCTTCCCAGGACTCGTAACGATTTGCGTACAATCCATTATAAATTTGTTTAGCTCTAAAAGGTTTTTCACCCAGTTCCGAAATGATCTGAGTGAGTTCCTCCAAGGTATGACCCTTGACGGGGATTTTTCCGGATCCATTCTCCCCTAATTCAGTATTGGGAATGGTCTCATTCACTTGCAGGAATCCTTATATTCTTTTTCTGCGTTTTCATATCCCAAGTCCCAGGCCTTTTTATAATCCTTGCAGGACTCGACTTTTCTTTTTAAGGCAGCGTAACCCAATCCACGGTTGAAATATGAGATCGAATCGTCCGGCAGAATTTTCAAAACTTTGGAATAAGAATCCACGCTCTCTCTGTATTTTCCGGAAGCGTAATTTGCAAACCCTAAGGCAAAGATCGCTCTAGGATATTCTGGTTCTAATTGTACTGATTTTTTAGCGTCCGCCAGACCTTCTTTCGTTTTTCCTAATATACTCAATTGGATGGACCTTTCCGCAAATGCGTACGACTTTATCAGACCGGAACGGATGGCCTTATTCATGTCGTTTAAACCTTCTTCCTTTCTTTCCAGACCGAAACGACTTAACCCTCTATAAAATAACGCATCCAGATCCTTTTCGTCCAGAGAATACGCGGAATTAAAATCGGTTTCAGACTCGGTGTATCGATTCAGATAATATTTACTTAAACCACGATTATAGAATGCGGAAGAATTTTTAGGATTCACTGCGAGATAACGATCATATTGGGAGATCGCATTTTCGTATTCGGATGCATTATAAGAATCTAAACCTTGTTGGAATAGTTCGTTCAATTCTTGGTCAGTAAGAACTTCGGTAGGAGCATTACGGCTTGCTGATTCTTTTTCTAATTGGTCCAGAAAAGAACTGATAGTAGCGGTGATCCAAAAAAATACCGCATTAGGAGTTTCAGTCTTTTCCTGTTCTTCCGGTTTTACCGTAGAATTCGTTTTTTCAGGTTCGTTAGAAGAAACAGACCCATCCGGAGAAAAGATCTGAAATCCAGCCAGGATCAAACCAACCACCAGGAAAATACCTAATACTCTCTGCATATGATCTGTATGACCGGATTTTAAAAGGAATACCAGCTTTTTTCCGGTTAGGAAACAGCAGAATCCGAATGTTCGGAAATAACTTTCCCGTCTTCCAAGATCATTCTGATGAGCCTAGTCATCTCCACGGAATATTCCACGTTCAAATGTTTAGTCACACCTTCGCAGAAACCGTTGATGATGAGAAGTTTTGCATCGTCTTCCGAAAGTCCTCTGGATTGAAGATAGAAGAGTTGGTCCTCATCGATACGAGAAACAGTCGCCTCATAGTTCAAGGTACCATTCTGCCCGCTTACATCATTATAAGGATAAGCATGTGACTGGGAACGGTCATCCATCATGAGACCATCACATTTCACATGGCTGTATGCGTTAGAAGAACCGGTGGTGAATTTTACCAAACCTCTGTAAGAGTTGATCCCACCGTCCAAGGAAACACCTTTTGCTAAAATATTACTACGAGTGTTTTTACCTACGTGAATAATCCTTGCACCAGTATCTTGGATCTGACCGGAACCAGCAAAAGCCAAGGATAGAATATCACCTGTAGAATTATCACCTTGTAATACGATACCCGGATACTTGATCGTATTTGCGCCTATATTCACATCTGTCCAAGTGATATGAGCAGCCTCATGACAAAGACCGCGCTTAACGGTCCAGTTGTACATATTCTTTTTCCAGTTTTGGATCGTAGTGTAGAATATTTTGGAATTCTTATGAGCGATCAGTTCCACCACTGCAGTATGGAAATTTGTGCCCTTGTCTTGCACGGAAGAACATCCTTCCGAATATTCCAACTCCGCCCCGTCTTCTGCGATGAGAAGTGTTCTTTCATATTGACCGGAAGAAGCTGCACTCACTTTAAAATAAGCCTGTAAAGGCATAGGAGTTTTAACACCTTTCGGAACGTAAGCGAAAGATCCTCCTGAAAACACTGCTGAGTTCAATGCGGAAAATTTATTGTCCCCGATAGAAACAACGGTCCCTATATATTTACGAACGATCTCAGGATATTCACGAATAGCAGTATCAATATCGCAGAAAATAATTCCTAGATCGGTAAGTTCCTTTTTAACGTTAGCATAAACAGTCTCTGAATCTTCCATGGCTTCGATCCCGGCCAGGTATTTTCTTTCGTGTTCAGGGATCCCGAGTCTTTCAAAACTTTTTAATACTTCAGGATCTACTTCGTCCCAGGATTTTTTCTTTTTACGATTTGCGCCTATATAATGCACATACTCGTCTATATCCACTTTGAAGTTGGGAAAAAATCCCCAACCAGGCATAGGTTTACTTTCATAAATTTTAAATGCCTCTAGACGGAATTCGGTCAGCCAAGCAGGCTCATTTTTAATATGGGAGATGGACTCCACCACTTTGCGTGTAAGTCCTTTGGGAAAATTATCCGCACGATAATATCTGTCTTCGTCGGAAATGATCTCAAGTGCTTGTGCCATAATATTCTTCTCCCATATCTTAGACTTTAGAAAGATCTTATGCAACCTTTTCCAGGGTCTGAAGTGCGAGTTTTGCCCGAATGAGGGCTATATAACAAGATTTTAAGGGAAAGGATGGGTGACCAGGAGAAATTAGAAAGGAGAATCCGGTCCTAAGACCGGATTTCCGAAAGAATGGATTAGTTTACCGCAGAGAAGTATTCTTTGGACTTTTCTGGATCCGCTTTCATGGTTTTTTTGCCTTCGTCCCAGTTTGCAGGGCAAACTTCGCCGTGTTTTTCCACGTATTGGAAAGCTTTCACTAAACGGATCGCTTCATCAATGTTTCTTCCTACAGGAAGGTCATTGATTGTAGACTGACGGATCACTCCAGCAGGATCGATGATGAAAGTTCCTCTTAAAGCCATTCCGCCTTCTAGAAGAACACCATAATCTCTTGCGATCGACTTGGTTATGTCTGCAATTAGAGGATACTTGATATCTCCCAATCCGCCTTGTTTACGAGGAGTGTTTTTCCATGCAAGGTGAGTAAAAGCGCTGTCTACGGAAACTCCCAGAACTTCCGCTCCGATTTTTTTGAAATCGTCCAGTTTTGCATCATACTCGATGATTTCAGTAGGACATACGAAAGTGAAGTCGAGGGGCCAGAAGAATAGAACAACCCACTTTCCTTTATAGTCGGAAAGTTTGATTTCCTTGATTTGCTGGCCGATTACGGCTTCTGCTTTAAAGTCCGGTGCGAGTGAAGTAACTTGAGGCATTTTGCTCTCTCCTATTTAGAATCATTCTAAATTTAGACAGCCAGGATGGAAAGCAGTTTTTCTTTTTTAAGAAATTCCAGGATTTTTTTCTAAACCGCTTTTTCTGTCAGAATTTCAGACAAGACGGGTTCACTCGGACTCGGAGGCGCAGAGAACAAATATGGCACGCAGAGACGCCGAGGCGCAGAGAGGAGTCAGGGCTCAAGAGTTCCTACCATATTAAAACCCTCTGCGACTTAGCGCCTCTGCGTGAGAAAACCCTGCGTCTCTTCTAAACTCTGCGACTCACCCCTTAGCCATGAGGTATTTTTCCATGAACTCTGTGATGTCCTTGATGTTCCGGTTGATCATCTTTCTGAGTTCGGGAGGGATGTTCTGCGATTTGATCACTCGATAATAGTTCAAAGCATTCTTCAACATTTTGCGGCGGGCAAATTCTTGGGCCTTGATCAGCATCGGTTTATACTTATAATATGAGTATTCCATAATACTGTAATTCTTGGAAAGTTTGAATGAGTGAGGTATCTTTCCGAAATCATAAGTTAATGTTAAGAAGGGAGCATCATCCACTTCCGGAGGTTTTAACTCCAGAATACCATGGATCATTTTAGGCTCGTCGTCCCCGCCTCCGCTTGGACTTTCCGGCCTATCCTGGTCTAAAGGTTCGAGACCTCCGTCCAACACTTCAATTTCAGGAGCTTCTTCCGCATTTGGAATGGGAGAAGGTGCAGCACCTGCCGGAGCCGGAGCGCCTGGTCCTGCGAGCGGAGGAATTTCAGGTGTATATTCTTCGTGTTTGGTTTCATCTACTGGATCAGGAAGATCGATCTTAGGTAATTCAATCGGACCTGGTGCAGGAGCAGCTTCTCCACTTGGAGCAGGTGCAGCTTGTGGAGTTCCTTCAGGTTCTCCTCTTAGAACTTTATCTTCCGGATCAGGTAAACGGATCGGAACTAGATCTAACTGAGGAAGAACAGGCGCAGCATAACCTGGGATCTGATCCGAAAGAGGGTATTCAGGTCTTGGCCAATCCTGAGGTAAAGGTTCTTCTAATGCTTGCTCTTCTCTTTCTTGGCGTTTTTCTTCCGCCTTCTTCTTGAGATAATCATCTCTCTCTTGGAAAAGATCTTCTCTTCTTCTGTCGTCTTCTCCTCTTCTATCCTTGCGAGAACCTTCTCCACCTCTTCTTTCTCCTTGAGAACGGCGATCTTCTCCCGTTCTTCTATCGACAAGAGGAAGGTCCTTAAACTTATCCCATTCATCCGTGAAGAATGTATCTTCAGGAAGATCCATCTCATTCGGATCTAAATGTGCAGGATCTTTAGGCTTGGGAGAAGGTTCAGAAGGAGCAAAATCTTCCGGACTTACAGGACCTGGCCCGCCGCTTGGTGGAGGAGCGCCAGGTGGGGAAGGAACTCCCGCACTATAAGAAATTGGTGCACCCGGTGGAGGCGGAGGCATCTGCCCGGAAGAAGGAGCATAAGAAATAATTTGATAGGATACTGGCCCTGGTGGCAATTCAGCAGGAAGTTTAGGTGCCTCCGTTCCTGGAGGAGCTTGGATCTGTATCGGATTTGAAAATCCTTGGGAGAGACTGCCGCCCAAAGCTTGGCTGATATCCTTGATCGCTTTGACCAAGTCTCCCATAGGAATAGGAGGTCCTGTATAATTAGGATCATCAGGAGTATAGGTCTCTTCCTCCGGAGGAGAGTTGATATGATCTTCTATCGCTTGGATATTATTATCTATTTTTTCATTAATATCCGAATCTGGAATTCTAGCGTTAGTTCTCTTTAAGATCTCCAACGCACCTAAGAAATTTTCTTTATCTACTAATGCTTCCGAATGTAAAAGAGGTCTTCTATGATGCGCATAACGGGAGTTATTGCGGATGATATCATCCGTTGCATGAGGAAGTTGTAATTTATCCTTCTTCTTTAATCCTGGATAATTAGGTTTTTCACCACCGGCAGGAGGAGGACTCCATTCTTCTTTAGGCTTTTCCGCTTCTGCTTGCCCACCACTTCTTTGAGGCGGAGAAGAAGAGGAAGAAGTAGAAGGATCTTGGTCTCCTACGTTGACTAATTTTCCTCTATCAGCTGGAACGGGACTTCCTTCACCGGAACCACTCGACCCAGGACCGCCGCTTCCTCCGGAACGTCCGCCACCTGGAGAAGGCGCAGAACTTCCGGAAGATCTATTCGGATCTCTGAATAAAGTGTAAGCTCCTGCTCCCGCAGAAAGTAGTCCTAATAATAAAAGAAGTGCAGTCATCTAAAAGATTCTTACCTATTATTTTCGACAGAGTATTACATCGTTCTTAAACAGCAATCAGTAGCTTTTTCGGATTGACACCATGAATGTTAAGTAATAACTTGACATATATGAAATCAACGGTTCGGGAAAACCTGAGCTTCGGGTCTAGTCCTGACAATCCGGACGGTCTTCAGTTAAAGATCACCTTTGATGAGGACACTAAAACCGCTTACGGTGACTATACGGTTCCTGAAAAGTTCCAAGGGTCTCCGGACGTGATCCATCCCGGAATCATCGCTACTATTTTGGACGAAATCATGGCCAAAATCAATGAGGCGATGAATTTTAAAACAACAACCGGCGAGTTAACGATCCGTTTCTTGCAACCTGCGCAAGTAAATCAACCTCTGCATTTACGCGGCTGGTTCGTTAAAAAGAACAAAAAAGTGATCGAAAACAGAGCCGAAATTGAGAACGAGATCGGTAAAATCGTTGCCCGTGGTAAGGGCAAATACATCGAACTCGATTCCTGATCCAATAAGGAATTATAAAACCCGCCGATGTGGTGGAATTGGTAGACGCACTGGATTCAAAATCCAGCGAGGGCAACCTCGTGTCGGTTCGACTCCGACCGTCGGCAGGGTTATTTACCTAGTAACAGAAGCAATCGCTTCTTCAAACGCATCCTTCTCCACTTGATCGATCGCTTCTAAGATCAGATCCATTTCTTCTCTAGTCATTCCTGAAAACAATTCTTCTCCTTTTGTGAGAATTCCTGCACCTAACATGATACCTTCTACTTCTTCAGGAGTATAAGTTTTAGGTTTGGACTTCATTGTTTTAACAACTGCATCCATGAGTTGTTTGATCTTAGAAAGAAGTTCCTTGTCTGAAAGTGTTGCGAATAGTTTTAAGATATCTTGTCTGAACTCATCCGCATCTTTTTTAGAAACGGAAGCAAGCACTTGATCAAAATTCGATTTGTTTTGGAGATCCTTTCCCTCTTTTAATAATTCTTTTGCCTTGGAGAACATGATCTCTTCGAATCTATGAGCGGTTACATAAGAATGTAACGCAGCAAATCCTGCTTGGAATGCGGATCTTAAATGTCGGCCCAGTTTGAATACTGCCATACTCAAAGAGCCTAGAAGTCCGAATACTTTTGGAGGTGAATGTACAAATCCCGCCAATGATTCGAATGCACCGTCTAATTTTTTCCTTCCCTCGTATTCAGGGTATAGAAGTTCCAGAAAGTAACGCACCAAAAGATCCACCTTTTCTTCCGGAATAGAGGAGAACTTCGGATATTTGGAAAGATTGTTTTTGGAATATCTTCTTTTTAGAGCCTCTCTATAAGCGCTTATCAATTTAGGAAATTCAGATTCTTCAGATAGAGATGCCATACTCGGGATGAGTTTGGGACTCTACTGTGAATTGGGAAACTAGTTTTTTGCACGCAGAGGTGCTAAGGCGCGGAGGTACCCACAAGGCATTATCACAAAAAGTGATTCTATTCAAGTTGATTTTTTTGGGATCCGATGTTGGAATTCCTAGATTTTCCATTCTTTTCGAACTAATTCATACTTTGCGGCATTCGCTTCTTCGAGAGCTTTTTTCAAGTGAGGCAGCACCCAGGGTTTTGTATCTTCTCGGAAAGTATCTCTGTAATTCCAATTGTCTTGGAACATTCTTTTATAATATTCTTTCGGATCTACTGTTACTATGAATTCCACTCTTTTGAGTTTAGAAAATTCTTCTTTTGATAAGTTTACGCGAAGAAGAGCGGATTCTCCCGGGGAAAGTCTTGTATCGTAAATTTCCTTCTGCAATTCCAGATCCAACATCCAGCCTAAAGTTTTCTCGGAGATCTTTCTTCTTTCTCCCTTTATAGATTCTGTCCAAACTTCTAGATATACTTTCGGGACTGAATAACTTGGGAAAGAATGTCCTACGCCGGAGTTCTTTAGTTCGGCGAGAATTTCGGCGCCTTCTTCTTTTGGTAAAACTTGTAAGAATGTTTGGACTCCTTGTTTTACCATTTCCGGATCGGAGATACCTTTCCATTCATGTTTTCTGTCAGGCATATGGCAGTTCTGGCATTGTACATTCGATCTTGCAAATTCGGACCTTCTCCATTGTCCGTACGTATCCATCAGGAACTTTCCGTTTACCTGTTTTGCAGTTTCAGGAGATTGGTGGCAGTTTTTACAAAATTCGGACTCTTCGAATTCTTTTTGAGGAATAAAACCTTGGTGAGGAATATTCGAATTTTGGAATATTCTATCCTTATTCCCGTCTTTTGGGAACGGCCCGTAAACTTTTCCTTTTCGGAGATGGCAGCTTGCACATTGTACTCCGTTTTCTTCGGAGCCTGATTTCCAAGCAGAGCCGGAGGCTTCTTCCCAACCTAAACGAGAGAATAATAATGTTTTGGTTTCAGGATTTGGGCTATGGCAGTTCATACAATTTTCGGATCCGTGTTTTCCGATCCTAGGTAATTGCCAAAGAAAGCCCGGGCCGATGGCCCGGGAGTGAAGAGTCGACTTCCAGGAACCGAACTGTTGTAAATGGCAGCTCCCGCAAGAGGCCGGGTTCGGATCTACTGTAATCGAGCCTTGGGATTCGAGGGGGAATGCCCAATGCCTCTGGTGAAACCCTTCTTCTTTACAAAATAATAAGAAGAAGGCTGCCGCGATCAAAGCGGCGAAGAAGAAGAGAGAGGTTATCCTCCGCAAGGATTTCCTCCTCCACCTCCTCCTGAACCGCCGCCACCTCCCCCGCCGCCGGAAGAAGCGGAACCTGAGAGATATTTTTTATCCTGGTCTATGATATCATTCGTACCTTTCGCAAAGCTGCGTTCCGGAGTGAAATAAGTTCCTAAATTAGAAATATTGGATGCGTCTATCCCTGACCTTCCTACGTTATACGTGATTGACTCTGTCACTGAAGAACGATCCGTTCTCCAAGAGGATACAGCACTTAGATTGGACCAAGCGCCGTTGGAATCATAAGCAAGAGATCCCCATTCCACCCAAGAGCCGTCATAAAATCTGGTAGGATATCCCAGGATCGCAAGAGTAGCAAATCCGGTGATAGAAGATCTTACATTCGTTCTGCAATATGTGAGAACAGTTTGTCCTTCCGCATATCCGTTGGATGCGAGTAAATTTTGAAGATCCGATTTCGGCAGGAACTCCTTATTCGCATTGATAAAATTCGTGAACCAAATGTTTTTAGCACCTTTGATATGACCTTCAAAAGATGTGTAACAACTTGGAGTATCCGCGCAGGTATAATTAGAAGGCCCCACAGTGGATCCGGTCCCGTCATATTCGGTAGAAGCTCTCGCATCTAATATGAAACTTCCTCCGGCAGGAGCAGGAGTGGAACCTGTGAATGTCGGATTTGTGATCCCTTGCACTGCGTTAAAAACATCCGCCAATGTAGCCTGCAAGATAGTATGATCTCTATATAAACTTCCTACGGCTCCTGCTCCGTCGCTTGTGGGAACAGTGTAGGAAGACCCGCCAGTGAGCTGAGAAGCCGCGATCTTAGTGGAGACAGCACCGTTCAAAACTGCAAGATGTGTTTTTTCCACTCCCCAATAATACAATGTATACCAGGAACGAAGAGTCATCATCAGATTTCCATCCGAAGGAACATCCTGTGCAAGAACGATCAGATCGGTTGTAGGGTTCACACCGAAACGTTTTAAGAACGCATCTATATTTTTCCCCTCCGGAACAATTGTCTCGGTATCGAGCAGGCCGTTAAATCTGGTCTGTCCGAAAAATGTATAATCGGTAGAACTCGCACTGATCCCATACACTCTTACACCAGTCTCAGGTCTTACATAAGAACCCGCAAGTGCTCCTCCGCTGATCTGAAAGATGATCAATCTTCCACCGATCGCAGGAGGATGATTTGCCGCCCAATTGGATCTCCAAGCTTCCAAAGTGGAAGCGGTGATAAGTCCGTATGTATTGCTATTATAGTCGTCGCTCGATACGGACAAAAGTTGAGACGTATTGAACACCTCCACGGGTTGTATTAAAGCAAGCTTTTGATACGGAGTGAGATACTCCGGAGCATCGCAGGCTCCCAAAAAAGGAATTAATGATAAACAAATTCCTAAATTTCTAATTGTTAAACCGAACATATTCTCCTCCGATCTACAAGTTAAATGGAAAATTGATCAGGAACCCGAAGGTTCTTAAGATTGCGGTGTTATAACCGGCATAGGTATGAGAATAGAAGAAGTTATAATAATTCCCGTACTTATCCGTATAACCTAAACTCACTTCCAGGTTATGATAGATTTCCTTTCTTCCCCAGGCGGGCCTTTCATGTTCTAGATAATAATTGTACCAATCCGTTCCAAAAGGTGCAATGGAAGGCGGATTTACCTGGATCAAGTTTAATGGAGGTGTTCCTCTTGGATCGGCAAATGCATATCCTCCCTGACCGATCTGTCCCCTGCTTCCGACTATGAAAATAAATGAATCGAAGAAACGTTTATACAAGGCTCCGTAATAAAGAATATCATCGGGCACAGGTCTTTCTCTTTTTCGATAACTCCATTCACCCAAAGCACCAAGTCCCCAAACATTAAAGTCTTTACCTAAATAGATATTTACTTCGGCGCCGTTTGCTCCATCTCCCAAGGCCTGAGGGTTCCTATCATAATCACCTTTTTTGATCCCGCCGATCCGAACGCTGACTGTCGGAACCCAAATGGAATCATAATCGTATTCATCCAAAACCTTATAACGTAAACCTGCTCTGGAATCTATGATCCCGTACTTATCCGGTTGTTCCGGAGAAGTTAGAGTTCCAAAATAACGATCTATCAATTGGACCCTTCCTAATTTACCAAAACCGGTTTGCAGATCCACGGTAAGTCTGTCTGTGATCCCATACTCGAAAGCAAGAGCGCCTACGTTGATCCGAACATCATCGTCGTAAGTGTTATGGTATTTTCCCACATATGCCGAATTATAAACCGAATTTACCGCAGTAGTCCGGACCCATAATTGTCTTTGATAAGGCGCCCAAACCGTCTGGGAAAATAATTCCCCTATAAAAAAAGGTTGGGCCAAAAATAGAAGGGGAAGAAAAACTCCCTTCTTAAATAATAATTTCATTATATAAAGATTCCCTGATTAATCCTTCTTCTCCTCCAACTTCACATTGAAGCGGATACTTACGAAAAATTCCAAAGCGGAAATCTGCTCTTCGGATAATTTACCTGCTAAATCCTCTAAGTTGACCCTTCCTTTTTCGGAGTTGGGTAAAGAGCCTTGTAGGTATTCCAACCTGTTTTTTTGGGTTTTTGCGAGATCTTCTTTTTTCGTGTCCAGGGCGACTTCTCCGTTATAGATAGCCTTGCCTAGATTGAATTTTTCCCTTTCTTTTCCGCGAAGTGCCTGTCCGGCCACCCCGCCTCCTCCGAATCCACCGGAGGCTAAAATTACATCCAAAGATGAGAAGAATAATGCGCCTATCAGCGCCGAGATGTATAATATTTTCATAAAGCAGTAACTCCCTCTTTTTATTTTATGTTACAGAATTGAAAGGGGCGGAGATATCTCCGCCCCCGTTGTATAACGTAGTTTATTGATTTTTGTAGTTCCAATCCTCTACGAATGCTTGTTTGGTTGTGGTCGCCGATGAATTGATCTGGAAATAATCCACAGTGGATTTTTTCACACCTGTATTATAATGAGCTCCCAATCCGGATCCTCTCGCGCCGGACTCGATCGCACCTTGAACGTCCGCGGCAAATTTAACCGGAACGGAAGGATAAGAAGAAGCTCCCGCAGTCACATCATCATTGAAATTTCCGGAAGGAAAGTTTCCTGCCAAGAATCCGAAGATACTCCATCCATCTTCTAAGAATACGGAAGGACGTCCTAAGATCAGCTGAGTTGAAATTCCACTTGTTTGAGTTCTGGTATTCGTTCTGCAGTATTGAAGAATAGTCTGGCCTTCTTCGTATGCAGGTGCACCTGAGTTAGGTCCGCCAGTGGTTCCGTAAGTGTCCCAGATATCCTTAACATCCGCTTTGGATTTGAACTTAAGAGTGTTAAAAGTTCCGGCAGCGGAAGCTCCATAAGCATAAGTGTTATCCAAAGTAGAACGATCTACAAGATTGTAGTGAGGAACGAAAACCGCACCTTTCAAGTGACCTTCAAAAGCGACAGCTCCTCCTCCGGACTTAGTAGTTCCAGTGGTGTTCTCTCCACCGTTATACTCCTGCCATCCAGCAGAAGAAGTATAAACGCTGATATCGTTGTTATTGTTCGCAGTTCTGTTATCCGAGATCAGAACAGTGGAGGAAAGTCCTTTCACACTATGATGACCGTTGTTCTTAGCAACTTCGATCGTATCTTCGATACTTAATGTTAGAATTCTGTTATCAACATTCTTAAGTTGTTTAACAGAGAAAGTCCCGTTCAAAGGAGGAACGGACTCGTCAGTATCATTACCCAATTCCGCTTCAGGAAATTGTCCTTTGATACTTCCGTTCAGGATTGCAAGATGTTGGTGAGCAACTCCCCAATATCTTAATGTATAATGCTGGTGGCCGATGGATCCGTAGTTGTCTCCGTTACCGCTTGCAAATACGATCAGGTCCTTAGTAGGATCTACTCCGTAAGTTTGGAACCACTCATCTACACTTGCTCCGCTTAAAAGTCCGTTACCTCCGGTGGTTGCAGTACCGCCTGGAATAGAGATCAAACCGTTGTATCTGGTCTCTCTAAAAGTTTTCCAAGAATATAAAGCAGTGTTATTTCCTGTAACCGCGACAAAAACTTTTACGCCGGTTTTAGGAAGGATTAAACTTTTATTCGCATCCGTTCCAGCTTTATTCGCTTGGTAGATTACTAGGTTTCCGGTAATCCCCGCAGGTTTATTGTTTGCCCAATCGTTAACCCAGCTTCTTAAAGTAGCCGCAGTGATCAGACCGTATTGGTTATCGTTATAATCATCCGCAGACTCGATAGACAGATCGGAAGCACTTGCTACTTTCACACTTGAAGTTCCTCCTCCAAGAGCAGCCAATGCTGCAGCGGAACTGTCAGAAGATCCCTCTCCACAATTCCCGAGTAATCCCAGCGCAATTGCCAGGAGGCTCGAATAAATGAGCGTATTTTTCATTTTGTTCTCCTAAATGCTGGTCCGATCGGGGTTCCCTCATGTTTATTCCACTGCGGACTCTAAACACAAAGTCGAGAAAAGGCTCCGTTTTTACCAAGATTATTTCAATATAACGAACAAATAATCCAATAGATTGAACAATATATTATAATAAAGGATCAATTTTTTAAACAAAACAGAATAAACATGAAAAAATGGGAAACAAAATGGATCCGGAAAATAGTTTTTGTACCCGAGGGCACGTCATTTTCCGTTAAAGCAGAATATTCAGAAAATCGAAATTACCTTTTCATAAAGTGATTTTTAACCCGATAAAAACAAAAAAGGATCCGAAAGATCGGATCCTTTTTACATGGATAGTGTGATTTTGGAAGAATCGAACTTAAACAAAACCGGAAATCTATTTCAGTCATCGGAAAGAGAAGAGGACCAGATCAGGTAGGAGTCCTTCTCCCCTAAATTTGCAAGTTCTTGCAGATCTTTTCCTAAGAAGGTCATGCTGTCTCCTTCCTGCAAATCGAACCATTTGCCGCCCACCTTCAAACGAAGTGCGCCAGATTGTAGGAATAAATTCTGTCTTTGTTTGGATTGTACTTTTGTAATGAATGTTTTGGCAACACCCGGTAGAAGCCTGATCTCGAATAATCTAGTTTGAAATCTAGTTTCTTCATGGAGAAGAGGACGGATCACATACTGGTTCTCTTCTACTGAATTTTCGCTGGAGTCTTCTTTCCTGAAAATTTTAGGAAATTCTTCCTTAGAAAATTCCATAAGGCTGGACAAAGGCATACGGATCGCCTTCGAAATTTTCCATAATAATGCGATTGAAGGAGCTGCCTTTCCGGATTCCACCAGACTCAACATCCCTCTACTTACCTGTGATAATTCGGCAAGCTTTCCAAGAGAAAGACCCAATTCCTGTCTTCTCTTTCGAACCAAGGTTCCAATAGATTGTATTAAACCTCTTTCAATCGGATCGATCGTTGGCATACGCTGGTCCTCCTTTCCATATTCCGGAATTTTGTTTTTCCAAACAGCTATAGCAATATTTCATCCAACTTATTGGAAATACTGTTCAAAATAACAATCAAAATTCTTTAAAAGGAGAAAAAAATCCGATTTAGCCCAAAAGAGATGGTTTTTCGAGGGAATGAGAGATTTTAGAAGAAAATCTAATCCGGTACCAAAGAAAAATAACGGGAAGGAATATATAACCTGCTAAAAATAGAATTATATCAGGATGAGCATAATAACCTTTTTCTAATACCGACTTCCAATCTCCCAGGTTTGCGTAGTTCAAGTAAGATACCTGGCCCAAGAACAAAAACAACCAAGAAGGCCAGAAAACCGCAGACCCTCTAAGTAAAAATGGGAACATCCAAAGCAAATACCAAGCATTTACCACCGGCGAAAAATAGAAGAATAAGAAGAATGTAATCCCTATCTTCTCCTCTTCTCCCAAATCCGTAGAGTGTAATTTATTCAAAAAGAATAATATACTAATAAGTGCAGGGATCGCCCAGAAAACTCGAGAGAATTCACCGAATAAACCATGAAGAATATTATAACCCAAAGGAAAGAATGTAAAACTTCCTATAAATCTACTAAGAGCGGTAAAATCAGTCTCTTGTGAAAAGAATAGAAAGGGAGAATATGCTAAGGCTACTCCTAAAATGGAAAAAGCCGCATCTACCACTGCTCTTCTCCAATTATGATTTTTGTCCCAATATTGTTTCAACAAGAAAGGAAAAAGAAATACTCCGAATCCTTTTACGGCAATGCTGAGTCCCCAAATAAAAAAGCCTAAACGAAACCTAGACTTCTCCGCTAAATAAAAAGAATAAAACAGAAGAAAGATCCCAATGATATCCGGATGAGAATTTAGAAAGATCTCTTTGATCAGGATGGGATTCCAAAAATATAATGCGGAAGAACGAGTGCCATACTTAGTCTTGATCAAAAAGAATAGAAGAATGTCCGGGATCAAAAGAAAAAGTTTAAGAGCCCAGAGTTTCCAGGGAAATAGAAGATGGACCAGATAAAAATAGATCTCGAGCACAGGGCCATAGATGGTGGGCCAATCAGGATGATTGATCCTGGAAAGTATTTCAGTTCTAGTGGGATCTGATTCCCCAAAAAAAGATTCGGGAGTGATCCCGTAAGGACTTCCTTTTTCGGAACTGATCCATCCATCCCAAAGGTAGCGAGCCCAATCATCTTCGAAAATAGGCGTAAAAAAGATCAAAACAATACGAAGTAGAATTCCTAAAACAAAACTTAATCTTGTGGGAGTTTCAAAAGTTTTAGAAAAAAATAAAGATCCGTAGACTACACTTAACCCGCAAAATCCAAGAATGTATAAATTTCCGTTTAAACTTCTTCCTTGGTTCTTCAGTTCCCAGAATAAAAAAATGCTTAAATACGCAAGAGCAGCCAGGATCCAGGTCAGGTTGATTCGATCTGTAATGCCTCTGCTTCTTCTTTTTTTATTCCTTTCGAATTCCAAGATCCATTTTCCTTTTCACTGTTAAACACCATTAAAATACGGGATAATCTTCTGTGATATTAAAAATATTCTGTTATATAGGAATTTTTGTATTGTTTATTGACGCAATTTAATCCCAAATCAGAGTTGGCCCAAATGAAACTGATCATCTCTTTTGCCCTAGTATTATTCGTTTCCCAGTCCCTTCTCGCCTCCGAAAAACTTTCCGGAGTCAGAGGATGGTTCATCAGCGCACCGGAAGCATTATATTTGCACGGACAAGGCGCAGTGTTCGTGGACGCAAGAGAAGGTATCAAAATTTCCAGCTTTTCCAAGGCCGTCCCATTGGGCTGGCAGGAAATCTCTCAAAAAGAATTTCCGAACCAAGGGAATTTAGCTCAGGCTTCCGAAGCGAAGGAAGTATTACGCAAAAAAGGTCTGGATGGAAGCAAGATCGTATTGGTATTCGGAGATCCTGCAGGAGGATGGGGAGAAGAAGGCAGGATCGTTTGGTCCCTGCGTACATTAGGTTTTTCTAAATCTTTTATCGTGGATGGAGGAATTAACGCATTACAGAAGGCTTCCACTTCTCCCGTTCCTAAACGTCCTGAAATACTTTCCCAGGTAAACTCTTCCACTTCCGAAAACAAAGGCTGGTCTGCGGATTCCAAATTGGTCCAATCCGAACTTTCGGATAAAAAATTCGCTTTCATAGATACCAGAGAAGAAAGAGAATTTTTAGGGCAGACTCCTTACGGAGAATCCAGAGGAGGACATCTTCCTGGAGCGAAATGGATCTATTACAAACAATTTTTGGATAAGGACGGTTATCTTTTGGGTGAATCCAAGATACTTGCCAAACTCTATGAATTAGGGATTTCCAAAGATAAGACCGTAGTCTCTTATTGTACCGGGGGAGTAAGATCCGGTTGGATGACATCCGTTCTGGTTTCCTTAGGCTATAATGCAAAAAATTACGCAGGATCTATGTGGGAATGGTCTTCTAAGGGCGACCAAAATCATCCCTTAGTAATTAAATAAAAATTTTATAATGTTCTTAAATAAAAGAAGAAGTTTCATATTAGCGGTCTTATCTTTATCCTCGGCTGTTAGTCTGTTCTATTGTATTTTTACAAAACCGAAAGATAAACCGGTCCCTGTGAATGAGGTATTTTCCGAGGCGCCTTGGTCCAAACCTTTGCCCCATCTTCCTCCCCTTGCAGGAGTCGGGGAAGTTCGAGCGGAAAATTGCGGGAATTGCCATAAGGAAATTTACGCGGAATGGAAAACATCCACTCATGCAAATGCACTTTCGGACCTGCAGTTCCAGTCCGAACTTTCTAAGTCTTCTTCTCCTCGCTGGCTTTGCCTAAACTGCCATACTCCCGTTGCAAACCAGAGAGAAACTTTGGTCAACTATCTAAATAACGGAGATTATAGAACTCCTATAGAGGAACCGAATCCGAAATTCGATCCTAAGATGAAGGCAGAAGGTGTTACCTGTGCGGTTTGCCATGTTCGTTTAGATGAACAGGGAAATTCCTACGTATTAGGAGCAAACGGTAATACGAAACCTCCTCATCCAGTAAAGATAGATCCGGATAAATTGAGGAATCGATGCCTGGATTGCCATAATGCAAATTATGTTTTGGACGACCAATTGGTATGCGCTTTCAAAACGGGGAACGAGTTGAAACAAGAAGGGAATTCCCACGGAAATATCGCCTGTGGTTCCTGCCATATGGGAGAATTACAGCGCAAATTAGTTAAACCTGAACTAAATACTCCGATCAGAACTTCTCATAAACATTCCTTTATAGGAGGTGGAGTTCCCAAAAAATTCGAACTCTATGAAAAGCAGATCCCCGGAGGATATAAGACCGGGTTGAAGATCGAACCGGTCCAGTGGAATAAAAAAGGAAACGATCTAGAATATTCAGTTTCTCTTAAGAATGAAAAAGCGGCCCATAATATCCCCACCGGAGATCCTGAAAGATTTATACTTCTGAAAATTTCGTTATTGGACTCGAAAGGCAAATCTACGGCAACTAAAGAGATCAAATTCGGACAAGAATGGGAATGGTATCCTAAGGCGAGACTGGTTGCGGACACTCGTATCCTTCCGGGAGAGACCAAAGTCTGGAAGGATCTGTTTACCGGGATTGAAAAAGGGAATTCTAAGATAGTATTCGAAATTTATCATACTCGACTGAAAGAGTCTAATGCGGAACATATGAGAAAGAATAGTGAGAACGTTCACTCTGATCTTCGCAAAAAGATCTCTGAAATAGAAAATTTTTATCCTTTTTCCAGTTTAGTTCATAAAGAAGACATAGATCTAAATTCCGGAAAAAGCAGGATCTATTCTGCTGAGGAACTTTTCAGGATCTCCAAGAACAGAAGAGGAGAATAGATCATTTGTCGGCTCCCTGGGCAAATTCCAAATTTTTGATCCCCGCTCTAAATGAAGAAGAATCCTTACCTAAGGTTTTGGATTCTCTCTTCGAACTTGGGATCTCACCAAAACAAATTTTGATCTTGGATAATGGCTCCAAAGATTCTACTCCGCAGATCGCGATCGATGCAGGGGTTATCTTAGTCCAAGAACCGAAAAGAGGTTACGGGGCAGCATGTTTAGCAGGCATTCATTATCTTCAGGAAAAAAAAATTTCACCCGAGTTTATAGTATTCATGGATGCGGATGGATCGGATGATCTCGACAATCTAAAAGATCTATTTTTCCCATTCTCCCAAGAGCCAAATACGAATTTTGTGATAGGTTCCAGAACTTTAGGGAATGCGGAGCCTGGTTCCTTATCTTTCCTGCAGAAGTTCGGGAACTGGCTTTCTTGCTTTTTGATCCGGACTTTTTACGGGGTAAAATTTACGGATCTAGGACCATTTCGTGTTCTAAGATGGCAGTCTTTATTGGATCTGCATCTACAAGATCCCACATGGGGATGGAATTTGGAAATGCAGATCAAAGCCATCCGAAAGAAGTTCAAGATCCAAGAAGTTCCAGTTCAGTATAGAAGAAGAAAAGGCGGAAAATCCAAGATCAGCGGGAATTTGATAGGAAGCCTGAAAGCAGGCGTGAAGATACTTTATATTTTCTTTAAGTTAACATTTTTTTCAGCTTAGTCCAAGTATAAGGCCTTTTCAAAACTTTCAAAGAAGGATCAAGATCAGATCTTGAATTCCATTCGGAAATTACTATGATCCGATCCTTATTCTTAAATTTTTCCCAATCGGAGTTTTCGGAAAGGATCTCTTCTTCCGCAAAGATGGCATACATCTCCGGATAATTTTCTAAAATAGTTTTTGCTTCCTGAATATCGTAAGCCGGAAATATTTCTAAACCTAATCTTCTTAATAATGCAGCTAAATACGTTTGGCCTTTTAAATTTCTCTCTAATACTAAGACCTTTTCATTCCTATTTTCATAAGTGATCTCAGGACTTCTGCTTAATGGTAGAAAAATCTCCACACAAGTTCCCTTACCAATCTCACTATGAACATGTACCATTCCGTTGGATTGTTTTACGAATCCGTAAACCATCGGCATTCCAAGACCGGTCCCCTTCCCTGATTGTTTAGTAGTGAAGAATGGTTCGAATAATCTTTCGAGCACTCCCGAATCCATTCCGGTCCCTTCGTCTCTTACTGAAATGATACACGCGTCTTCCATATCCACAAATCCCGGGATCATAGATCTATGTTCTTTTCCTGCGGGAGAAAATCCGGTGCTTACTAAAATTCTTCCTCCCTGAGGCATCGCATCTCTCGAGTTCAAACAAAGATTTAGAAGTGCATTTTCCAGGCCATTCTTCTCGAAAGAACAGATCATAGGAAAGTCTTCGAAACAAAATTCTATACTAACTATATCATTTCGGATCCGGGTGAGTATGTCCGCAAAGTCGGAGATCACATGACTCACATCGGTCTGTTCCGGGTTTAAGGCCTGTTTACGGGAAAATGCCAATAATCTCCTGTTGAGTTCAGCGCCTCTTCTGACCGCGTCTTGCGCGGAGAATACTCTTTTTAATAACTCGGGAGTCTCTCTTAGGTTTAATTCTAAAAGATCCAAATTTGCCAAGATGATATTCAGAAGATTATTAAAATCATGGGCCATTCCTCCCGCGAGCTGCCCGACTGCCTCCATCTTTTGTAATTGCCTAAGAGAATCGTTCCATTCTTTTTCTTCCGTGATATCCCTGCCGATACAAAAGATCGTTTCCGAATCCGGAAGACGGACCGTATTCCAGTTTATATAACGGATCTTTCCATCTTTTGTAATGTAACGATTTTCGAATCCTTCCTTGGAACCCGAGGAAATTTTCTGTTTAGTGAATTCCGCATCATCCGGATGCAGGAATTCCAACAAACTTCTATTTTTAATATATTTTCTTTCGTAACCTAAGATCCTTTGAAAGGCCGAATTTGTCCTTCGGATCAAGCAGTTGGAATCCAAACTCAGTATGATCTCGGAAGAAAGTTCTATCAGCGCTTTTCTTTCTTCGTCTGCGACCCTTCTGCTTACTATCTCCGCGAATCTTTTGGAAACTACTCCAAGAAGATCCAAGTATGCTTCTTCCGGATTCAGAACTCTCTCAGAAAGGAGTTCTATTTCGTAAAATCTTCCGTGAGAAAGTATAGGGATTCCCAGCCAAGAACGAAAGCCCGCGGCTAACGCTGCGTCCCCTCTTTTTAATGAGCTATCTGCTGCAAGATCAGGGATAAAGTACAATTCTCCCGATTCGCTGACCTTCTTCAGTATTCCTTCTTTGATGCTGAAAAATTTATTTATGGATTCTTTTCTAAATAGAAGCTGAAGATCCGAATCATAAGCATACGGATCTTCTTCGTTTATATAAACTGTATTATCTTTGGATCTCCAGATCTGTCCGTAAGTCCATGCAGTATTTTTAATTAAAGTCTTTAGTACTTTTCCGAATGCGGAGCTGAGAGTGTCGGAAGTGGAGATATCCCAGAGTAAACTTTCTCCAATTGCCCAAGAGATCTCTTTTTTCTTCCTTTGGGTGATATCCAAATAATAAACTAAAAATCCATCAGGCCTAGGATAGATCCTGGCTTCTATCCATGAATTAAAAGGTTCGAAGAATGTTTCGAATATGCGGGGTTTGCCGGTTTCTTGTGCCTTTTTGTATTGGGTTTCGAGATCCGTTCCGAATGTTCTTGGAAAATCCGTAAGTATATTTTTACCGATCAGGCTTTCTTTCGGTCTGCGTAAGACTTCCTCCGCCTTTTCATTTACATACGTTAGGTTCCATTCTAAGTCCGCAAATATAAATGCGTCAGGTATATGATCGAATACCAAGTTTGATTCTTGATTTATTTCGGGAATTCGGCCCGGAACCGCTTGTTCCGATGGTTTGTTGCTATTTCCCGAGGACATTCTGCCAAGGGTATTATTGTTAACCGAATTTGGAAAGAATTTCTGGGATTTTTTCCGGATGAACAGGTTTAGAATAATAATAACCCTGCCCCACATCACAACCCGCTTCTTTCATCAATCTTTCTACTTCTACAGTCTCTATCCCTTCCGCAACGACATTCATTCCTAACTTATGCCCTAAATCAACGGAAGCCTGACAAATAAACAAGGATTCCCTATCCCTTGGGGAATCCATAACGAAGGACTTGTCTATCTTCAGCTCGGTAAAAGGAAATCTATGTAATTGTTTTAGAGAAGAATAGCCTGTACCAAAATCATCAATGGACAAACCTATCCCTCTGATCCTAAGCCTGGTCAAAATATCCTGAGTAAAACGAATGTTCTCCAAAAACCCTGTTTCCGTGATCTCCATTTGGAATTGGCTTTGTGGAATTCCTTTATTCTTAATTTTAGCAAGTATCCTTTCCGGAAAGTCCAACTCGGTTAAAGTTACGGGAGAAACGTTAACCGCAACACGCAGTTTTCGCCCGTTTGTATGCCAGATCCTTGTCTCATCCAGAGCGATATCTATGATCTTCTCCGTCATCAGATTTAAGATTGCAGTTTCTTTTTCCATCAAAGGTAAAAATGAATCAGGGAAAACCAATCCAAGTTTTGGATGGTTCCATCTTACCAGGGCCTCGAAACCTTCCACCCTTCCCGTTTTTAGATCGAACTTAGGCTGATAAAATAATACGAACTGATCGGAACGGACTGCGTCCAGAACTTCTTCCTTCTCGAAGGTGGGTCCCGATTTTCCTTTCCCGCCGGTTTTAGTGCGGGAAGAAATATCCGATTCTTTTTCAGCGATCGCAGATAATGTATTTCGGATATCGGAAACTCGGATCGGCTTTTCCATAACTGCTGCGATATGTAATCCATATTCGCCGGCTAATGTCTCTGCGCTGTGAAGGGTTCTCCTATCCGCACCCGAGATCAAGATCACATCGGGATGAACCTCTTTTTCGGACAAGAAGCGGATCACATCTACCCCGTCCATTCCCGGGATCATCAGATCTAAGATCACACAATCAAAGCTTGGATCTACTTTATCTAAAAAATCAGGAGCAGTATGAGATAGGGAAACTTCAAAACCGCAATCTACCGCGATCTCTCCCAAGATCTTTGCAATCTCTTCTTCATCGTCCAGGATCAGAAGTTTTTTAGAATTTCTTAAATCCGTCATGGAAGAATTTCTCCGATATTACGAACCGCTTCTTTCAATGAGGTTTTGGTATAAGGTTTTCGGACCAGAGGAATAGTATTAGGAAGTTCTAAACTTTCTCCTCGGCTCGAAGAAGTAGCGATTATTTTTCCGGAACCGAATCTTTCCAGTTCTTTTTTCAGATCTATTCCTTTGGAATCCGCTAGTTGGAGGTCCAACAATACGAAAGAGATCTCTGGATCGCCTGAGAAAAATTTTGCCAACCGTTTCATATCCGAACTCACGTGAGGTTCGTATCCCAGTTCTCTTAAGTATACACAGGCAAGTTCGGCAGTTTCTCGATTTTCTTCCATGACCAAAGTTTTCTTTTTGGCCACGGTAAGTTGCTCGTTCTTTGCCTGCTCATGCAGGGGCAAGAATATTAGAAAACTGGAACCATATTCCGGTGCTGTGATAACTTTTAAAAAACCGTTCGATTGTTTTACAAAACCGTAAACCATGGTCAATCCCAAACCGGTTCCTTTTCCACCTCCCTTGGTCGAAAAAAAGGGATCAAAAATACGGGCTTTAGTGATATCGTCCATGCCCGTCCCGGTGTCCGTAACGGTAACCAAAAAATAATCCTTTGCCTCCAAACCGGAAATTTTAGGCCCTTTTGTATCTCCATTACGAACAAACCCAGTGGAAATAAATATTTTACCGCCATCGGGCATAGCATCCCTTGCATTTAATGCAAGATTGAGTATCGCGTTCTCTAATCCGGTCTTTTCTATGTCGCAAACCGTCTTTTCGTCGGCGATCTCGTATTCGATCTCTATTTTTTCAGTCCTGATCCTGTCCAGTATGGGAACAAAGTCCTTTAATACCCGGTTTACGTCGCATGATTCCGGATTCAAGGCCTGCTTTCTAGAAAAGGCAAGAAGTCTTTTATTGATCTCGACTCCTCTTTGTATAGCGTCCTGCGCGGACCGTACCCTTTTCATCAGATCTTCCGAATCTTTCAACTTCATTTCAAGAAGATCTAGATTTGCTAATATTACATTTAATAGATTATTAAAGTCATGAGCCATTCCGCCGGCGAGCTGTCCTACAGCTTCCATCTTTTGTGAATGCCTGATCCTTTCCTCCGAGTTTCGCCTTTCCGTAATATCTCTTTCTATCCCCATCAAATGAGTGACTATACCTTTCTCATTCACGATAGGAAAGATATCCATCTCGATCCAATATTCCTTTCCATCTTTATCGTAATTGATGATCTCTTCGAAGCAAGGTTTGGCTTCGGAGATTGCCTTTCGAATCCGATCCAGCACAATCCTATCCGTCTTAGGGCCTTGCAGGATCCTTGGGGTTTTTCCTAATACTTCTTCCCTTTTATAACCTGTTAACCTTTCAAAGGCTCCGTTTACATATACGATCTTTGGCCCCGGCTCATCTATAGGAGAAGCTTCCGTGATCAGAAAAATATCTTTGGATCTTTCGATCCCTATTTTAAGAAGATTTAGATTTTCTTCCGTTGTCTTAGCTTGTATAACTAAACGTAAAGAACGATCCAAAAGATCCGTGTTCACACTCTCTTTACTCAATAGATCCGAAAAATTGATCTTTGAATTTTTGAGGACTTCCTTACTTTCCTGATTTTCTGCGATCGCAATCAAGGGGAGAAGGATCTTGGACTTCTCCAGAATATCTAAACTATTCCGGGAATCGTATTGGAATAATATAACGTCAAAAAATTCGGTCTTGGTCTTATCCAAGGCATCTTGAAAATCCAAGGCCCTGGTACAATTAGGAGTAAAGGACTCGATACCTCCTAATAGAGTTCGGATCCATATGTATTCTTCTTCCCTATTTTCTATGATTAAAATATTGGATCGCATCAGGCATTCGACGAAAAAACGGGGCGTTTAACCCGTGTTTCTCTCCCTAAAAAAAATCCGATCCGAATATTTTTAGCTATCAGAAATCCATATAGAGCATAAGCCTATTGAAATTTCTCAGCAGGAAGATCCCGATTTTGAGCAAGAATAAAATACCGCAGAGGCTCTTAGGATCTATACTGTTCTTCATTTTTTTAGGCTGCCAGCCTGGAAAAGAAAGCCCTAAAGTTATACAAGGGATCTTGGATCTTAGGCAATGGAATTTCCAAACGGACGGGAATATCAGCCTGGACGGAGAATGGGAATTTTATTGGAATGAGCTTCTTCCGGATACCAAATCTAAAGACGGATCATCTTCTATCTCTTACATAAAGGTCCCTTCAAAATGGGATAAAGGACGTAACGTCGTTCATAAATATCCGAGCTATGGTTTCGCGAGTTATAGGGCAAAAGTATTATTACCCGAAGCAAGCACACAACTCAGTCTTAAGATCTCTTCCATCAGTTCCTCTTATACTTTGTTCGTAAATGGAAAAGAGATCTCCAAAGGAGGGAATATAGGCAAAGAAGAATCCGAATATTCCCCCGGTTATAAACCCGGCGTTTTTAGTTTTATCTCCGACAAACCTGAGTTGGATATATTGATCCATGTTTCGAATTATAAATATTCCAACGGTTCCGGGATCTGGAATCCGATCCAGCTAGGCAGCACATCCGATATCCAACAACTATCCTTAAGAGCGACCATGCTGGATTCGATCACATTCGGGACCTTGTTCGTGATGTCGTTATATCATTTTACGTTTTATTTAATGAGAAGAAGGGACCCTTCCGCTCTATTCTTTGCCGTGCTCTGCTTGTGTATCGCACTTAGAGTTTCCTTTTACGGGGAAAGGATATTTTATAATGTGTTCCCGATCTTCAAAAACTATGAGTTCTCCGTCAGGGGAGAAATTTTATTCCTATTCTTACTTTTGCCGGGTACAATTTTATATGTCCAATCCATATTCAAGGAACAATTCAGAAAGGACAAAGTATTTAATATTATATTTTACTTAAGTTTACTTTTAGTTTTCTCGGCGACATTCCTTCCCACAAAAATTTATACGATGTCCTTCTTCATCAATTCTTTAGAGATAATGATGCTGGGAGTTTTGACCTATCTATTTTTCAGACTTGCTTTTATGTCCTTAAAAAAGGTAGAAGGCGCCAGAATTTGTTTTTTCAGCCTGGTCGTAAACCTGATCACTGTTGCAAATGATGTACTATATCTGAATAAGTTTATAGATTCTTTCTATATGGTCCCGTATGGAGTTTTAGCGCTTGTTCTTTCCCAATGTGTGCTGCTTGCTTCCAGATTTTCCAAAGGATTCGTACTCGCAGAAGACCTGGGAGAGGAGCTCAAAAGACTGAACGTAAATCTGGAACAGATCGTAGTTGAAAGAACGGAAAATCTAAACGAATCTTTGAAACTTTTAAAAGGAGACCTTTCTCTCGCTAAAAAGTTACAACAGAAGACCTTGCCTACTCTAAACTTAAACGGAAAGAATGTATCCATTCATCCTTATTATCTACCTATGTCGGAGATAGGAGGAGACTATTACGATATTTTCGAATTGGAACCCGGTTATTTCCGTTTGTTCTTAGTGGACGCTACCGGACACGGGGTCCAGGCCGCACTTCTTACGATGACCATCAAAGCGGAATTCGAAAGTATTAAATTTGTCAAAGACCAACCTTCTAGAATATTAGAATTATTAAATGCGGCTTGCTGCCAAAAATATAGGAGCATCAATATTATATTCTCCGCAGTACTCGCCGATATAGACCTGAACAATAATGTTCTGTATTATTCTTCTGCGGGACATCCTCCTCAGGTTTTAAAACAAAAACAAGAAGGCGCGGATTATCTGTATTCCAGAGGACCGATCATCGGTCTAAAAAAAGAAGCTACATATAAAAATGTGACCGTGCCTCTCCTTCCAGGAAATCGGATCTTTTTCTTTTCGGACGGTATTTTCGAAGAATTCGACCAGGAAAAAAAGGAATTCGGAGAAAACAGAGTTTTGTCCATTTTAAGCAGAAATACAGGCATCCAAGAAGTAGCAGAGGATCTGATCTCTGAACTGCAAATTTTCGTAGGCCCGAGAGGTTTCCAGGACGACGTCACTTTACTTGCAGTGGAAGTGCATTAAAATTCCTTAATTTTTATAGAAGATATAGGCAAAGAATACAGACCTCTCGAAGTTTTATCGAAAGAAGGAAAATATACTCTATCTTCAAATGGAACAGAAACTGAAATATCATTAACTTTAGAACCGTCATGCATGGAATAATAGAGAGGCTTTTTCCCGCTCGGATCGATCACAAGTATTCCAGTATTATGAGAGATCGGTAATATCTTCTGAGGCAAGGATAGGATCAATTTTTTCAGCCAAGGATTTTTATGTACAAAGTTGATCAGCCCCGATCTTTTTTTGATAATCCCTGCCCAAATCCTTCCTTCCGTATCTCTTTCTAGACCATCTGCAAGGCCAGGCAGATTTTCGAATAATACCTCGGAGCTTCCCCGGTTTTTTCCGGAAAGAAACGCTCTTATGATCCTAAACTTACTTGTTTCCGTAAATACCACGGACTCTTCTTTTCCGTTCTCAGAATTTTCGACCAAGATCCCGTCCACAAAAGTAAATCCGGTTAACACAAGTGAGATTGTATTTTTAGTTCTGTCCAACATCCAAAGTTTTCCGTGAGGATAAAGACCGATAGCTTCCGGAACGGCACCGCTTCCCATAGCCGCATCCGACCTTTCAAAAGGTTCCGTAATATATATCCTATTTCCATCATCCGACACAGCCAAGTCATTGCATAAGGAAAAAGATCTTGAATTGGAAGGATCCAAATTTTCAAGAGAGAAGGCAGGCATCTCCGAATAAGAATATACTTTTTCAAATTCCTCTTTTTCTAATTTAGGAAGATCTAAAATGATCGGATCTATTTTTTTAGTATCAATATCTATTTCATAAAGTCCTACCCTATTTTTTTCTTCGTAGATTTCTCCTCCAAGTCTGGAAGCACATACTAAAATTTTTGACTTAGCCTTATCCGAATATTGCATCCCTGCCGGATTTACCGGAGGTTTTATCCATTGTTCCGCCTTGCCTGCTTTTAAATCCAATCTCCAGACCCAGCCATCCATTCCGGAGGCGTATCCGAATCCTTTCGCACGATCGAAAAGTAGATCGTCATGACCCGGTAGATCTTTCATTTCTACTTTGAGTCCGTTTAAGAATGGATCCTCTTTGTCCTGTACTTCTGAAATAGAAGAAGGGACTTCTCCCAATTTATAAGGTTCCCCTATTTTGATCCCGGAAGGATTACATGCACCTGCAAGAGCAAGAGCAAGAGTAGATAATATTAATATTTTATAATTTAATTTCATACCGCTTCCAATAATTTTCCGTATTTTTTTACGTGAGGAACTTCGTCGTCCAGCCAGTAGGCTTTATCTTTTTCTACCACCAGGATCTCTTCGAATTTGAAACCCGTCTTGCCTCTTCCTAAATGAGGTTCTATCGCCCAAAGACCGGTTTTTTCTCCTTCATGATCCGGTGTCAAAAGTTCGGGAAGCACCTTATGACTTAGGAACTCGAAAGATCCTTGCAGACTGAACCAACTCGCAAAACTGATAGGCAATAGAGGAAAGGATATATTAGGTAAATTTACCTTATAAACTCTATGTCCGAGCACCGCAAACGGATACAAAGAGTGAACATTATCAAATCCATGTCTTTTGGAGTCCTGATCTATCTTATGCCAGATCTCCGAAGAACTCATGGAAGAGGAAAATAATTTAGGAAGTTCGGATCTTAGCTTTAATAAATATCTCATCCCATTATCTAATTCCGAATTCCTAGTTAATGAAGATGAGTATCCGATGTCGCCAATATATCCATCCACCACTGGGGAAACATCTAAGATGAATGATTCGTTTGCCTGTAATCTTCTTTTTTTATTCGGATGGAATTGAGTGAATCTTTTATAGCCGTCAAATCTTGCATGTTCTCCAAACCAAGCGAATGGACGATGCAAAAATACTTTTACTCCATGATCTCTCAGGAATGTATTCATACGTTTTGCTGTTTGGAATTCAGTCCAACCTTCCTGCATTTCTTTTTCTATCTCCGTAACACATTGATATGCTAATCTTTGTGCTTTCAGAAATCCGGCCTTTTCCTCTTGGTTAGGCGTATGTATCGATGTGGAATTGTATCTGGAAATTTTGGAGGAGAGTTTGGATAAAAATCCTCTCTGATTTTCTATTGGCATATCGTTTCTCTAAACTCGGATAAGAGAAGAGTAACAGAGAGAGGTAAGTTCCGCTTGAATGATTCCGGTATCGGAAAAATTTTTAATTAGATCAGATCGCCTGAATCACAAAATCGAACATCTATCGATTTTAAATGTCCGAAAAATAGAGAAGGTACAAATCCGAAGTTTTCCTTAAAGGTCCTAGAAAAATGAGCCGAATCGGAGAATCCTGCGGAATGTGCAGCTTCTGTCAGGCTCTTTCCATCTTTTAAAAGTTTTGCGGTATTCAGGATCCTGACCCATAAAAGATATCTTCTGAGTGGAATGCCTAGATTCTCCTTGAACAAACGGATCAATCTATCTTCCGAGATCGAAAAGTCCTTACCGATCTCTTTCATCCGAATGCTGTCGGGTATTTCAGTTCTGATCTTATGAGCGATTTGGACGATCCGTTCGTCTATATTCTTTTCGAGTTTTTTAAAAGGATGTACACACTGCAATAAGTCTATATGCAGATCCCAAGCTTCGGAGTCCGTTAAATTTCCATAATATAGATCCCATAACCTTCCCATCAAAGGAAGGAAGGAGGAAATTTCCAAACGTTTGACAATACCCCTTCCCGCATATTCTGAAATGGCTCCGTATTCGTAGGTTTCAGGATCGATCAGTAAGGAAACCATTTTCACTCCGGGGGAAATGGTCCTATGATAAGTGTTGGGAGCGACCAGTGCCACACGATATTCTTCTTTTCCTGCTTCCGTTTCTATGCAGATATTTTCTTCGAGAGAGATCGCCAAAGTAGCGGCGTAATGCTCATGAAAATCCGTCTGCATAACACTCGTCGCAAAGATCACTCTACTATTCCATAAATAGAGGATCCCTTTATAAGGAGAGAGACTATTCGATTCCAATTCCACTCTATTCCGAGAAAATGATCTTGAAATAAGAAACGACTTTATCAACAAAAAAATACCGTACTTACCGTTTCCGGAAAATGTATTACATTCTACTTTGACACAGATCAAAGACAAAAGAAGGCTCCTTTCTTATAATAGAAAGGATGAAATCACTTCTTGATTTTCGTTCTGCGATCTGGTCGGTTGCTTTTCGCCCGTTCTTTTTAGCCAGTTCATTCCACGCTATATTTGCAGTACTTGTCTGGATCTTAATCCTATTCTCGATCATTCCTTCTCCTTTTCTCACCGGAGGAATTCAGATCCATTCTTATGAGATGGTCTTCGGTTTTGGAAGAGGAGCGATCATAGGATTCCTTTTTACTGCAGGTCAGAATTGGACAAAAAAAGTACTCGCGAAAGAAGGTTATCTAGCGCTTCTATTCGGACTCTGGTTTTTGGGTCGATTCGGATTTTTATCCAACCAATATCTTTCCTATCTTGCACTTACTGCAGACCTGTATTGTGATCTACTTGTACTTTTTTATCTGGCACCACCCTTATTCGCAAAAGGCCAGGAACATAACCGCGTTGTTGCGGTTACTTACTTTCTATTATTCTTACTTCATATATTGACTGCGTTCTCATTTTTGAATATTTTACCGGAGGGATGGAGTTTACATTTTATTCATCTTTCTCTTTTTGTAATACTTCAATTTGTCATACTTATCGGAGGAAGGATTATGCCCTTCTTCACTTCGGCAGCTATCCCAGGTTCAAGTCCGAAAAGATTTCTAAAATTAGAAAGTTTGATTAGATACGGAGGATTTATATTTTTAATAATAGAAGCTTGTGCTTTCTGGTTTTCTGAGATCATTCCATTTGCAGGATTATTTTGTCTCGCTTTCGGAATGTTAAACTATTCTCGCTGGCTTTTCTGGGAACCTTGGAAATCCAAAAAGGTGCCGATCCTCTGGATCTTACATTCGGGTTATTTCTGGTTATGCTCCGGATTTTTAGCATATGGACTTTCTCATTTAGGATTTTTTCCCACTTCTTCCGCCTTTCATATCTTCACCGTAGGAGGAATAGGAGTTTTTATATACGGTATGATCACTAGGGTTTCACTTGGTCATACGGGCAGGCCGATTAGAGCTTCCAAATCGATAATCCTTGGATATATTTTGATTAACTTAGCGGTTGTAGCCAGGGTATTTCTTCCCTTATTGAATAAGTACAGGGAAGCTTATCTGTTTTCCGCAATATTCTGGATAATCTCGTTTTTGATATTTGCGGTTCAATATTCTAAAATTTTAATAAGCCCGAGAGCATTCACCAGTGCCTGAGATTTTTCGTTCTCTTTTAAGTCCGATACGGATCATATTTCTTCCTTCCGTAAAGATATATTGGTTCTATATTTTAAGTTCGATCCTGTTCACTCTACTATTGATCGTATGGAGAAGTCGGAAGGAAAAAGGATTTAGATCCAAGGACTATCTTCGTGAAAATCTTTCTAAGAAGATCTGGTTGCATAGATCCGCCTTATTAGATTATAAGTATTATTTAATAAATACGTTCTTATTCGCACTCTTCTTCAGTTATTTCGTTATATCCGGAGCAGTTGTATCCACATACATCAGTGGATCTCTGTTTAAAATATTCGGAGAGACAAATCATCTTTCCTCTCCCGGGACCTTTTTTATTATAATTTATTCCATTTTATTTTGGCTTGCGAACGATTTCGGAAGATTTTTCGCCCATTGGCTTCTTCATAAAACATTTCTCTGGGAATTCCATAAATTACATCATTCCGCAAAAGTATTAAATCCTCTCACAGTGTATAGAGTACATCCTGTGGAAGCTATCTTAGTAAATTCGTTCGGAGCTATTTGTTCGGGGATCATAACCGGGTTTGCCGTTTTTTTATTTCCGAATGGGATCAATATGTTGTCTTTTTTAGGAGTGAATGCGGGAATTTTCGTATTTAACCTATATGCGAATTTAAGGCATTCTCATATAGGTCTTAGATTTCCCAAATGGTTGAGCAGAATATTTTTAAGTCCTGCTCAACATCAAATCCATCATAGTACTGATATTAACCTTCAAAACAAGAACATAGGAGTATCTTTCGCGTTTTGGGATATCCTTTTCGGAAGTCTTTATATTCCGGAGAAAGGAGAAGCAGAAAATACGGTTTTCGGTTTAAAGGAAGAAGAAGATAGCAACTTCGAAAATCTTTTTAGGATCTACTTTTTACCTTTTCAAAAAATATTGAGCAAGGCAAAGACATTCGTCCTCCTTTCCAAACACCAATCCAACTCTTGAGATAAATCAAAATCCTATAAAGGTTTTTATCCTCTCAGATTGACCACAATCAATGCATTTTCAGATCATAAGGAGTTAAATTCGATACGTTAGAGTCTCTCGAGATGAAAACGATTACAGCCTATTCCTTAATTTTGATCTTTTTTCCACGCCTGCTTGTTCCTGCGGAAGGCAGCATATTTGAAAAATTATTTTTAGGAAATTTGATCTGTCACTGTAATCATAATTCCGATAAAGAAACACATACAAGCAAAGAGGACGATTTTTTCCGTACTAAGATTGATCTTACTAAATCTTCCGATCCCGAAAAACAGGATCGTATAAACTGCCATTCCGATCCGAAATCAACCGTTCATGAATGTAGATGCAAAAAAGAGAATTCGGATCGGATATACTCTCAAATCAGGGTTTTTTCCTATTATGTAATCATACCTAGGATTTATATTATTCCAGTTCTCGGACCCTCCTTCGAAATGAAGGATCTATACTCCGCAGAATTGTCCAAAGCCCATAACCGAAAATTCAAACGCCCGCCCAAACATCTTTCCTTAGCCTAATCGTATCCGTCTTCTAGAATAACATATACCGTTCTAGAAGAGATCATAAGTGTATATTCATAATATAAAGGAAAGTAAATATGCTATCACGTCATATTTCAATAACCGCGATCATTCTCTCTTTCTTCCATTTCGACTGTTCCCAGTTGGGTTCTTTGTCGAACGGAACTTCTTCAGAACAACAACTACTGCAGACTCTCGTCCTAGGAGTAGCTGCAAAGGAAGGATGTTCTACCCAAAGTTTAACTCCGATCTCGAACACTCTCTCATATGTGCATCCCAAGCGCACAAGATATGATATCCAAAATTGTTCTCCAAGCGATATAGAAGGACTCGGATTCAGCGGAAATACCCCCAATCTGGAAAAAGGATTGAGTGGAAATTCCTCGGATTCTTCATTCTCCAGCCTGGGTAATGTTGTTCTTCCCGGTTCAAATGGAGGAACAAATGTGGAAGTCTCCTTCTCGCTTAAAACCGGCGGAAGTCTGACAATATATGTCTACGGATCCGGAACTCCCATCTCAGGTCCTGCATTCCGGCTAACGGATTCAACCAAGGAACAATTCTACTCCGATATGTCGGGGAACTTTGCGGTCGTGAGTAAAGGAACCGCTGCCTTATCCCCTGATACGAATTACACCTACTGTATCGACTTCCAATACGCAAGTTCGGAGCAATGGATCAACGCCTGGCCCAAAGCCTGTTCCGAGGTCACTCAGGCGGAAAGAAATTCCATGATGATGTTCCCGGTCATGCAGATGATGAGCGTGCCTGCCTATTCCGGAGATAGGATCGGCTTCATTTTGAATGGAGCAAAACTAACGTCTTTCACGATCGGTTCGATTTTGTCCCAAGTCGACTGATTGTTTCCACTGGGGCCGCATAAGCGGCCCTCTTTTTTTGGTCCGGATACTTGGAGGTGATCATGAAGTATCACGTTTTCATTTTTTCTTTTTTAATTATATTTTCTTTTCATAATATTTTCTCGGGCGAGATCGATGTACCTAAGCCTGTAGAAGAAACGGATCCTCACGCTCATCACCGTAATGGATCTAAAGAACAAGGCCATCACCACGGATCGAGGGCAGATCAGATCGCACCTGCAGGTCTAATGTTCCCTCATGTTCATAACAAAGGTTCTTGGGTTTTGGATTTTCGCTATATGGGAATGCAGATGTCGGGACTGCTGAACGGAAGCAGATCCATGGGGACTTATGAAACTCTTTGGTTCCCTCAATTCGATCCGAGCGTTTCTATGCCGAGCGGGAGCCTGCTGACGGGAGGACCGAGCATTCCTCAAACATCCGTTAACGGATATCGTTATATGTCGGTTCCTAAATCCATGTTAATGGAATCTTATATGACGAGTGCGATGTACGGTATTTCGGACGATACGATGATCATGTTCATGGTCCCGGTAATAAAAAACCAAATGATGATGGAAACTAGTAATTTCGATTCTTCTGCTATGAAGTCGGGAGGAGTGGGAGATATTTCTTTTTCCGCGGCACACCGTATACTCAAACGGAATGATCACGAATTCTTTCTGAATTTTGGGATCTCTCTTCCCACCGGTTCCATTGATGAACGAGATTGGATGCCTATGATGGGAAATCAAAAAGTTCCCTATAATATGCAGCCGGGAACCGGAACGATCAATTATTTACCCGGGATAGCTTATTCCGGAAAATCGAATCGATTCTCTTGGGGACTAGGAGGGAACGCAAATCTGCGCAGCTCGAAAAATCAGAACCAATATCGTTTCGGGAATATATATGAACTGAGTTCATGGATCGCTTATTCTATATTTTCTTGGACAAGCGTATCTATCAGAGTACAAGCGGTTTATTGGGATAATATCAAAGGGCAAGACGGTTCTTTGGACCCTAAGATGGATCCTCAAAACGATCCGAATCGACAAGGAGGAAATCGCACGGACGCATTAGTCGGGATGAATTTCCTTTTAGATGAAAAAATTAGATTCGGTTTCGAACTTGGCAAACCTTTCCACCAACATTTGAACGGACCTCAACTTGCAATGCAGACAATGTTCAATGTATTCGTTCGTTACGATCTTTAATATAAAGTGTAGAAGGCCCGGATCGGTTTTGTATTGCGGGCCTTCTTCTTTTTTAAAAATTTCGAACTAAAAATCTTTTATATGAAATGTGTAAAGGTATCAGAACCCAAAACGTTAGGAACAAGATAGATAATAGAACTACCATCGATGTTCCTAAACTTCTGATCAAAAATGCTCCGGAGAATCCGAGCAGTACGGAAGCCTTAGTCTGCAGAATGATCAAAATCCTCACCAGATCGACCGGATTAAATAGAATTACGAGTAATGCAGGGATCTCTACAGGATAATCTCCCAAATAAATACTCAGCATAAACACGAATGAATCAAAAAGTAAAAAGAAATATAACCAAACGAGTAAGGCTCCTGAAACGATCAATTCCCCTTTTTTAAAGAAGGAAGCTAATAAAAATCCCAAAGAAACGAATACTAAGATCAGCACGGTTCCGAAAAAGATCAACTCGGAGAATAAGATCGCGAGTTTAGGTTCGCTGAAGAAAAGTGGAACTCCAGAAATTCCGAGCCCGATCAGAAAACTTAAAAAAAGAGATAGGCTTACCCCGCAGTATTTTCCGAAAAAATACTGAGATCTGGTCAGTGATTTAGAGAGAAGTACTTCTGCAAAAGGAAGAGAATCATTAAATGTTAATCCGGCAAATGTAATGCAAAATAAAGGAACGACGAATAATACCAAATTCATTTGACTCACCACTAATCTTCCCCCGCTTTCGTCCCCAAAATAATTAAGCGCTCCTGCAGAAATTGCAAGAAAGCCTGCGAACACGAACATCCATTTGCTTCTGATATTTTCTCTGAGTTCGAATAAGATTAGCTCTTTCATATTCTTTCCGAATACTTGGTATTCCAAAATTCCATTAACGTATTCTGAAGATTCCCTCTATCCCTATTTTTTACGAAATTTCCAGGTGAATCATCGATTAATAGAGAACCTTCCGACATAAGCAAAAAACGATCCGCGATCTCCTCCACTTCACTTAAGATATGAGTGGAAAAAATAAGCAAAGCCCCTTCTTTCTTTTTTCGAAGCAATATTTCCTTTAAAAGATTAGAAATATAAGGATCTAAGCTTGCAGTAGGCTCATCCACTATATACACAGGCTTACGTATCGAAAAACATTGTAGAATATTTACTTTTTGTTTTGTACCCCCGGACAAAGCCCCGAACTTTATATTTTCATAATCCTTTAAACCTAGTAGATCGAATAATTCCCGGAATTCCTCCGGATCGGAAGATTCCAGTTTTTTTAGAAAATCCACAAGTTCGGATACCTTTACATTTTTTGGGAATAAAGGGGATTGGGGCATATATCCGATCTTAGAGTTAACCCGCTCTTCTTCCTTTCCCACAAATTCTATATGCCCCCGGGCAGGTTTTACTAAACCTACGATACTTTTGAGGACTGAACTTTTTCCGGAACCATTTGGGCCGATCAAAGATAGAATATGCCCCTCTTCCGCATCGAAAGAAATCCCTTTAACGGCAAGTGATCTTCCATATTGAACGGTTAAATCTTTTACCCTCATCATACATGACTCCTCATCTTAGGTTTTGGATCTTCCAAATCGATCGGGGTAACTATCGGAAAAGCCTTTTCAATCGCTTGTAAAAAGTTCACAACCGGGGAATTATAAAGAACCATTAGAAAAGGATAAACTACCACCCAATATCCGAAAAAATGAACCGGCTTATGAGGAATGTCCCCGAATCTATCCAGATCCAGATCGTAACCGTCGTAACTATCCCAAAAATTTTCTCTAAACGAATTCGTGCTGTGTTTCGTATTAGTGCTGATATCGAATACATTCTCTTTGAATTCGTTTTGTACGAATTGATTGGATTCACTATTACCTAAAATTTTCACTCCCCATCCGTTATCTTTCAGCTCATTATGAGTAAAATAATTTCGATTACATCCGTCCGCAAAGACCGCCACGGTATTATGTATGAATGAGTTCTTTGTAAGAATACTCTCGGAGATTTCCTTCAACAAAAGTCCGTAAGAACTATCCCCCCAGTTATTTTCGAAGCTGTTATTTTCGATCAGAATATTTTTACTATACATCACGGCGACTCCCGCCGAGTTATTTTCGAATCTGTTCCCCCTAAAATCATTATCCGAAGAGAACATAAAGTGCATTCCATAACGGATATTATCGTGTGAAATATTATCCTCTATCTTAAGATTACTCGAAAACTCCAGATAGATGCCGTCCCTGTGTTTTTTTAATTCGTTCCCTTCTATCCTGGTTCCCTTAGAAGACCAAAGATGGATCCCGTTCCCTCCGGAAACTTCATTTACCGCATTCCCAGTCGAAATATTCCTTCGCACGGCACAATCTTCCGTTTCTGCCAGATAGATCGCGTACGCATTGTCCTCAAAAGTATTATTCTCTATTACGCAGTATTTTATTTTTTCTGCATGAACTCCGGCATACTCCGAGGTATCCGAAACTCCACTTCCTATGATGTTCAATCCTCGAATTACGACATGATTGGATCGAATATCCAACACATGTTTTTCTTTTTTTCCATCCAGGGTAGCACCGGTCGAACCTTCCAAAACTAAAGGTTTCGAAATCGATATCATACCTTCTCGATAGATACCTTTTCCGATCCGGATCGTATCCCCGGAATTCGCGGAATCGATCGCAGCTTGAATAGTGGAGAAGCCGCACTGATCCGTACATACTTCTATTTCTTTGGAAAAAATATCTGAAGTAGTTAGACAAAAGAAGAAGGAGAACATCGCAATCAATCGCGAATGTCTAAAGCCGGTCCTATAATCTTCAGGATGCAGATCAATGATCTTTTTCATTGTTTCGACTCCAGATAGAGCCTTTATGAGTATTCAAAAAATCTTTTGCTCGGCCCATAGAGGAGAATGCCGCAAGACCTTCTCCCATAGGAGAACGTAGCTCCGAAGATTTTATGAGCACTGCCATATCTTCAGGGATCATTTGACCCGGATTTTCGAAATCCGCAAACCATACTGATCCGGAAGAATACCTTGCGGATTTTTCAAAAGAATGAGAACATTCTATGGAATCGAAATAGTATCGTCTCCCCTTCTCCGTTAATAACTGAACATGGAAACGTTTATCCACGATTGCCATAGAACAATGAGCGCAAAGTTCCCTTCCGAATTCAGGAAGGATCGGTTCTCTTTTAGAACAGAAAACCGAAATCGAACCTAACAAGAGTAGAATGATAGTCCGAAAACCGGATCTATTTCGAAACATCCATCCTCCTCTTCTCATTCCATAGTATAAAAACAAGGATCCCGAGGGTCGCGAACAGAATGATCCCTCCCCAAGAAGGGAAACTGCAAGCGGTGATATTCAACATCTCCTTACATCCCAAAAGCGGAGGTTGGTAGGCCATCCCCGGAACCACGATAGGAGCATCAGGATTAAGATTATGGCCGTAATTATATTCCCATCTCCAAAAATCATACATTCCTAAGATCCCCAATATTACAATATTCAGAATTCCTAAAACGATCAGATACACTCTCGGAAGAAGAAATGTTACGAATGCCCCGAAGATCAAAAATCCCAAAACATACGGCATAAACAATAATTCCGGAACGGATTCCGAAACGATCTCATGCATTCCTATATAATGATTCAGTAAATTGATATTCTGAAGATCATAAGTAGAAGAACCGGTAATCTTATCGATCCAGATCTTCATTCCCAAACCTTCCGGATACTGGGGGGCGGCTAACGATATATGCCAGATAGGCAAAAAATAAACTGATATCAACAAAAGACCGACTCCTAAAATTAGGAGCCGGTTCATTTTGGAGATCTTCTTTAAGAGAAGTTCCTGCATAAGATCCCTCGTTTAAGGAAGCACCCTAATGTACTGCTGCATTTCTTGGTGAAGAGCCGAACAGAAATCCGTGCAGTAGAAAGGATATATTCCAGGCTTAGGCGCTTTCCATTTGAAAGTCCTGGTCTGTCCCGGCATGATCAGAAGGTTAGGCATCTCAGGCGCCCCACCCACTGCAAAACCGTGCGGAATATCGAAGTCTTGTTCCAAGTTAGTCACATGGAAAAATACGGTGTCTCCGCTTCTCACTTCGATAGTGTCCGGTTTAAAGTGAGAACGTATCTGTGTCATATAAACACGAACTGTATTTCCTTCACGAACAACTCTCGCATCCTTCTCGTTCTTGATCGCATAAGGATGTTTATTTTCTTCTAATGGATAGATTTTTGCAGCCTTATCCATAAGAAGTTTTGCAGGGATCATTTGAGAATAGTGAGGCTCTCCTACCGTAGGGAAATCGGAGAGAAGTTCCGCTTTACCTCCGGAAATATCGTAGAGCTGGGCACTCTGAGGTAATTCCATACCTACCGGAAGATATCTATCCTTAGTGATCTTATTCAATGCGATCAGATATTTTCCGTACGGATCTTTGGAACTTCCACCTACGATTGAAAGGTGTCCTACACTATAATAAGCAGGAAGATGTTGTACAACTTCCCAGGTCCCCAATTCCCATTTTACAACTTCGGAACTTACGAAACAGGAAGTATAAGCATATCCCTTTCCGTCAAACTCCGTATGCAAAGGACCTAAACAAGGTTTTTTAACTTCTCCGGCAAGAGTGGATTCGTATTTTAAAACCGGGATATCCATGATCATTCCGGATCTATGTTCCGGTTTATCTTTCACATCCATAAGTTTAGAGAAGGAGTGGACCGGAATAACAGTAGCGAGTTTTCCTCCTCCTACGATATATTCTCCCGTAGGATCCACGTCCGTTCCGTGAGGACTTTTAGGAGTAGGCATATAATACATGACCCCAGGACAGTCCTTAGGTTGGAGCATTTTCACTCCGCTCAACTTTTCGGAGATCACGGGTTGGTTCTCCGGTAGATAATTTCTATAATATTCTCCACCAAAGTTAGACGCCTTTCCTTGGTCCAAACATTGTTTTGCACGGACCCAGTTGAATGCTAAGATATAGTCCTTATCATTCTTAGAAGCTCCTACTTCTATCATCTTATATGCCTGTTCGGAGTTATAAGATGTAAAGAAGCACCAATCGTGGGATTTTCCTTTTCCGCAGTGTGATAGATCGTAATCAAAACCTGGAACAAGGATCTGAAGCTCGATAGAAAGTCTTCCGGATTTAGGGTCCACCTTCACCATAGAAACTGTTCCTTTAAAATCTCCTTTAGAGAAATTTTCTATAGGAACACTTGCCTGAGGGATCGGAACGGAGAACCTAGTCGCCGCCATCAGATACTCTGTGTTTTCGGTGGCAAAAGGAGAAGCATGGTTACCCGCACTGTTAGGGATCTCGATGATCTCCTTAGTTTCAAAAGACTTCAAATCGATCCGAGCAAGTCTAGGAGTGTTGTTTGCATTCAAGAACAACCAACGACCATCTTGTTTTCCATCGGTCATGGATGCTTCTATATGGTGACTATCGTCCCAAGGAACATATCCATGAGTAGTTCTAAGCATGTTCTTAGTTTCTTCATCATATCCGTAACCGTTCTCCGGAAAGACCGAGAAGACCGGAATGATCTTGAATAAACGAGCAGAAGGAATTCCGTAGACGGACATTTGGCCGCTGAATCCTCCGGAAAGGAAGGCGTAAACTTCGTCCTTTTCTCCCGGTGCAACATACACACGTTTCGCTGCATCGGAAGCGAGAGCAGCGGTCGCCGCCCCACCCTTACATCCGTACCCTAAACCGATGAAGATCATCAGTCCGAAAGGCACAAGATTCCTGAATTTGTGTTTTTTCATTTTCTTCCTCCCTTATTTCTTATCCATTTTTCTAAGATATTCCAGGATCTCTCTGGCCTCAGATTCCTGTACGTTTTGGAAAGTCATCTGGGTCAAATGTTCTGCGAGAAGTTCTTGAGCGATAGGATCCTTCTGTGTCATTTCCATAGGATTCAAGATCATGTTCATGATCCACTCAGGAGTCCTTCTCTCAGTTACTCCTTTTAGTGCAGGTCCTACGACCTTCTCTTCGAATTTATGACAGGCACTACATTTTGTTTCGAAGTTCTGTTTCCCTTTTTGAGCCATCCCTTCATCTAATGCGCCTAACGTAACAGAAGTGACGGGCCCTATCCCTTTACTACCGACAGAACTCTCGGCCTCTGCCGGTTTTTCTTTCCCGCAATAAGAGAAAGCGATTAAACCTAACAGTACCGGAGTGATCTTACCGAATTTTATGATATTCTTAATTATCTTCATAAACACCCGAGAGTCCGGATCTTTAGTTTTCTGCGATCAGATCCTATGACCGGACTTCAACTCATCTAACTACGTTCGGAGAAGAAGCACCTTGACCCGGATCAATCCAATACAAAAGCCGCCGATGATAATTGTCATACGGTCTGCAGATCGAGTTAACCGTTTTCAGATCGTCAAAACATATAGAAAAGAATCGAATGATAATGAGTAAGATATGGGATTAATGATCTTCGATGAAATATCTAAGGAAGAGATGTTATCGATCTTTTCCGCCGGAAGAAAACGTATCCTAAAAAAAGACGAATTCTTATTTCACCAAGGCGATGAGACCGATTGTTTGCATCTTCTTATAGAGGGTAAACTACAGATATTTAAATATGATTCCAGTTCTAATGAGATCACTCTGAATTTTTTTAATCCGGTTTCGATGATCGCGGAACTTGCACTTATCAACGGGATCCCCTTTCCTGCCTCGGGCAGATTCGTAACGGATGGAGCAGTTCTTTCCCTTCCTTTTAAAGAGCTGCGTGAAAGAATAAAAACGGACATCCCTTTAAATCACCTTTTGATCCAATCCTTGTTCAGTAAGATACAAGCCTTAAATCTTTCCATTAATCGCGGAATGACCATGGATTCCCTGCAAAGAGTCGCTCACTTCTTGTATTATTTACCTGAGAGCCAAGCAACTCTTGCGCATTCTCAGATCGCATCCATGCTCGCATTGAGACCTGAAACTTTTTCAAGAGCACTCAAACAACTTAAGGACCAAGGGATCATAAATCCGGAAAGAGGTATGATAGAAGTTTTGAATAAGGAAGAATTAAAAAAATTTTTCTAATACATATTTAGGGTAGAAGGTACTCTAAAACGTAAAACCCCTAGAATACGCAAGACCTAACACTGCGATCAATAAAGAGATGAGAAGGTTGATCCTTCCGAAAATGGAAGCGTATTTCCTACTCCTACTATCCGATTTGATCCCCTTTTCCATATCCTTAAACGCGGTTGGACCTATCAAAAAATCATGTAGAATAGAACTAAGAAGCAGCAGAAGGAAGAGGAGCATTTTTACGAGAAAAATGCTCCCATGAGGGGATATCCAGTAAGAGAACTGAGAATAAACCTCAAAGTATCCCTTCAAATAGGCGATACTTATCCCGGATGCCAATAATATTACAAATACATAATAAGAAAGTTTCCGGAATTGTAACGCGATTTTAAGTAATAACAGGGTTTTAACGTCCGAAAGCTCCTTATCCTTGTATACGGGACGAAAGATCAGCACAAAAAAAAGCATTCCACCCACCCAAAAGGCAGCCGCGAAAAAATGGAATAATAGAGCTATAAAATACATGAAGAATAAGCTTTAGCCTGTCAATTTTCTCCAAAGAGCACGGCCGATAAATCTGAATTTTTCCCCTAAAGGAAATCTTCCTAGATTGGCCTGGACCACTCCCTTAGTAAATCTAGTTGCTTTAGAATAATCTATCTTTATATCCACGATGACCGGTCTTCCTTCTCCCGAGATACGAAACGCTTGTTGAAGCACTGACTCAATGTTTTCATTCGCCTTTAGAGAAAGATAAGCAGCACCCGTTCCTTTTGCGATACCCTCTAATTGTAATTCTCCAAGAATGGTGCAAGTTTTACGGGAATAAGGTATCTGTTGGCCTTGAGAGATCTGGCTTAGCTCTCCGTCATAAAACACACAAATCACTACCCCGATAGAATTCGTACTAGCGGTGAGTAACTCTAACCCGGTCATTAAAAATGCACCGTCGCCAACAATACCTACAATATTCCGATCCGGATTTGCGATCTTAGCTCCTATAGAAGCAGGTACACAATACCCCATAGAATTAAAATCACTAGGAGAAATAAATGTTTTAGAGCGGATTGCCGGGAATAGTTCTGCGGCTAAAAAAGTATGATTCCCGTCGTCCACAACTAGGATATCTTCTTCTTTCATTTGTTTACGCAGCTCTCGAAAGAAAATAGAAGGATTCACTTTATCCGGAACGGAATGTTTTTCCCATTCTTCTTCGTATTCTTTTTTCTTTTTCAGAATTAGATCCTTCATTTTCTCGGATCCTTTTTTCTGAATTCCTTCCTTCTTCAATTTTTCTAAGATAGCACCTAATATATGTTTGGCGTCTCCTTCTAACTCGGATTTAGCAGGATAGTTCTTAGAGAATACATCCGGATTCACATCTATATGGATCAGATTTTCAGGCACTTTCATACTGAAACTTCCGGTAGGGATCTCTGAAAACCTTGTACCGATCGCTAAGAGACAATCGCAATTTTCAAAAGCGGCTTCTCCTGCAGGAACGGAATAAGGCCCGAATCCCATCCCGGTATGAAGAGGATGGTCTCCCGGAAATACGCTCAATCCTTGCAGGGTAGTTGCAACAGGAGAACCCAGAAGTTCCGCAAGTTCGATCAATTCTTTCGTTGCTTCTCTTGCTCCCCAGCCTGCAAAAATTCCCGGATGAGATGAGTTTTTCAAAAGATCACATGCTTGTTCTAACGCTGCTTCGTTTATCTTCCATACATTCCTTTCAGGTGTGAACTTTGGAATATAAGATACTTTTCCCGAAAATAATTGTATGTTTACCGGAATTTCTATAAAAACCGGCCCTGCCTCGTCCTCCGTTGCCACCTCGTAGGCCTCGAATATGATCGGGATAATTTCTTCATGAGTTTCTACCCGGAAGAATTTTTTAGTGATCCCTTTTAGAAAACCCGACTGATCAATTTGATGTAACTGGAATTTTTTTCCGGAATCTGTTCTCACCCCGCCCGAGATAATAAGCATAGGAATTCCATCCAAGTATGCCTCTCCAATTCCGCTTAATGCATGAGTCGCTCCCGCCGCAGGAACGATCACGAGCGTTCCGATAGACTCGGAAGTCCGACTAATTGCATCCGCCATAAACGCAGCTCCACATTCATGGGTTACTAGATAAGGGGTAATGCTCTTAGATATATTCAATTGGTCGTACAATTCCGTATTATGAACGCCGGGTATCCCGAAAGTAAATTTCACTCCGATCTGCTCCAAGGCGTATACGATCAACTCTGCTCCGGTCTTTTTCATGATGATCCCTGTTATTTATGGTTTTATAATAGAACGAGCGGCGATTCTGGAGGTAAGTATACAACTTCCTAAGAAGGTCCCTTCTAGAGCGCCTTTTCCGTGGATGCCCCCACCACCGAAGCCGGCCGCTTCTCCGACTGCATACAAACCTTCTATAGGATTTCCTTTCGGATCCAAAACCCTGGATCTTAGATCCGTTTGGATCCCACCCATAGATTTTCGAGTAAGTATAAATTCACGTATCGCAATGAGAGGCATTGCTTTTCGATCCAAGATCTTTTGGAACTTACAGGTTCTCGCACGATCTCCCCGATAATTACGAAGTTGTGTGATCCTTCTAAGTTGATCGTCGTTATGGAATGCCTCTCCTCTTTCGATCATCTCATCATATTCTAGGATTGTTCTTTCTAATTTTTCCGCATCGATGGAACGATCTTCATTCAATTGGTTCATTCCTTCCGCAAGTTCCGCGACTGAATTTGCCACTACGAAATCAGTACATTCAGAGCTGATCTTTTTTAAGAATGGTTCATTCCCGAAAAATACCGTTTTTAAAAATCCGAAAAAATCCTTATTACGTATCGAGTCGTTGAACTCCGAACCGGAAACTGCAAGTTCCTTAGCTGCAATTTTCCAATTCATGATCTGCCAAGAGAATTTCTCTTCTTGAGCGCAGATCCTTTCTACAAGATAGCGAGTATCAAAACCGGTAACTAAAGGAATGGGTCCGATCCTTTCTCCTTTAGAGTTCAACCAAAGAGCGGACTTAGGAGGGACCAAGCTGAGTCCTTCTCCCTCCCATTTCGGATCAGGATGATGAACACCCGCTGCATAATTCCACATCTTATCCAGATGAGTTAGATTCGCTCCTATCTTTGCAGAAGCGGTATGAAGATCTCCGATCGCATATTTATGGGAACCGTTCAGAATGATCTCAGGAGGTTTTCCAAGAGATTTAGGCCAATGTTTTCGGATCTTCTTCATATCTCCCGCAATTCCACCGCTGGCGAGTACGGTATGTTCCGCAAAGATCTCGTATCTTATTCCATCCGTTTCAGATTCCGCGACACAACCCTGCACTCTTTTTCCGGAACGGATCAGCTCCTTAGCTCGGGTGCCGAATATGAAATGAAGTCGATTTATGTTTTTATGTGAGTATAAATTTTTCTTTAAGGCGGAGATCAATCCGTCTCCTGTTCCCCAAACCATATGGAATCTAGGAACACTATTCCCCGGTTTGAACATCCCTCTTTCCACCCAATGAACGACAGGAAAGAAGCCGACGGATTTTCCCTTAAGATAATAGAATATATCTTCTAAGGATCGGTTAACGTATTCCTGCGCCCAAAGTTTTGGGAACCTGTCTTGCTTCGAAAATTCGGCGGTAGAATTCCAATCGGAAAGAGCTAAAGAAACATTATCCTGTATCCCAGTCCATCTTTGGATCGGGGTATCGACCATAAAGATACCTCCGAAAGAAAGTCTAGCAAGACCTCCTAATCGATCCTCGGAATCGCGATCTACCAAGGTTACTCTCTTTCCGGCATCCAGCAGATCCAAAGCGAGAACGATCCCGGCGAGACCGCCTCCGATCACTAAAACTTCGGTGGATAAGGATATTTTTTCTTTCTTATTCTCTTCCATTTTCAGAATAAAATTTTAACTGAAAATCTTTCCGACGCAATTGATCGATATCAATGTGCGCATTAACATTTATCATGTTTAATAAGTTGTAATGAATTTCTTAACCTTAGGGTTGTCTTGAATTTGCAACATTTTCGGAAGGGATGATCTCTTATCTTTTGTAAATGGAAACTAGAAATAAATTTCCAAGTTTCCTTCAAAGGAGAAATTATGGAACTTCCTAAAGCAAAAAAAGGAAAGCGAGCACTATTGGTAGAAGGAGGAGGAATGAAAGGGGCGTTTGCGGGAGGAGTATTACATTCTCTGAATTGTATTTTACCTGCCAAAAATTTCGATCTGGTCCTGGCGGTTTCTTCGGGAGCTTGCTGTGCAGCTTATTATGCGACCACTCCCGACCCAGAACCTGTCTCAGGAGATCACACTCTTTCTATCTGGAAATACGAACTCGCAGGTAAAAAATTGATCTCGGTCTTCCACCCCCTTTTCGGTAAACCGTTCTTAGATCAGAAATATTTAATAGATTATCTATTCCGAAAAAAATATAGGATCTTAACCGAAAATTTGGGAAAAAAAGGACTGCCTGAACTCAGGATTGCGGTAAGTAATCTTCGCTCCAGATCCGTGGAATACAGAAAAGCTACAAAAGAAAATCTTTTTGATCTATTAAAAGCGGCCACTTCCCTTCCGATCGCAACCAGGGGAAAATATAAAGTAGAAGGTGAATATTTATCCGACGCAGCGATCTTAAATCCTTTGCCATTACAGGATCTAATTCAGGCAGGATATAAGGATATTACCGTAGTATTAAATTCTCCCATCCAACATTCTTCTCCGCCGCTTACATCCATCAGTAGATTTTTATCCTTTCCTCTAGATAGGAAATTGTCCAAGATCATGAAATTTTCCCATCATACGAATTATAATACAGCAAGAGAGATCGCTTCTAATCCTCCAAAAGGGGTCCGCATTTATACGATCGCACCCGAATCCAAACTCCCAGTCGGATTGATCACCACGAAACAATCCAGGCTGGAGGAAACGGTCGAATTAGGAAAAGAAATCGGAAGAAAGGCCGCAAAATTTTTAAAACGAAAGCTATGAAAACGATCTCCTTCCCCTCTCTAAAACCTGCACTCGATCGTATCAATTACGAATTGATAATGGATTTCGAAGAACATCATCCCAGAGTGTATATCCATCTAGAATGGAATTCGAACGAATATAAGAAAGAGCCGCGTTATGAATTCCCGGAGGGGGGATTACTTTTTATTAATGTTCCAACTTGGGAGTGGATGGATTTTATAGACGGGATCCAGCCTCCCGAGATGGAAATCCGGGATTTTCGGATCGAATTCATCTGCTTTCCGGAAGATAGAAGAAAAACCGAAACTGCATCCAGGTTCTCTATCCGTTATCCAGCATATCCTGAACCTATGGTTTATCTCACCAGATTCTGAAAAATTGACTTGGATCAATGCAAAGCTTGGAATATCTTGTATAATTTGAGAATGAATCTCGGAATTATTATCAGAATAATGAGCAAATCTAACGGCCCGAAAAGAGCCACTGGCCCACTTTTGCCGATCCTGTTACTCCTATTCTCCTCGATCTACTCTTCTGTTTATGGATTCCAAGGGATTATGCCCACTTCTTTCGGAGCAAGGCAAGCGGGGATGGGAGGCGCATTCCAGGCAGTCGGCGGATCCGTTATGGACCTGGAATCAAATCCATCTCATTTGGCGAGACTCACTACTCCTAAATGGGAATTCGGGACTTCCGTTCATTTTGCAAAAATAGAATATTCAGATTCTTTTATAGACCAAGATCCTAAACTTTCCTACCAAAATAATATAATAGAAACTCCAAGAGCCGTTTTTCCTTATATGGGCTATATCCATCCTGTCACGGATCGTCTCGGGATCGGATTTGCATTATATACACAAGGCGGAGGAGGAGGTTCTTTTTCGAATATCACCCGCATATCGCCCGGAAAACAAAGTTTAAATGATACATTAAGAGGCAATGTTCCTTTCGGAACGGAAAGAAAGGTACAAGAAGATCTAAAATTCAAATTTATGCTGACTAAGCTGACTATAGGCGCCGGATATAGATTCGGAAATTTATCAGTGGGTTTAGGACTCGATCTTGCGTATGCATTCATGGAAATGAAGAAGACAAACTTGGATCTGAGCAGGACAGTCGAACTGCCGGGCAGCCTCGCATATAATAGCGATCCCGCCTACTCTTACGGGGGGAAATTAGGATTTTCTTATGAACTTTCCTCTAATGTTCGAGTAGCCTATTCATATACCCTGCGAAACGTTCTACATATGGACGGACAAATGAAAGTAGAAGGAGAAGATCCTATCGTTAAGAACGGATCCAGAGTCTCCAGATATATGGTTTGGCCGGACAGACATATATTCGGGATCTCTTATCGTAATAATTCCTGGATCTTCGATTTTGATATCAAATTCATTCCTTGGTCCCAAAGTTTTCGCACGAATCGATTCATCCTGGAACAACCGTTATTAACCACTCCGATCGGTCTAGAATCTAACGTAATGCAGATGAATTTCAGATGGAGAGACCAATATTGTTTCGCATTCGGTGCGGAATACGAATGGAAATATGGATTTAGGTTCAGAGCAGGATACAGTTATGCCAAAACTCCTATGACCCCTCAGGGATTGAATCCAATGCTCGGGACTACGAATGAACATCATCTTGCGGGAGGTTTAGGATATTATACTTCGAACGGTTCCGCGATCCACTTGGCCGTTGAATATGCTTTTCCAAAATCTATGCAAGGAAGTGGATCTTCGGATTGGGCTCTTGCACATTCTATCTTTTCCGCGAAAGATATCCAATTGGCTCAATTCCAATTCAGCAAATCCGTTTCAGTATTAAGCTTAAGTTTCGGTATTGAGAAGAATATTTAAAGAAAGATCAGAAATGAGAGTCTATCAAATTTTTCAGTTGGTCGATCTGTAAAGGTTTTACAAAATAACCTAAGGGCTTGGTCAAGGAAGCCCTTTCTCTAGTCGCCTTATCTTGATAGCCGGTGACAAAAACGATAGGAACATCAAGATATTCTTTTATCTCGGAAGCCGCAGTAATCCCATCCATCTCTCCGGCAAGAGTAATATCCATTAAGATCAGATCCGGTCTATCCTCCTTCGCAATTCGGACCGCATCTTCTCCGGAAGTGGCGAGTTCTACCACATTACATCCGATCTTCCTTAATTCCCTTCGGATCACCATGGCCGTTAAGACCTCGTCTTCTACAATAAGTACGTTTAAATTGTTCATTTAAGACTACACCCGTTTCCTATATATATTAATCGGAAAATCGATCTCGCAATGAAATTTAGGGCCTGTCTTAAAATGTATTTTTCCGGACAATTGGCTCTCCGAAATCCCTTTGACAAGTTGTATTCCTAAAGAACTGCAGTCCTTAAAATTATAATTTTCTTTCATCCCGATCCCATCGTCCGAATACGTTAAGTGAAATCTGCCGTCCTGCCTTTCCCTAAAAGTGATCGAGATATTTCCGGAAGAAGCCTCCGGAAAAGCGTATTTGATCGAATTATTCAAAAGTTCGGAAAGGATCAAACCTATAGGAATTACCACATCAAAAAGGACTTTTTTATCCTCCACATCCATATTCAATTTTAACTGGCAGGAACTATTGGCGTTAGCCTGCAGCGTATAATTTAATAAATCGGAGATATACTGTTTGATCGGGACGGAAGACAGATCCTGCCCGGAAAACAGTAACCTATGCACTAGAGAAATAGCCTGTATACGATCCTGGGTCCTATATACGACCGTTTTAACTTCCTGACTATCCGGATATGCCTCCGCTTGCAGATAGATCATACTGCCGATCACTTGCAAAGTGTTATTAGAACGATGATATATTTCCCGGATTAAATTCTCCTTTTCAGCCAAAGACTTGGACAACTTCTCATTCGTTTCTAAGACGTTTCGATAAGGACTGTTGATAGTGGAAATAAAAACCCCTCTGTAAATAAGGAAGAAGGACACAATCTTATATACGTGACCTAATACATTATATATATCGAATACAGTAGTGTATATCGCAAATACAAGTTCGCTCGATATACAAAATACGAATGCGTATATATAATATTTAGTATGATCCCAGCCGAATTTTGGTATTCTGAACCAATAAGCGACCAGAGCAAGTATTAGGATAAAAATAATAACGAATTCCGAGACCTTTTTGAAATTTGTTAAACCGGCCTCGGGAGAAAAAGTAGCAGGAAGAAGATCCGGATAATAAGTTACCGTAACAAACGTAAAAGCGGAAACCAGGATCGGCGCTAAAAGTGTCCAACTCTTCCACTTAAGCAGACCGTTCTCCTTCGGGATAAACGCACTCATCAAAAATGAAATTGCCGCAAAGAAACGAACTGTGATCCAAAACAGAGTGGACTTATTGGGAGAATTGGGGGTAAGTAAATCCGGCATACCGGAATATCCCAGCATGTGCATCATATCGATTAAAGCGATCCCCAAAAAAGCGGTCGCTAAAAATAGAGTATGCTTATCCTTACTTTGCGCATAAGTAAACCATCCCACTCCAAAGATAGACATGGATACGATAATACTAAATGACTCGGCGATATTATGAAAAACGAGATAAGGAGGGATCTTAGATTCAAAATAAACGGATGGATGGAAAACTTGGATGATCAGGATAGGCAATGAAGCGACAAAAAACGCTGCAAAAATATTGATCCAATGACGATCTGTTTCCTGATCCATTATCGCCAATCCCGACCTAAAATCCATTTATCAAAGGAGAATAACTTGAAAAATGAGTTTAACGTATGTATAGAAAAATGTGACTGCTGTCATTCATAATTTTTACGATAAATGGGAAAATGGGCTATTGATAAATATCAACAGGGAATCAATCCTCCCTTACCACCCTGAAATAATTTCCTTCTTTCAAGTTCTCATAACGCGCCCAGTCTATCTTCTTCCCTTTAGGAGTATAAGGTAGATCCGCAGACTTGATCTTGATGCCATGAAATAAGGAATAAACACCTACCGCCAAACTGATCGCAGTGTCTTTTCTTCTTTGGGTCAGGATTTTCATGTCCTTCTCCTTATCAATATAACCGATCTCTAAATAAGCGGAGATCGCATTGATAAATGTAGGAAGGCTATACGTAGAGATATACGGTTTATTGATCGGACCCGGATTAGATAATTCCTCTTCTGAATTAGGCAAAGTCCTAAGGCCATATTGCAAGAACCTCATTAGTTCCGCGGCGGCGTAATGATTGTCTCCTCCGAATCCTTCTGCACCGTCTTCTCTTCTCCAGAGTTCAGGTTCAGCTCTTTCTCTATCCCAAAACTTTCCTTTTGCGGAATATTCCGAATGTTTTTTGGCATAAGGCCCAGGACCGTCTAACACCGCTTTATCGATCCAGCCAGAAGGATCCGCATATTTCCAAGTCACCATATTTTGGCGGTATCCTTCGAAATTGGAAAGGTCCGTTTTTTTTCCGGATTTATTCGGCCAGTATCCGTTAAAATAGATCCAAGCATCCGCCACTGCATTTTCTAAACGGGACCATTCCATTTTGAAGCGCATCCATTCACTCCAAGGCCCGTCTTCGAAAGACTTGGAAGATTTTCCTTCCGAAATTTTTCGTAAATTATAGAATGTTCTATAAGAAGGAGAAAGAACTGCCGCCATTCCGCCAGGATGTCCCTTCCAACTTGGATTCAAATGCAGAGACAGAACTAAATAAGGTCGAGCGGCATTGATCCTGGAAATTCTTCCGGGTTTGAGCTTGCCCGTTTTTTTATCCGGATAATCGTATAATCTGTAAAAAGCATTCGGGTCGGAAGATAGATCTGCTCCTTCTTCTTTTGCCGTTTCCTCTCTGGTTAGATCCGAATCGATTCGTATCCAAGGTAACGGTTCGTTCGTGAATTTTTTTGCGTGAGATCTGAATGTTTCGAATCCTTCCGCAGTTTTTGTAAGATCTAAAATTTCTTTTACTTCTTTTGCGAGAGCCAGCACCACTTCGCTTTCTCTTCTGGATTTTGTTTGGGCTCCCGCTTTATAAGGTTCCAGATATTTATTCGAGATCGGATCGTATTTGTCTCCGTGTTCCTCTTTAGGTTTTAAGTCCAAACCACCGTGCCCCGGATCTATGACTATATTATAGGTTCTTTTCGGGATTGTTTCTTGAGAAGAAACGGAGAATGAAAAAATGAGGAGTAAAGGAATAAGGAAAATTTTTCGTATCACGTATGGAAATTTATTTCTCCGGGGATATCAGGCATAGCCTGTTATCCCCATACGATACGTCAAGGAAGGAATCCGAAGTTTTCCTTCCGGAGATCTTTTATAGTTTGGATTCTGCGTAAACCATATTGCGGTTATCGCTCAGATCCACTTTGTATTTCTCCCGGACATTCTTGCTTTCCTCTTCGGTCTTTAATTTGCTGAGGATAGAAATCCCGTATTCTTTCGCGATCCTAAGATGCATGAGACTTTCCTTAAATCTGGAATCCCTTCTCATCTTCTCCGCTTGGATGAATTGGTAATAAGCGATCTGAAGTTTATGTTGGTTATTGGAAACTTCTCTTCCTGCATATCCTTTTGCGGCAGCGCCGGGTCCGGACTTTTGCTCGATGGAAACAATCGCATCCGCACATTCTCCCAGGAGTTGATCCACCTTTTGGTTATAAAGATCGGAGAATTTGCCGTATAGTTTATTTGTCTCGTCCTCGGTCTCTTTCATCTTGCGGCCGGCGACAACGTATTTACGCATTAAAGAATATCGATATGCCTCGTTGTATTTTTTCCAGATGGTATCGAAGTCCTGTTGGGAGTTCTGTACCTGAGATCCGAAATTTTTTACAACCACTTCCAAGGCACCTAAATCACCTTTGATCTTATTCTGAGTGGAATCCAAGGTCCTGGCAAAATGGAACTCTTCCAAATAATCTCCCTGGTATTTAGGATCTTCGGCCGCATTAGCCAAGGCAGAACCCTTACCGTCATTATTTGCAGGTTTATTTTGTGCAGTTACGCCGTACGAAATTAAGAAGAATGCCGCAAGAACCGCGACGATCCGAGGGAAAGAAATTTTTATCATGTGATCGACCCTTCGCGGTAATATAACACAACGCTTAAGAAGCAAACAAGCTTTTTATTGCTTAAAATCGAAACATAATATTCCGTCACCAACAGGGAATAAGGTGTATTCTATCTTAGAATTTTTGGTTAAGGACCATAATTTACGTACCGCTTGGTCGGAAGGGGCTTGGTTTTCAGGGTCAGCAATCCTTCCATGCCAAAGAACATTATCGTAGATCACTCTTAGATTTCTGGTTTTCCCTTTTTCCAGGATCATTTCTAAAATTTCCGGATAGCGGATCTTATCGCAGTCCACAAACATGAGTTCCTTTCGATCTAAAGAAGAAGGTTCCAAAAATTCCTTTGCGATCTCGGAACAGTCCGCGTTTGTAAATTCCACTCTATCAGAGTTAGGCTCCAACTTGGCAAAAAATTCTTTCGCAACTTGTATGAACTCCGCCTCTCTATCCACTGTTTGGATCTTAGTATTTTTTCGAACAGCAGAGATGAGCCAGAATAAGGAGATCCCGTAACCTGTTCCTAATTCCAAAACAAAATCCGGATCCCAAGAAGAAGCTAAAAAAGCAAGAACCGCTCCGGAGGCCGGAGTTAAAACTGGAAATCTATCTTGTGCCGCCTTCTTTTCTAGATCCTCCAGCCAATCATACGGGCGTTTTACTAATTCGGAATGGATCCAATCTTCTAATCCTTCCTTATAAATAGAAGTCCCGTATTTTTGTTTCGGATTTTGAGAAGCCATATTATTCGGGAAGAAAGAGATGGATCCTATCTCTTTCGGAAGGAGGAAGTCTTTTAGATAATACTTTTCGAATATAAGCGGGGGGATAACGTTTTGAAAAATGGATCAGAACTATCTTTTCGTTTTTGAAGGAAGAAATATGATGTAAGATCTCGTCGAGGTGAATATGCCCCCATTCTCTTGCATTCTCTACATTTCTTTCTTGGTCTATATAAGTACATTCTAAAAACAAGATCTCGGATTCTGCCACATCTTTGTGGGTCAGCACATATTCTATCTTAGTGTCTCCGGAAAAACTGACCACAGGTTTAGAATGAAATTCGTTAACGTCGATACCTTCTTCTTTCTTTTTTAAAAGTTCGTTTCGATCTAATCCCGCAAATTCCGCCTTTAATTTTTTCTTTCTTTCATAGATCGTATAACCCTGTGAGTCCACTCTATGAAATGTTTTCCAGACTTTAAAAAAATGGTACGCGTCTATTTCGATCTCTTCTCCTTCTTCCAATCCTTTCATCTCGTAGGAGTAAGGGAAGTCCTCTATCTTGGAGTAGAGAGATAAAATTTCCCTCATGGGAGCTTCTAAAGTTTTAGGAAGATATATTTTAGGAGGTCCTAATTTACGTAAGGACCTTTGAGAGATATAATAAGGGATCCCTGCAGAATGATCCAAATGTGCATGGGTCAAAAGTAATCTTTCTATATTGATACGATTCGGATTTTGGTGTCCTATATCGAACATCAAACTCAAACGAGGCATTACAATGGAGGTTCGAATTCCTCCTTCCGAAATTCCTTCGAATAAATATCCTTTATGTTCGAACCTACAATCCATTATGGGATCGGATCTTCCGGACCGATTGTTTTTTGCCCAGGCAGCTCGGAAGAGACCGAAGATTTTGGACCGGAGATCACCGCAGTCAGTTTATCTCTTCTAAAATATATCTTACCCACTCTTCTCAAATCTTCAAGAGTAACATTTTGGATCTTATCTCTATAATTTTTCAGATAATCCTTAGGCATCTTATGTTCTCTGAAACGGACCTCGTTCCTGAGGATTTCCACAGAGTCTGTAAATAAGAAGATGAACTTGTTTAAAATTGCTTCTTTTGCATTCTTCAATTCTTCTTCGCTTATATTGGAGAAGGTAGAATCTCCCAAAATTTCTCCCATAAGATTATAAACTTCCATGGCGCTTTGGGATTTAGTCTGAGTGAAAAAGTAGATCACGGAATGATCTTTTTCAAACACAGGATGACTGGAAGAAGAATAAGCAAGCCCCTTATCCGAGCGGATCTTACTCATGAAGTAGGAAGTAAAACCGCCTCCTCCGACCAGATAATTCAAAACTTGGACCGCATAAAAATCCTTGTCATTATGAGCGGGTCCGACTCCCAAAAACAAAACTACGTTTTGGGTATTTGCCTTATCGATAATCAGGTTCTTGATCTCTTTTTGCTTTAGATTTTTATTTAATTCTTCCGGGTTGGAACCTTGGGATTCTATTACAGGCGTCCCGGAGAATGCAGGCAGAATATCTCCCAGAAACTGAGGTATCTCCTCCTGGTTCCATTTACCGCTTACGAGTATGGAACGTCTGGAACTTAATAATTGGTTTTTATAATATTCTTCCAGGTCTTCTTCTTTTAACAGTTCCAATATAGCCAAGGATGCGGACCTACCCTTTACTTTTCCCTGGTATACAAGTTCGTTCGCCTTTCTGAAAGCAAGTCCTACGATATTGTCGTTCCTTCTTTTGATCTGTTCGCCTAACTGCAGTCTTGCGATCTCGAACGCTTCTTTTCCGAAGATGGGTTGTTTCAGAAATTCGGAGATCAATGCCTTTGATTCTTGGTCGTATCTGGAAAGCCAGGAGAATGTCAAAGTCACAGTGTCCAAGTCGGATGCGACTCTCATTTTGGAACCGTAAGATTCCCAAACTTCCGCAAAACTTTCTCCCGGATGGGAGGTTGTGCCTCCCTTCTTCCAAGCTTCCGGAAAAATTTCCACTAACTCTAAAGGTGCCTTAGTATAAAAATCCGGTCCTGCGTAAAATGTGATCTCCAGAGTTTTGATCGGGAACTCCGAATTTTCCAAATAAAGTATTCTAGTATTCGGATCCTTACCGATCTCCTTGATTTCAGGAAAATGGAATTCTAAAGCGGGGATCTTTACATCTTTTACAAAATCTCCAGGAGCAGCATAAGCGCTGACAAAGGAGAATAAAAATACGAAAACGGAGATAGTGATCTTTTTTATAATATTCATTTTTTCTCTCCGTCTGAATTGATCAGATCACCTACGGTCAAATTCCTAGGCGTAAAATATTTTTGGGCAACTCTCATGATATCATCCGGAGTCACTCTATCCAAACGTGCATAATCATCGAAAATTTCCGTCCAATCTCCTGGCACCAATTCGTAATAGGTAAGAACGTCCGCGAGTTTGGAATTGCTGTTTAGTCCTCTGATATAGTCCCCGACGATCTGATTTTTGATCTTTGCCAGTTCCTCTTCGGTGACCGCTTCCTTTTTAAGAGTTTCAATTTCTTCCAAGATAGAAGATTCTATTTTATCCGGATCCGCTCCTCTTACATTAGTCACGTAGATCGCAAATAAATTCGCGTATCTTTCTCCAGGCTCTCCGGTCCAACAGGCTACTCTTTGAGCGAGTTTGTCCCTAAGCACGAGTCGTTTGTATAATCTACCGGTCTCACCTTGGGACAAGATCGCATCTATCAATTCCAAAACAGGTTTATCGGGATGAGGAGAAGCAGGGGTCAACCAACCCATTACCTTCATAGGACCGGAAGAATGTTTTACGCTAATTCTCCTGGTTTCATGATCATAACTCTCTGAAGCATGAGAAAGTTTAGGAGAAGGTCCGTCCGGAATATCTTCAAAATATTTTCGGACCAATTTTTCAGTCTTATCAAAATCCAGATCTCCTACGATCCCGATCGCCATTTTATGAGGTCTATAATTCTTTTTGAAAAATTCTTCCGTTCTATCTATATCTAAAAAAGGAAGATTGGATTCATAACCGATCACCGGCATTCCATAAGTGTGATTCGGGAAAGCGGCGCCTAAGAACTTCTCTCTTAAGATCCCCATTCCTTGGTTTTCCACTCTCATCCTGCGCTCTTCCAGGACCACATCCCTTTCCGTATAATATTCTCTTAATATAGGATCTTTTAATCTATCCGATTCTAGTTTTGCCCAGATCTCCAATCTATTTGCAGGAAGAAGAATTTGATAATTCGTAACATCATTCGTAGTGTATGCGTTAAAACCTGTGCCTCCATTCTTCTCGTAAATATAAGAGTCTTCGTTCGAAACCACGAACTTACGATGGAGCTCCAACAGATTTTTAAATCGGATCTCTAAAATATTCTTATCTTTGATAAGCTTTTCAGGAACAGGCTCACCCTTAGCAGCCAATTCTCTTTCCTGCAAACGATACGAATCTAAACGTTTTCCCCAAACACGTATCTGGTCCAAATATACTTTTTCTTTTTTAGCATCGGTGACCCCGATGTTCTTAGTGCCTTTAAAAAGCATATGCTCTAAAAGGTGGGCAGTGCCCGCGATCTCAGGAGTTTCATCTGCAGCACCTACCAAAAATTTGGTATAGACTGCGACAGTTGGAGAATCGGCCCTTTTCATCATGAGGAGTCTGATCCCATTCTTTAAAGTCACCTTTTTCACTCTGGATTCCAAAGTGGTTCGGATCTCAGAGAAGATGTCTTCGTTAGCGAATGCTTCGAAGTTTATAAAAATACAAAGTGTGAAAAACAAAAAGTTGAAACGAGAAATGACGGACTTGGAAAGATATTCCCACATACCAACAAGATTTCCCCTAAAAGTTATGTTGTCCAGAAGATACCGGGAAAAAATCCCGCTGGTTTTTGTAGAGGGGAGCTTTAAACTAGGAACTATGTTGCGGGTTTCGTCGGTCTTATTCCTGACATTCTTCTTAGGTTATTGTGAACCTGCAGACCCTGAATACAGAAGAAAGGTCTGGGATAATATAAACGACTCGGGTTTTATATCTCATGATTATTTCCAAGTAGTGGTGACTGTTCCAGTCCCCAATCAGGAAAAACCGATCTTAACATTGAGAGAAGACTGTAAGGCAAGGGCGATCCGCAAAAGAGATGAGGTCTCCGTCAACCTTCTGCTCGCCCAAATCTCGGAGGAAAGAAAAACTTGGATAGGAGTGGGAGTGAATTCCACCGTTCCGAAATATGAACCACTTCCCGGACCACCCCAAGCAGTTCGGACCAAATCCAATTCTCCTATGGGTGCTGCTTCTATTGCCACCCAAAACGTACAATCCCCGGTAGAGGACGATTCTCCGGAGGAAAAAAAAGAAAAGAAGAAGACGGAAATCTTAAATGCCGATTATTTAACCTACCGAGCTTCTTTCGCTTGGCTTTTGGATAAACTGTTCTTATACAGAGAAGATTATAGCGACCCTAAAAGCTGCACATTTGTTTTTAGGGTTGTGGATGCGGATTTACTTAAGCGAACCTTAGAATCTAAAATAATTCCATAACAAAGGAATCCATCTCATGTATACAAAAACCATTTTTGCATTACTAATTGTTTCTTTTATCTCCGTATGTAAAACTCCTCAAACGGAAGAACCTAAAAAAGAAACTCCTAAAAATGTAGTGGAAGAATCCGCTCCAACCGAGGACGACCAGTTCGTCAAAGCTACCGAAGGTTTTATCAGTTCATCCACTTACCAAGTTGTTGTGTCTTCCTTGGACGGGAACGAAAACGAAGCATTGGATCTGGCCAAAAAAAGAGCCTTAAATCTTTTTATAGCGGAGAAGGGAGACTCATTTCGCCCAACCGATCGTAAATTCCTAAAAGAGTTAGTGGATTCAAAAGGTAAATTCGTAAAAGTTTCCAAGCCGATCAACGGAAAAACATATTATTTATTTCATGTATCTCAACCGGATCTGAAGATAGAAATTAAAAAGTAATTTAAAGCGAAATGTAGGAATTCCTACAAACAAATCTAAAAACAGATTCACATAAAAAAAGCGGCTCTTGGCCGCTTTTTCTTTTTTAAATCGAACTATTCAATTATTGTATAGTTTCTTTTTGTAATATCTTTCCAGGGATGCAGATATTTCTGTTATAATCGCAGTAAAAAATTTTAGCGTGAATTTCCAATTCACCCTTTCCTTCTAGTTTTACCTGCATAGGTTCCACTGATTCGAAATATTCTTTTTTACGGGTAGAAGTTTTACCTTTCAGTTTTAGATCTGCGGAAACTACTTTTAATCCGGATCCTGGATTGAGTAAAATTCTATGTGGAGCTTCTTTTTGGACTCCGAAATTTTCAGGGTAAACTACTTTCAAAAGATAACCGGAAGAAGAGGACTTTTCTATCTTGAACTTGATCGGATTTTCTTCTTCTGCAGAGAGTCCTGAGATCAGAAAAAGTGAAATAATTGCGAGAAATATAAAATGTTTCATACTTAAATTAGACCCTTGTCGTTTCGAAAGGTTTTGTCAAGCCGCTTGAAAATAAAAAATCCGTTTATCCTTTTGTAGTATATTTTTGGATCAAAATATCACCTGAAATACCCAGAGAATCATTCAGCTTTCGGATCGCTTCTATAGAAAGAGGGATCTTTTTATTCAAATACTCGGAGGCCCTCTGTTTGGAACCTAAAATTTTAGCAATATCTCCCTGGGTAAGACCCTGTTGTTCCATTCTAAATAGAATAGCGTCGATAGGATCCGGAGGAAATATCTGAATATGTTTTTCTTCGTAATTGCTGACTAAAACGAAAAGTGTTTCCAATTCGATCTCGTCGAATCTTGTTTTATTTCCCTTGTCCATTAAGGTTTCGATCCGTTTTAGGGCGAGTTTATGATCGGTTTTAGTGATTACAGGTTGTACGTTGATCATCGTTGTCATAATAAAACTCCTTTGCCTGCGAGCTAAATAGTTTCTGCATTTATCTTATCGTATTCGGAATGAGTTCCGACGAATCGAATAAAAACTCCACCAAACTTATATTCTATTTTTACGATAATCCGATAGTTGTTCCCACCAATATTGAATACCACACGGTTGCCTGGAAGAAAATCCGCAGACCTATATCTTTCTTTGATGATCTTAGGCTCGGTCCAAAAAGATTTTTTGGCTTCTTCATACCAAGCAGATAAGGGATCTTTTGCTTTAGGATGTTTTTTCCAGAATTCGACCAATGTAGACCTGGAGATAATCCTATTCCTTCGCATAAGAATACTATACCAGAAGGTTCCAAAAATTGGAACTAAAAAACCCAGAAATCAGAGACTTCTTCCGGAATATTGATTACCGGAGAAGTAGTTGATTAACCCTTAAAATTTTGGAATTGAACATCAAAAGGAAGATCGGCAGATTTTAGGAGTCTCATGATCTCCTGAAGATCATCCTTCTTCTTACCTTGGATCCTAACACAATTTCCCATGATAGTAGGGATCACTTTCAGTTTAGAATCTTTCACGATCTTAGTGATCTCTTTTGTTTGTTCTTTTTCGAGACCGTTCCGTATTTTCACTTTCATACGAACAGTATTACCCGTAGCAGGTTCCAATTTGGATTTAAAATCAAAAGACTTGAGACCGAGTCCTCTTTTAGCCATCTTATTGATGAGAACATCGATCACACTTTCCAACTTAGCTTCGTTATCCGATGTGAGAGTCAGGTTCTCTTCTTCCAGTTTGATCTCCGACTTGGAACCTTTAAAATCGAATCTGTTCTTGATCTCTGCGATCGCTTGGGTGACCGCATTCTGTAATTCAGGTCTATCTATTTCGGAAACAACATCGAATGATGGATCGCTCATTTTATTTTCCCCCGTTCAAACTGGAACTTGCTTTTTCTAATGCGGATCTGACTGCTTCTTCTACTTTGGAAACTTCCTTTCCTCCGCCTTGTGCCATGTCCGGTTTTCCGCCGCCCTTCCCGCCTAAAATTTCACAGGCAGTTTTTACGAGTTCTCCACAATGTATCTTTCCAACCAAAGAAGAAGAACAAGTGATCACTATACTTGCGTCTTCCGCATTTTTACTGGCAAGAATGGCCACTATTTCTTTCTCTCTGACTTTGATATTATCGGAAAGTCCTTTTAATGCCTTTGCATCTTTGGACTCAAATATCGCAGAAACAATTTTAACAGATCCAATCACTTTAGGATTTTCGAATACTTTCGCAATTATATCCGGATTATTCTCAAAATCTTTTGATTCTTTATTCTTTTTCTCTTTTAAGAACTTGGATTGTGTTTCTTCCAATTCAACGGATAGTTTTTCGGAAAGATCTCTGAGAGAAACTACTGCATCCGCACCTTTGGACTCAAACAAAGATCTGATCTCATCCGGTCCCGGAATTACAGTTTTGATGGAAAGGGAAGCCCCTTCTGCGCCTAACTCATCTTTGATCTTAAGATTTAGATTTTGGACGAATTCCGTTAATTCCGCAAATCTGTTTTGGAAGGTTTCCACAACCAGTGGGCCTGCCACTGCTTCTATCCTTCTGTTTCCGGCACCTGGGCTGGATTCTTTTTTAATGAAGAAGTAACCTATATCTCCGGTATTTCCTACGTGGGTTCCACCGCAGAATTCCAGGGAACGATCTCCCATCTGAAGAACTCTTACACTGTCTCCGTATTTTTCGTCGAATGCAGCGACCGCTCCGGTCTTCTTAGCTTCTTCTATAGGAAGCACCTTAGTTTCGACGGCGATATGACGGCCGATACTTTCGTTCACCCAGGATTCTATATTACGAATTTCTTCTACACTTAAAGGACTTGGATGAGAGAAGTCGAAACGCAGATATTCAGGAGAAACGATGGATCCTTTTTGAAGAACATGATTTCCGAGAAGATTCCTGAGAGCGCCGTTGAGCAAGTGAGTTCCGGAGTGATGGAATTTGAGTCTTTCTCTTCTTTCCTTCTCCACTTCTAATTTTGCCTTGTCTCCGGCTGCAAAACTTCCGGAAAGAACGGTCCCGATATGAAGAATGATATCATTTTCTTTTTGGGTATCTAAAACCTTAAAGACGGATTGTCCTTTTCGAATAAATCCAATATCTCCCACCTGTCCTCCACCTTCCGGGTAGAATGGGCTGGAAGAAAATACCAATACTCCGGAATCTCCTTCCTTGAGTTCCGATGTTTGTTTATTATCTAAGAATATAAATTTAAGATCCGACTCCGTTTCTAAGGCATCGTATCCCAGAAATTGTGTCTTATCGGTTTTGATCCCAGTGAATAAGGAAACTTTGTTTGCTTTCCAGGTCTCTCGAGAGGATTGCCTGTCCTTCTCCAATTCATCTTCGAATCCTTTACGATCAAAAGAAAGTCCATGCTCCGCTACGATCTCTTCCGTCATCTCCGCTGGAAAACCGTAAGTTCCATAAAGTAAGAAACTGTCTTTTCCGGAGAATGTGCTGGAACCTTCGGATTTAGTTTTGGAAACAAGAACTTCTATCTTTTCCAAACCGATCTCTAATGTTTTGAGGAATAATTCCTCTTCCGCAAGAAGTGTTCTTTCTACGGAGGAGATATGTTTTTCTAGATCTGGATATCTTTCTTTATAAATATTGCATACTGATTTCGCCAGTTTGTATAAGAAAGGTTCTCTTAGATCCAATTTTCTGGCGAATAATACCGCTCTACGGATCAAACGACGTATAACATATCCTCTTCCTGTTCTATCAGGATAGATCCCGTCGGATACTGTGAATAATACGGAACGAATATGATCGGTAATTACTCTAAAAGGGACTTTAGTGGATTCGTTATAAGTTTTACCCGAGATTTTTTCTACTTCTGAGATAATTCCTCTAAGCTCATCCGTATCATAAACGGAATCAACTCCTTGTAAAAGTAAAGCCACTCTCTCCAAGCCGGAACCAGTATCGATACCGGTTTGTTTCAAAGGATGAAGATTTCCTTCCGTGTCTTGGTTGAACTGGTTAAATACTATATTCCAAAATTCTAAAAAACGATCGCAATCGCAGCCAGGCTTACACTCGTATTTAACTCCACAATCGGGAAAAGCTTTTTCAGGTCCTCTGTCCAAGTATAACTCCGAACAAGGTCCACAAGCGCCGCTGTCTCCTGCAGGTCCCCAGAAATTATCTTTTTTGCCCAGGCGAGTGATCCTGTCTTTAGGAATACCTTTGGAGATCCAGATCTTCTCCGCTTCATCATCATTTTCGAATACTGTGATCCAGATCTTTTCTTTAGGAAATCCAAGATGATTTACGGAACAGTCCAATGCGTATTCGATAGCTTCTTCTTTAAAATAATCTCCGAAGCTGAAATTCCCGAGCATTTCGAAGAATGTACAGTGCCTTTCCGTTTTACCGACATTCTCCAGGTCGGTAGTTCTAAGACATTTTTGTGCGGAAGTCGCTCTTGTATAAGGAAGTTCTACTGCACCGGTGAATAAAGGTTTGAACTGGACCATTCCCGCAGTAGTGAATAGAAGTGTAGGATCTCCCGCAGGCAACAGAGAGGATGAAGGAACTACTGTGTGGCCCTTCTCCTTAAAATAATCCAAAAAGATTTTGCGGACTTCGGAAACTTTTTTAAAATTCATGATACCCCTAAAAACAGAAAATGCCCGAGGTCTTGATGGCAAGAACTTCAGGCATTCCCAAAAAAAGATCTAAAAAGCGTAGATTAACGTTTAGAGAACTGAGTTCCTCTACGTGCTTTGTGTAGACCGTATTTCTTACGTTCCACCATACGTGGGTCACGAGTCAGAAGGCCTTCTTTTTTAACAGTAGCTCTGAACTCGGGATTATAACGACAGATCACTCTTGCAAGTGCATGACGGATCGCTCCGACTTGTCCGATGATCCCTCCTCCGGAAACGTTTACCTTAAGATCGAACTTTTCGGTAACATTCATCAGAGTTAAAGCAGTGATAGCTTCTTTAATATTAGAGCGGCTGTTTTGCAGATAATCTTTGTAATCTCTATCATTGATTACAATTTTACCGGAACCTTCTTTTAATTTTACGCGGGCGATTGCGTTTTTACGACGACCTACTGCCCAGATTTCCTTGGCGCTTGCCATATTCTAATATCTCCTAGAGTTCCAGTTTGATCGGCTTTTGAGCGCCGAGATTATGCTCGGTTCCTGGGAAAATTCTGAAATGAGTTAACATTTCAGCACCGAGTTTGCTTTTAGGAAGCATACCTTTTACTGCTTCATACAGGATTTTTTCAGGATGTTTTACTCTCATACTTTGGAGAGTAGTAGCTGTCATACCACCTGGATAACGAGAGTGATGGAAATATTCTTTTTGAGTCTCTTTATTTCCAGTCACAGCTACCTTAGCAGCATTGATAACTATGATATTATCTCCACAATCAACGTTGGGAGTAAAAGTAGGCTTATGTTTACCGCGGAGTCTAGTAGCGATCTCCGAAGCGAGACGACCTAAGGTTTTACCTTCAGCGTCGACTACGTACCAAGCTTTATTAGCTTGTTCCTTTTTTAAGGAAGGAGTTCTATGCGGTTTAGATACGATTGGCATGGGTATGTCCTGTATTGGCCAATTTCGCGTACCGACCTAAGGGGTCAAGGAAATACGGACAAAATTACTAAAAACCAAGGCTAAAACTTGCTTCAGCGCCCCATCCCATTCTTCCGGCGGACCAATCCGGCTTAGGTACGACCGTCCAGGCTACCGGATTGGCAGAAGTCCCCCGCTCCCAAGATTTTCCCAGGAAATATGTACGGACCAATTGAGCCAGATACACTCCGCCCAATACATACACGGAAGTATTATAAGCATGGACTGAACTATCATAATCCGCCCTTGCTCCAGGAACTACTGTGAGAAGGTAGAAGTTTGCAATTCCACCGCCGTAAATATAAGCTCCATTGGTGCTACTTTTAGAGACAGCATCATCATATTTGCTTTTTGCAGATTCTGCTTCGGATCTGGAATACCCTGCGTATCCCAGGCTGACTAAGAATGCTCCGCCTGTGATCTTTGCTTCCAGCTTATTATCAGTATACCATTGTCCCCAGCCAGGTAGAATTGCGGAACGCCATACCGCACTCCATCTGCTTCTGTTAGGTTCTGTAGAAGCAGGAGGCGGGAGGATCGGGACAGGTTCCTCCACTACTTGAGGGTTTTCCTGGACCTTCTTTTCTTCTTCTTTACGGATGCGGTTCTCTTCTTCTCTTGTGATATCTTTATAAATAATTTTTAATATATCTCTTTTGTTGATGGTCTGTTTACCGGTTTCCGATTGAACAGTGATCGTCTTCTCGTTTTGGCCTACTACATTACCGATTACTTTGCCTCCTTTGCGGAGAAGAATTGTCTGATCAGCAAATAAAAGACTTGGAGTTAGAACCATTGCCAGTAGGAAAAAAATTATAGAACGGACTTTAAGGTTTGGACGCATCTTGGCAGAATAAAATACTTTTAGATAATTTAGTCAAGTGGGAATGGGGGATTCCTTGGACTTTGTACAACTCTTTTCAGGAGTGTTGTATCTGCAATGCAGGGACAATTATTTCTTGTGAACACTAACCATTCGGTCTTGAATTGTGTTGTGAAATTTTTTGCGCCGTTATTCTTCTTCTTATATTTTCACTCAAACGCTTGTATCAACGCCAAAACCTGCTCCTCAGAGGACAGAAGTTGCAATTTTAACGAAATTTTATATTCTTATATCTCCGTTCCTCCTGGGATTTATTTGTATTCCACTCAAAGATCCTACCAAGGAAATTTGGCTGCATACGGATCAAACCTGCAGCTCAGTATGATGAATATTTGTTACGAAGCGAGATCGTTCGCTCAGATCATTTCGAATTGCAGCAATATTCTTCCGTTTACTCATTCTGACAGTTCCGGTATCAGTACTTATACAACCGATTTTTCCCTGGATGGGACCTTGCCGGTTCGAGGAGCCAGAGGAGAATTGATATATAGCCAATGGAATCTCCTCACCACATTTTCTACTCCCCCGCTCCTTTCCATGAACCAAGCAGGAGTTACGTCAGAACTATTTTGGACCTTTACCGGCGAAGGGGTATATACCGCCTCCGATAGTTGCGGAAACGGACAATTTTTTGACAACGGAAATACTGGAGTTAAAGGAGATCCGAACTCTTTAAATAATGATTGGACTGGGCTTTTTGACGTCGATACATGCGATATGTACAGGAAAGTCCTATGTATTTGTTATTGAGACCTTTTCATTTCCTCATTTTAGCCAGAAATTTCTTGCCAAAAGGATACGTTTGGTTTTTAATCGTGCGGTGAAATTTTTTATCCAGTTATCCTTCTTCTTTTTAATTCTTTCCTCGAACGCTTGTATGAGCTCGAAAGTTTGTTCTGATAATGACAAAAATTGCAGCATCCAGGAACAGATATATTCCATGATCTCCGCTCCTCAAGGGATATATTTATATTCAACTCAAACCAGCTACCAAGGAAACTTAGCAACCTACGGATCCACTTTCGAAGATAGCCTTCATAATATCTGCACCGTAAATCGTTTATTTGCATCCATCATTAATCCAAGTTGTATGAATGTCCTTCCTTTAGTTTCCTCTTCTTCTTCCACCTATCTTGCAAATTTTTCAGGACTCTATGGTGTCCCGAATAATGGAAGCTATCCCGTGAGAGGAGCAAGAGGAGAGATAATCGCTAACTCTTGGTCAAATCTGTTTGGTGGATTACTCTTAACCTTCGAACAAGCCGGTGTCACATCCCAAACATTTTGGACATTTTCTAGTTCGGGAGGTCTTAATAACTCTGCGGACAATTGTATTGCAGGAACGGATACTGGAGCCGCAGGTGCAATTGGATCTCCTACGGACGTTACTACAAACTGGCCCTTAACAGCGGCTCCCTCATGTTCAGAATCTCATCCGATTATTTGTATTTGTTATTAATAATATAAGGATATCGCCCGAGGGAGTTTCGGTCTAGCATAGAATAGAAGATATAATTTCTTGCTTATGGATTAATACAATTTTATCCTTGGTTGGATGAAGTTTCGAACTCTTACCATTTTATTTTTTTGTGTTCTATCTAACGGTTGTATTTCCGACAAAATCTGCTCGGACCAGGATAGAAGCTGTAGTCCCGTTGCAAGCCTGCTAAGCCTCTTCTCTGCTCCCTCCGGAATCTATGTATATTCCACCAGTGTTCCTTATGGTGGAAACTTATCTATTTTTGGCGCGGGCAACCTGGACTCCAGCTTATCGACTATTTGTAAACAAGAACGTCCTTTCGCTCCAATATTGGATGTGGGATGCGAAAGCACTGCTGCATTGGTGTCTACAAGCCTAGTATATGCTAATAATTTAACATCTTTATATGCAGATATTCCTACTAATATACCGATGAGAGGGGGGCCTACGGGCACTATACTCGCGGACGATCTAGCTTCTTTTTTCACCTTGGATCTGCATGTGACATTAGAAGCTGGAGGCTTAGGCAGCACCAATTTCTGGACCTATAGTGATGTAAGTGGAAATTATGCCTCTGGCGGCACATGTAACGATGGGATTGATAATACTACAGCTTACGGTGGATACGCTGGAAGCCCGCTTCTTTCTACGGTAGATACCTGGTTTAATGTACAAGCTCCAACCTGTGATCAAGCTTTAAGGATACTTTGTATTTGTTATAGGCCGGACACCTCCGGCGGGGGCGGCTGAAGGATAAGAATATCCTAAATTTCTAATAGAATGCGGAGAAGACCGAATGCGCCTCTCCGCATCTCAAGTTCTATTTACAATCTTTCTTTAATGTGGATTTAATAGTAATTTCCACATCCGGCCAAAGAACGGATTTACCATCTTTGCTTTTATGAAGATCGCTACAAACTGTGTTTAATGCGGTTAAAGCCTTTCCTGCATTCCAATGATTTACATCTAAAGAACCTTTTGCTTCTAAAACTTCTCCAGTTAAAGTGAACTGTAAAGGAACGTCTTTGCTCACTCCGTTCCAATGAAGCTTAACCACACCAGTTCCGGATTTTCCATCAGCATCTAGTTTTGCAGAAGATACCGATCCTTCTATCTTTCCGCTCTTTTTCAGATTTCCGAAAAAAGCCCCCTTGATCTTAGGATCTCTTTCCGCATTTCCGCTGTCCAGATCCAAAGGATCGATAGAGAATTTTAAACCTTTTAATGCATCCGGAACATTAGCCGAAGATTTAGCTCCGGCAATACTTACCTTGGTAAATTTTCCACCCACTCCGGTTTTTTCGGTGAATTTAAAAGCTTTCCACTCAAGGCCGGTTGCCTCTTGGCTCACGGAATATTTGCAGGAAGACTCTGCAGATAACGAATTGAATTGCAAACTTCCAGCAAGAGAGAATACTGAAAAAATCAGTGCGAATTGATAAAAAGAATTTATACGTGATTTCATGGCCTTATACTAGGGTTGAAATAGAACAAAGTCAAGATTTTTAGATATTGGAAAGCGCTTGAACGAAGAAGAACTCATCTCCTACTTATATCCTCCCGGAAAAGAACAGGAAAACGACTGTTACTCGGACAAAGAAGGAAACTTGATCACAACAGATACGATAGCCGAAGGAACTCATTTCCGTTTGGACTGGAGTCGTCCCGAAGATTTGGCAAACAAATTGGTAGAAGTTAACGTATCGGACATAGCAGCGGCTAACGGGACTCCTCAGAAGGCATTTTTCAATTTTGGACTTTCTCCTTCCTGTAATCGAAAGGAATTTTTAGAACCGTTCATAGACTCATTTAAGAAAGCGTTAAGTTCTTACGAGATAGAACTCTGCGGTGGAGACACTTATAGGACCCAAGAGTTAAACTTAACTTTAACTCTATTAGGAAAATCGACTTCTCCTGTAGACAGAAAGGGAGGAAAACCCGGGGACAATGTATATTTGAGCGGTCATATAGGTGCTTCTCTTTTAGGTTATAAAATATTAGAAGGCGCCCATATTTCCCTTTCTCCGGAAGTCAAAAAGATCGCTTTGGATAGACATTTAAGACCTAAATCCAGACTGAACTTAAGCCGTTCTCTATATTCAAAAAACAGAATACATGCCGGAATGGATCTGACTGACGGACTTAAACAGGACGTATTCAAATTAGCTAGATCTTCCGGTGTCAGGATAGAATTGGATTTGGACAAATTACCGTTTGAGAACGGGGTTAAAGAAGCAATCGGGATAGAAGGAGTTTTAATATCCGGAGAAGAATTAGAACTTCTATTTTTATCTCCCGAAGAATTGCCTACTTCTTGGGAAGGAATATCCATCCGAAAGATAGGAAATGTTTTTTCCTTAGAAGAAGGTGAATCTCCTCATGTAAGATATTCCTACGAAGGAAAATTTTACTCTCCTAAAGAATCCGGATTTAGACATTTCTGATCAAATTCTACTTGTGCGTCCTACAATATACGATCATTCTTCCTGATCGATGATAAACGGCCTGCTTTCCTGGATCCTACCCAGCCCTTCTAAACCATTACGCCCCGAGTCGGAAGTCAAAACTCTTTATCCAAAGTTCAGATGGAGAATTTTAGAAGCCACTTTTTTGGGATATTCCGTCTTTTACACCGTTCGGAACAATTTCCCGGTAGTTTCCAAAGAAATAGGTCAGGCACTCTCTTATTCACAAGAACAGATCGGAAATATTTTAGCGATCACCGCAATCTCCTATGGGATCGGAAAATTCCTGATGGGGGCCTTATCGGACAGAAGTAACCCTAAGATCTTCATGCCGCTGGGTTTAGTTCTAACAGGAATTTGTAATATATGTTTCGGCGCTTCTTCCGATTACCAAACACATTTTGTTTTATGGGGACTAAACGGCCTGTTCCAAGGAATGGGCTGGCCACCTTGCGGGAGATCCTTAGGCCACTGGTTCTCCGTCAAAGAAAGAGGGGAAAAATTTGCGGTTTGGAACATTGCACATAATGTAGGGGGCGGGCTTGTAGGAGTGATCGCAGCTTATAGCGCTTCTTGGTTCGGATGGAGAAACGCATTTTATATTCCTGCCGCCCTTTCATTTTTAACCGCGGTCTATTTGTATTTCAGATTATTAGACACACCTCAATCCGTTGGACTTCCTTCCATCGAAGAGTATTCGGGAACCGAAACTGATTCCGCAAAAGTTTCCGAATCGGAAAGAGAACTCAGCTTTAAGGAAATTTTTATAGATCTGGTGCTTCTAAATAAGTATATCTGGGTTTTTGCAATAGCCAACTTTTTCGTTTATATAGTCCGGTACAGCCTGACTGATTGGGGGCCTTCTTATTTAAAATTCGCAAAAGGAGCGAGTTTAGAAAAAGGAGGGATCAGCACTCTAATCTACGAATTCGCCGGAATAGGCTCTACCTTACTAGTCGGTTGGTATTCCGACAAAGTGGGAGGAAAAAGAGGATTAGTCAGCTTGGTATGTATGGTCCCAATCTTATTCGCATTATTCGGGATATTACTTATTCCTTCCGGATATTTATGGGCGGATCTTACACTATTCGGCGTGGTCGGATTTTTTATTTATCCACCTGTCATGTTATTAGGAGTTGCCGGACTGGATTTTACTTCTAAAAAAGCGGTCGGGACTGCCGCAGGATTTATAGGTTTATTCGGTTATTTAGGAAGGACTGCACTTTCCAAAGGATTAGGATGGATGAGTACATATTCCTGGTTTCGCTGGGAATATTCTATATTTATAATATTCTCGTCCGCGATCTTAGCCATAGCCCTGCTTGCATTCACTTGGAACTGGAAACCTAAACATTAAGGTACGAACATGAAAGATAGGATAGGTTTCATAGACTTTTTAAGAGGATTTGCACTATTAGGGATACTCGTAGTCAACCTGCCCTACTTTTCTAAACCTATGTATCTGGTCGCTTCCTTAGGAGAAAATTCCACTCTTTTGGATTCGATAGCTTCTTGGATCGTGGCATTCTTTTTTGAATCTAAATTTTACGTGTTGTTCTCCTTTTTATTCGGTTACGGATTTTTTATCCAATTAGAGAATAATCCGGAAACAAATTCCAGATCCAGATATTTCAGAAGAATATTCGGTTTAGGAATATTAGGACTTCTTCATGGGATCTTTTTATTCATCGGGGATATCCTTCTTTCTTATGCGATTTTAGGCGCTTTGCTCTGGTTCTTAAGGAACAGGACTTCTTCTTGGTTATTTAAACTTTCCCTAGTTTGTCTGACAGTTGCCGTATTTTGCAGAATAGGTATGAGTTTGGCAGAAGTAGAATTCAAATCCCAGTTAGAGGCAAACCTTCCCCGCCTATTGGAAGAAAGCAGGAAGGCGTATTTAGGCGGGTTCTGGGAAAGTAATTTGCAGAGAACTAAGGATACCATTCTTTCCATTCCATTTCTGGTATTTTATCAATGGCCTACCGTTCTTTCTATGTTTGCACTCGGATTTTACGCCGCTAAAAATTCGATCTTTACCGATTGGGAAAAAACAAAACCCGGATTTAAAAAAATTTTTCCTTGGGCCTTAGTTCTAGGTATTTTAGGGAATCTTGTATATACATTACATTCCCGCCACATTCTTCCTGAAAATCCGAACGTATTCTTAAAGATACTGTACGCGATCTCGGATACTTTCAGCGCACCTGCACTCACATTCTGTTATGTGTATTTACTAGGAAATTATTATCATTCAGGAAGAAGTTTTGCAGACAGAATTTGGTTCGAGACGATGGGAAAATTCTCTTTAACCTGTTATTTGGGTGAATCCTTGGTTTGCACCTGGATCTTTTGCGGCTGGGGACTGGGTTATTTCGATCAAATAGGTAGTTATATTGTTCTACTTTTAACCGTTCCTATTTGGATTTTTTGGGGAGCATTTTCTCTAATTTGGAAGAGTAACTTTTCTTTAGGCCCGATGGAATGGATCTTAAGATCCTGGACCTATTGGAAGAAGATCAAAATAGTTTAGTACGATCAACTCATCCAGCGGAATATAATCCGGGCAAAATCCGCTTTTACCGCAGGCTTACTGATATAATCATCCATGCCTGCTTCTAAACATCTTTCTCTTTCACCGGAAACGATACCTGCAGTTACCGCAATGATAGGAACCCTATGCCCGTCTTTTTCTAATATACGGATCGCCTTAGCAGCCTCGTAACCGTTCATCTCCGGCATTTGTATATCCATAAAGATCAGATCGGGGTTGATCTCTCTAAATTTATCGACTGCCTCTTTTCCAGTCAGCGCCTCTATACATTTTGCCTTGGGGAGGATCCTTTTGACGATACTTTTTGCGAGCATCATATTTACCGAGTTATCTTCTGCGATCAAAACAGTAGCAGTTTTGTGAATAGTAGCTCCTTCTTGGTCTCTTCTATTCAAAGGGAATTCGAATGGTTCTTTAAAGATCTGATTTCTAGCGAGAATATCGAATAGTTTTTGCATATGGATCGGTTTAGAGATCACTTCTTGGACTCCAAGCTTTCTGGACTTCTCGGTGACTAGCTCTCCTTCTTCCGGATTTACGATCAATACGATCGGTTGATCCTCGCTTCTGATCTTTAGATCTTCTCTTACTTTTCGAACTAACTCAAGGCCGTCTCCTTCCGGCATTTCGGAATCCATCAGAATGATATCATATCTATTACCGCTGGATAATGTTTGTAGCATCTCCTCTCCGTTTTTGGAAAAGTCCGCAGGAATATTTTGCATGGACAACATTTCTCCGATCAATTTTACGTTTTCTTGATCCTTGTCTGCGACCAAAACCTTCCTGATCGAACGAAGTCTGATCCAATCTTCTCCCACAGTTTCGGAAATATTCAGTTTAAGATCGAAATAGAATGTGCTTCCTTTTCCTAATTCACTTTTCAGTTGGAGACCGCTGCCCATTATAGATAAAAGTTTATTGGAGATTGCGAGCCCTAAACCGGTCCCTCCGAACCTGCGCGTGGTAGATACATCTCCTTGAGTAAATGCTTCGAATATTTTGTCCTTCGCGTCGGGTGCGATCCCGATACCTGTATCTCTTACGGAGAACCTAAACTCTCCTTCTGTTTCCGATATTTTTTTAATAAGTTCTATCTTAAATTCTATCTCACCTTGTTCGGTAAACTTTACCGAGTTACTGAACAGGTTCACTATGATCTGTCTAAGCCTTATACTATCCGCTTTTACGAAACGGGGTACGTCCCAGGCGACATTTACTATTACTTCTAATCCTTTTTTTTGGGCTTGGAACTTGATCGTATTTACGATCTGACTGCAAAGTTCCAAAAGATTCGTTTTTTCGTAGGATAATTCCAGCTTCCCCGCTTCAATTTTAGAAAAATCTAATATATCATTGATAATATCCAGCAATGACTCGGCGGACTGAAATACGGTCATCATATATTGATGCTGAGTGGAATCCATGGAAGTTCTCAGGAGTAGATCGGAGAACCCTATGATCCCATTCAAAGGAGTTCTGATCTCATGGCTCATATTTGCCAAGAAATCGGATTTTGCCTTATTCGCCTGTTCGGCGGCCAGCTTTGCTTTTTTTAATTCTTCTCTTTGCAGACAACTTTCAGTGATGTCCTGGGTGAACATCATGATCCCGCCTATAGAACCGTCCAACTGGTACCAAGGCCTTACTTCCCAGCGAAGATATTGGTCATGGTCCCAACCCTCGGGTCTCCATACATCTTCATCATTCTTTAAAACTTCTCCGGATAAACATCTCTGATGTATTTCCTTCCATTCTTTAGAAACATTCGGAAATACTTCGTAATGAGAGAGACCTACTATATTTTTTCCGGGTATCTGATATTCGGTTAACCATCTTTCACTGACTGCTACATATTTGATCTCCTCATCAAACATAGCGACTGCGGCTGGAGCATGTTCAACGAATGCGGAAAGCCTGGATTTTTCTCGGAACAATTCCAGTTCCGCCTTCTTTCTTTTATCAATATCGTAGAATGCTCCGTAAATCCGGACACATTCTTTATTCTCGAATTCCGCGCTCCCTACGATCCTGACCCAAAGTTCGTTCCCTTTTGCCGTGACCAACTGGATTTCTAGATCGTAAGGTTCACCATCTTTTATAAGCTTAGAGATTGCTTCGAAAGTTTTGTCTCGATTTTCTCCTTCTTTAACGAATCTTAATGTTCCTCTTTTACTAGGTTCAAAATCGGAAGGAACTTCGAACATTTCCCTTGTAACACCCGACCAGGTTTCGTTATTGTTCTTTAGATCCAGATCCCAGACACCGATCCTTACCAGCTTATTCGTCTGTTCCAGAAGTTCTTTTGCATGACGTAATTGTTCCTCGGCCTTTTTGATCTCGTCTATGTCCATGATCTGGGAGATAAAATGGTTGGGTCTCCCGTCTGCATCTCGGACCAATGCCACGGAAAGAAGGGCCCATACGATCTCTCCGTCCTTTTTAATATAACGTTTTTCTAAATGATAACCTGACCTTTTACCGTCCAAAGTCTCCGATAACAACTGAAGATCTTTTCCAAGATCCTCCTCGTAAGTTATGTCCTTAAAAGTAAGCTTGGACAATTCTTCCCAATCGTATCCAAGTAACTTAATCAGATTTCCATTCACTTGCATCCATCTTCCCTGCGGATCTAAGATGGCCATTCCGATCGCAGAATATTCGAATGCGCTTCTAAAAGAACTTTCCATTCTTTTTCTTTCGCCAATATCTCTTGCGATCTCCGCTGAACCTGTCATCTTTCCCGAGGAATCGAACATAGGAGAGAGCGTGATGGACATTTCGATCCAATGACCGTCTTTTGCCTTTCGAACCGATTCAAACTGGAGGTTCTCTTTTTCAGATTTGATCTTAAGATTGATCCTGGATTCTAAAGGTTTGGATTCGTCCGGAACCAATAGATCAAATTTAGCTCCTATCATTTCCGCAGAACTATAACCGAAAATTTTCTCCGCCCCATGATTCCAAGATATAATACTACCATCCAAGTCTTTGCCGATAATCGCGTCGTCGGAAGACTCCACAATTTTTGCCAGACGAAGATTAGCGAGCTCCGCATTTCGGATCTCAGAAATATCGTTAACGATTACCGAAAATCCTACTACCTTTCCATCCCTGAAGTCAGGTATATATTTTGTTAATGTATATCTGGAATGCTGCCCGTCAGGAGAAGGTACCCTTCTTTCAAATAACTGCGTTTCTCCTTTTAAAGCGCCTTGTATATAAGGATAATTTAATTCGAATAACTGATCGCCTAAAACCGTCCTTATATGCTGACCTACTATCTTTTTCGTCTCTATCCCGAACCATTCTTGATAGGCGTCATTCGCCAATCGATTGATCAAATTGGAATCCCAATAGCCAACCAGATCCGGAAGAGTATTTATCAGAAAAAGAAAATCTAATTCTTTTTTTAAGGAATGGATCTCCGATCCTTGGATGATCTTAATTCCTCCGATACAAATTTGATCGCCGGACCCGTTCTTTAGGATTTTAAGTTTAGTATCCGTCTCGAGTTCCGCACCGGAGAGTGTCTTATAACGAATGGAAAGAGTTGTTGATCCTTGGATCTTATCTATTTGAGGATCAATCAGCTCATGATCTTTTTTAAAGAATAGATCCTTCCAATGAACGGAAGAAAGATCGGAGTCGGATCCCGAAAATCCAAGAACAGATTTGAGCTTTGGATTGATCCAAAATCTATTTCTATCCGAAAGATCCAAAACCCAAACACCATCCAAACCTTCGGTTTGAATGAACTGGAAAACTTCCCAATCGTTTTGTATCCAGTGATAGACTAACTTTTCCAGGGATTCTTGCATTTTCAATATAAGGTTATAAGACGAAGATAAAGGGCCTATAGATTATTCAAAAAGCCCTAGGAGTCAATGAAAATAGAAATGGAAGATTTTGAAATTCTGTGTCTTTTGCTTGCAGATTAAAAGCAAAAGTATTTCATATAAAATTCTTTTCGATCCAAAGGTTTAGAAATGCAAAAAGAATATTGGCTTCTTCCGATCGGAGCGTTAGCTCTATTGACTTTTTTCGTTTTATTACAGATCCCGATACGTCGCTTATACGCAGGATTTATCGGAAAAGTGATCGTCGATGATTTTAAATTCGGAGAATCCAAAAACGTCCCTCATTGGGTAACTATTCCAAATCGGAATTACATGAACTTATTGGAAATGCCGCTCTTATTCTATCTGATCTGCCTGATACAATATCTAACTAACTCGATTGATCCTTTAAATTTTAAACTGGCTTGGATCTATGTGGGATTCAGGTTCGCACATAGTTTGATCCATCTCACATATAATAACGTTATTCATAGATTGATCATTTTTGCTTCGAGCAATTTGATCTTGTTCGGGATCTGGGTGAACTACTTCAGACAATATCTGAAGATCATTTTTTGGGGATAAAAATTTCCTTAGATAGAGCCCTATCCAAAGTTTTTAGTCCCATAAAACGTCCTAATCTTTCGTATTCTCCGCCCGGAGAATAAAAAGGCATGAGGAATATAAAGAAAATCTGATAATAGTAATCGTATTTTTCGGTTAAGTCTACCGAACCTAAAAGTTCACCTTTAGAATTATAATAGTCAGTGCTCATAGCGAAAGAGCCCTCTTCTCTATATGGACGAAAGCCCCAGCCTTTGGAAAATGTATAATCCATTCCCCTGTCTTCGGCTTGGGATTCCACGATCTTAATCTGGACCTTAAGATCTCCATCGGAGGAAGTACTTACCTCTTTGAACAATCCTGAATCCTCATACGCGGAAACTAAAAGATTGGTCCAAGTTTCTTCCCTATTCTTTTGCTCTTCCTCTTCCAAATTATATGCGTGATCATCCTTTTCAGGAATATAGATCACTTTAATAGAAGCTTTTTTATAATGTTTTAATACTTTTCCCTCGTTTAAGGCGGAAGGAGAAGAAAGTTCGGATCTGGAAACCAAAATACAGTTCGTGAACAAAACGGATAAAAGAAGAAAATTAAAAATATATATTCGAAAAGAAGAACACATGGGATCGAGTTCGATAAAAAAGAAGGATTATTTTTCTTTTTGCAATAATTCCAAATGATCTCTGGAGAGCAACCATAACGTAGAGCCAGGATCGATAGCAACCCCGGAAACCCCTTTGTTCTGCAGACCTAAGGCCCACAATTCTCTGGCAGTGATAGGAACAAGAGCAGTTTCTTTTTTAAAATAACGGATCGCTTCGGAAGGATGTGAGAATGCAGGTAAGAATACCCTGCCGCGTTCATCGCTTACGTATAATAATATGATAGGTTCAGGCCCTTTTTTAGGAGGAGTCTTCTTCTTTTTTTTAGCGGCCGCTTTTTTCTTGGGTTTTACCTTTTTAGGAGCCGCATCCGCGCCGGCATGAGGGATCAGAAAGTAAGCCTTGGTAAGTTCGGCGGAAAGTTTTTCTAAGTTTTTCTCGGAACGATTTTTGGAATAAAGATAGATTGCCTCTCTGAACTTCGCATTCTCTCCATCGAACTTGGGAATAGGCTCAAAATATTCTTTAACTGAAGAGAGTAAGTTTTTAAAACCGGACATCTTACTTTTGTAATTCTGCAGATTTATTTGCGAACTTGAGACTATTCAAATCCTTAGGCTGGATAAAATACCACCCGACTAACACTGCCGCCAAAGAAATTGCGGATACGAACAGAACTCCGTAACTTGCTTTAGGAGGATCTAATTTAGAAATTTCTCCTTCTTCAGAGCTCATATAGGCAAGTATCCCCACCTTAACATAATAATATAATGCTAATGCGGAGTTTGCAATCCCTCCGATGAGCAATAATCTTGAGATCTGATCCGTTCCTTCTGCGATCTTTTGGAATAGGAATAATTTCGCCCAGAATCCACCCAAAGGAGGAATTCCAGCTAAAGATAGGAAGAATATCAATAGTGTGAAGCTCGTCCAAGGTCTGGACTTTGCGAGTCCGGCGATAGATTCATACGTTACGTGGCGATTGCCTTCTTCCAAGAAAGAAAGAATAGCAAATGCTCCTAAACTCATGAAAGAATATACGATCAGGTAGAATAACGCTTCTTCTTTCCCGCCTAAGGAGATCCCCGCGACCACATAGCCTGCATGAGCAATGGAAGAATATGCCAAAACTCTTTTTAAACTTGTCTGCTTTAAAGCTACGAAGTTCCCGTAAGTCATGGACATCAAAGCTAAAATTCCCATGATCCAAGTCCATTCTCCGCCTGAATTGGAAATAGGAAGTTTTGAAAATACAACCAGCAATAATCCCATAGAAGCGGACTTAGAAGCTGTAGCCATAAATCCGGTAACCGGAGTTAAGGCGCCTTCGTACGCATCCGGAGTCCAAGAATGATAAGGGAATAATGCGATCTTGAATGAGATCCCGGTCAATAGAAGTAATAATCCGATCTTAGTAAAATTGGAATCGAATCCTGAACTGAGCAAAGGTTTTAACGAATCCTGTAGATGAGTTGTGCCTGATCCTCCGAATAAGAACGCCATTCCGAATAGGAAAAATCCTGTGGAAAAACTTCCTAAAAGAAAATACTTCAAGCTGGCTTCTAAAGAATAAACATCACTTCTTGCCATTCCTACCAGAACATACAAACATACGGACATTAATTCGAGGCCGACAAAGATGGTAACCGTATCCGTTCCGGAAGTCATTAGGAACATCCCTACCACTGAGAAAAGAAGAAGAGGATAGAATTCAGGAAATTCCATATTATGTTGTTCTAATACTCTCGGGGAAGCAAGAACAGTACAGAATGCTGCAATCAGGTATAATGCCCCGAACCAAAAGCCGATGGTGGAAATCTCATAATGTCCTGAAAAATAGGATCCTAACCCGGGATTCGATTGAGAAACGAATAAGGAGAAGAATGCGGCGATCAAAACCAAACCGGAAGTGAATCTTACGATCCTAAATTCGAATCCTTGGAAAAAGAACTGCAATCCAAGTAATAAGATCCCTCCTCCGGAAAGTACCAGGATCGGAAGTATAGAAATTAGATCGTTGGAATTTGGAATTAAATTCATTCTTCCGCCTCTTGAGATACCGTCTTTTTGCCTGGGATCCCTGCTCCTCTTCCGGAACTGATCCTATCCTCATAACTAGGAGGCTCGGCACCCAAGGTCCTATAATTTATAAATTTCTTTTTAGTGTTTTTCAGAGTACCTTCCTGTTCCAAAAAGGCTCTTTCTTGCAGTGCTTGTTTAGAAGTCAGGTTCAATACTACTCTCGCACTTGGTTTCAAATACGTTAGTAGAATATTGGGGAAAATCCCGGTTAATATTATAATTCCTGCAACTATAGAGATTATAAACTTCTCCCGCGCATTTAAAGGGGTCAAACCGGAAGATAATGAATTCGGCTCTCCGAATAGTAAGTTTCGAGCAAAATACAACATATACCCTGCAGCAAAGATGACTGCAGTTCCTGCCAAGAATCCATACAGAAGACTGTATTTAAAAGTTCCGATCAGAACTAAAAATTCTCCCACGAATCCGTTTGTACCTGGAAGACCGGCACTCGCAAAAGCGGCCAGGCCGATCGCAACTGCCAAGAATGGAGCTGATTTAGCAAGGCCTGAATAATCCTTTAACTCATTACTTCCTGTTCGTTCATGTAAAAATCCTAATATAAAGAACAAAAGTCCCGAAGTGAATCCATGATTCACCATTTGGAGCATTCCGCCCGCCACACCTTCTTCGGTAAGTGTTAAGATCCCTAAAATACAGAATCCCATATGAGAAAGAGAAGAGAATGCAACCAGGCGTTTACTGTTTTTCTGAGTTAAAGCGACCAGAGCCCCGTAAACGATCCCTGCAACAGCAAGAGCGGTAAGTAGATTACGATATTCCAAAAATACCTGAGGGAAAATCGGGATCACTACTCTAACATAGGCGAATAGTCCGATCTTCAATAGAATCCCCGCCAAGTCCACGGAACCTACAGTTGGAGCTTCTTCGTGAACATCAGGCATCCAAGTATGGAAAGGAAATAGAGGCACCTTGATCGCGAATGCGAAACTGAATCCTACGAATAACCAAAACTTAATATTCGCAGGAATAGAATTCAGAGATACTACTGCCAATTCTTCCAGATCGAATGTGTGAGTGTAATGATATAAAACTAAAATACTCGCGAGCATGAAAACGGATCCGGTAAATGAGAATACCAGATATTTCATCGCAGCCTTAATTCTTCCTTTTTCCCCCCAGATCCCTACCATCAATGTGAAAGGTAGGACCATCCATTCCCAGAAAACGTAAAATTGTATCAGGTTGACTGAAAGAAATACTCCGATCACTCCTGTTTCTACTAAAAGAAGAAGTATAAAAAATTCCCTGACCCTATGCTTTACATTAGAAAAAGCGGATAAGGCGGAAAGAAAGAATAGAAGTGCGGACATCGCTACGAGCAATAAGGAGAATCCGTCTATCGCTATATGATAATCCAAACCTCCTGACTGTAATTTCAGAAAGTTCCAGATATGGTGCGTAAATTGAAAACCGCTGTCTCCTTTCAAGAATTCCAAAAAGAGAGGCATGGTCATCGCACACACTCCAAGAGTTACGATCGAAGACCAAAGTCTTATCCATTTTTCGTTTTTAGAAAAGAATAAGAAAGGGATCCCTAAAACAGGCAAAAATAATAGAATGCTTAAATAGTACTGGGGCACTTAGATTCCCCTCCATAAGAATACGGACAAGATCAAAACGGTCCCTAAGACGATTAGAAAAGCGTAATCTACCACGGTTCCTGTTTGGACCCTGCGAAGTATCGAGGCAACGCCTCCGGAAAATTTTCCGGTTCCGGTCAAAACTCTATCGATCAAACGTTTCTCTACAACTTCGGATAAAAATTCGGATAGAGCGGAGATCGGCCCGATCAAAACGTTTTTGAAAATTTCATCTATGAAGTACTTATTTGCAGGAAGAATTCTCCAACCTGTATAAGAGGACTCATCCAATGGTAACTTCTCCTTTTTACCGAAGAAGAACCAATAGACCCCTACTCCAAGCAAGATTGCTCCTAAAGAAAGTCCAGCTAGTAGGAGTTCCAACTCATGGCTTAAATGATGAGCTTCCAAAGCACCTTTTTGCTGAGAATAGTACAGTAACCCTTTTGCAAAAACAGGAGAGAAGTATTTCTCTAAGAAATCAATTCCTCCTCCTAAGGATTCAGGAATGAGTAAATATCCGGAGAATGCCGCACCTAATGCCAAGATCACCAATGGCACAGTCATAGTCCAAGGAGATTCATGAGGATGTACATGGTTAGAAACCCTGGATTTACCGGTAAACGCCAAGAACGTTAAGCGGAACATATAGAATGTGGTTAAGAACGCGGTAGCGATCCCCATTCCAAAGAATACAGGATGAAAATAGAACGCTTTCTCGAGGATAAGATCCTTAGAGAAAAATCCGCTGAATGGTGGAGCTCCTACAATCGCCAGGGTTCCCAAAAGGAAGGTCCACCAAGTGATCTTCATCTGGGACTTGAGTCCTCCCATTCTTCTTAAATCCTGCTCATCGGATAATCCATGGATCACTGAGCCGGAACCCAAGAACAATAGTGCCTTAAAGAATGCATGAGTTAGTAAATGGAAAAGCCCCGCCACATAAGCACCGGTTCCCATCGCCACAAACATATAGCCTAACTGAGAAACAGTGGAATACGCTAAAACTTTTTTAATATCGTTCTGATAAACACCAATGGTCGCTGCAAAAAATGCAGTGAATGTTCCGATACAAACGATCCAAAAGCCGACCTTAGGAACTAAAATAAAAATAAAATTCAATCTTGCGATCAGGAATAATCCTGCAGTCACCATCGTTGCAGCGTGGATCAAAGCGGAAACCGGAGTCGGACCAGCCATCGCATCCGGCAGCCAAACATGGAACGGGAACTGAGCGGACTTACCCATTGCACCTATAAAGAAGCAGATCGCCACAAAAGGAAGAGCGTTCAGTAAAAACTTTGCCTGAGGCAAAGATTCAGAAATTGTAATAAAGGAAACGGAACCTGCCAGCCAATAAGTAAGCGCGATCCCTCCTATCATCGCCAAGTCGGCGATCCTATTGGTAACAAAAGCTTTAATACTTGCTTGTGCAGCGTTCTCCTTATGAGTATCAAATCCGATCAGAAGATAAGAACAAAGTCCTACACCTTCCCAGCCGAAAAATAGGACCACCAGGTTTTCCGCTAAAACCAAATGGAGCATAAAGAATACGAATAAGTTCAGATAAGAAAAAAATCTTCCGATCCCAGGATTCCCTTTCATGTATCCGATGGAATAAAGATGGATCAAACTTCCGATCCCTGTGATGATCAGTGCCATAAAAAGTGAAAGTTGATCTACTTGGTATGCGAGATCCACTTTGAAATTCCCGACATCTACCCAATTGAATAGAGTTATAATCTGAGCATCTTGTCTTTCCAAAGGATGGAATTGCAGATAAGCGAATACACTCGCAGCAAAGGATACGAAAGACAATGAGGTCCCGATCGGCCCCGAGAGACCTTTCCAATATCTTCCGAATAATGCGTTTAATACGGACCCAAGAAGAGGAGAAAAAGCCAGAACGGATATAAGGATTTCCCAACTCATCGCATTACCATTTCATTAAATTCATTTCGTCTACGAAACTTGTCTTTTTCTTTCTGTGAATTGCAACCACCAGGGCGAGACCGATCGCCGCCTCTACTGCCGCGATTGCCATCACGAAAAATACGACCACTTCTCCCTGTACCTGATGAAGTGATTTTGAAAAAACGACAAATACCAAATTTACCGAGTTCAACATGAGTTCTATACTCATGAAGATGACTACCGCACTTCTTCTGAACAAAACACCGGCTACACCGATGGAAAAAATAATACAGGCAAGGATCAGCAGATATTCTACGGGAATTCCCGCAAGAGTTGGTTTCAGAATTCCCGGATTCATGGCTCCCCTTCTTCTGTTTTTTTACCTAAATTCTTTTTTCCTAATATAACTGCGCCAAGTACGGCTGCTAAAAGTAATATGGAAACTATTTCGAAAGGAAGAAGATAATCCAAAAACATGGAACTTCCTACCGCTGCGGTGTTCCCTTCTGCGATCACTCCTGCCTTACCTTCTTCCGATTTGGATAATGTATACTCGTAAGAACCGGAATCAGAATATCCTTTAGGAGAAGCTTCCGTATTCGGAATTCCTTCTCTAACGGAAGTGATTAGCACAATAGCGAGCAATGCCACAACAGAAAGGACCAAAACTTTTTTAAGCGGATGATCCCAAAGTTTTGCGATCCCTTCATCGTGCAAAGATAGAAGCATCAGAACAAAAACCACAAGCACCATGATGGCACCCGCATAGACCAAAACCTGCATGGTTGCCACGAAAACGGAACCGATAACCGCATAAATTCCGGCTAACGCAAAAAAGGAAAGCACGAGTAAAACCGCAGAACTGATAGGATTCGGATGAAAAACAACTCCCAATGCTCCGGCAACCAATACTCCGCTGAATATAAAAAAGAGCAGAAGCTGAGGATTATCGAATATTCCTACCATTTCCAGAAACCGTCCAAACTAACGTAAACGCTTGCGACTATTATATTCGCTACCGCCCAAGGGATCATTTTTTTCCAGCCGATAGTCATCAACTGATCGTATCTGAATCTAGGCAGGGTCCATCTCACCCACATGAATAAAAATGCGAAGAATAAGACCTTAAGAGTAAAGAAACCGAGTCCCGCCCAGGCCTGCCAAACCGAACCGCTTAACCAACCAAAAGGAAGATGGTATCCACCAAAGAATAAAATGGTAACCACACAACTCATGGTGATCATATTCATATATTCCGCAATGAAGAATAACGCGAATTTGAATGCACCATACTCTGTATGAAATCCAACTACTAATTCGGATTCCGCTTCCGCTAAATCGAAAGGAAGCCTGTTTGTTTCCGCAAACATAGCCACCACGAAAACTGAAAATGCAATAAAGCCTGGAAGTTTAAAAATATTCCAAAGACCGATCTGAGCATCATTGATGTCCGTGAGTTTTAAAGATCCGGTCAAGATCACGATAGCCGCAACAGACAAACCCAGAGGCAATTCGTAACTGATCATCTGAGCGGTAGCACGGATCCCACCGATCAAAGAATATTTATTATTACTGGACCAACCCGCTAAGATAATCCCGTAAACGGAAAGACTGGAGATCGCAAATAAGAACAAGATCCCGGTATCAGGATTCGCGATTTGCAGATCTAAAGAAGTAAATCCTACTTCTCTCGCCAAAAATTCAGGCAAGATCACGGTCCCGCCCAAAGGAACCACAGCCCAAGCCATGATCGCGCAGGTCATGGAGATCGCAGGTGCGATCAAATACATGACCCTATTCACATTTTTAGGAAAGATCTCTTCCTTAGTTAAGAACTTGATCCCGTCGGCCAAAGGTTGTAATAAACCGAGAGGGCCCGCGCGGTTTGGACCTTTTCTGTCCTGGATAAATCCTGCTACTTTACGTTCTGCTAATGTATAATACGCACAAGCGGTGATGAACACTAGAAAAAAAAGCGCACTTTTTAATAACCAGAGTAGAACTATATTCCAATCCATGGTTCAGACTCCCGTCTGAGCAGGAATTTGTTCTTCTTTGCCTGCTTTGTCTTTTAATCTGGCTTCGAATTCATGTTTGAATTTTAAGATAGTAGGTCTGACTGCTCCCACGCATGCGTCGGAAAGAGGACAGATGGTAGTTCCACCTTCCATATTTCTGGCTAAAGAAAGGATCAGATCCAAGTCCGCACTTGTTCCTTCTCCTTCTCTGATCTTATGTAGTAGATCCCTCACCCAATGAGTACCTTCTCTACAAGGAGTACATTGCCCGCAGGATTCATGAGCGTAGAATCTTGCAAATCTATATGTTGTCTCGACCAGGTCGGTACCTTCTCCGATCACGATTACCGCACCGGAACCAAGCATTGTTTTATGAGCCGCCATGGATTCAAAATCCATATTTGCAGTTTTACATTCTTCTGCAGTTAAGATAGGAACGGAAGAACCGCCTGGGATCACCGCTTTTAACGGAACATCATCCAGCATTCCGCCGCAAAGATCATTCACTAATTCTAATAAAGGAGTTCCGAGTTCAATCTCGTACACTCCAGGTTTTTTCACATGACCCGATACCGAGAATAAACGAGTGCCTGGGGATTTTTCAGTACCTATCTTAGAATACCAGTCAGCGCCCTTATCCAAAATATGAGGAACAGTGGAGAAGGTTTCCACGTTATTCACCACTGTAGGACAACGATATAAACCGGAAACCGCAGGAAATGGAGGTTTTAATCTTGGATGGCCCCTGCGACCTTCCAAAGAATTGATGAGCGCAGTCTCTTCTCCGCAGATATAAGCGCCTGCCCCAGCATATAATACCAGATCAAAATCAAAACCACTGCCTAGGATATTTTTCCCCAGATATCCTTTTGCATAGGCCTCGTCGATTGCCTTCTGCATGGAGTCGATCCCTTTATTGAACTCTCCGCGGATATAAAAAAATCCTTTGTTTGCACCGATCGCCTTAGCTCCGATCACCATTCCCTCGATGATTTGGTGGGGAAGGTTCTCAATCAGTTTACGATCTTTGAATGTTCCAGGTTCTCCCTCATCCGCATTGCAGATAAGATATTTAGGTTTCGGGATATCTTTAGGAATAAAGGACCATTTGAGTCCCGTAGGGAAACCTGCTCCCCCTCTTCCCCTCAAACCTGATTTTTTGACGATCTCTATAATTTCTTCCGGCGCGATCGACAGAGCCTTTTTCATCCCGTCATAGCCGTGAACCGATTCATAAAATTCCAATTCATTGGAACGGGGATCATCTATAAATTTAGTGAGGATTTTCATTTCTGCCATAACGTTTCCCCTTAGGTCAAATCCTTCAGGATCTCATCCATTTTTTCGAACGTTAGATTTTCATAATATGCATCGTTGATCTGTACCATTGGAGCGTATCCGCAGGCACCCAAACATTCCACTTCTTCCAAAGTGAATTTTTTGTCGGGAGTGGTTTCTCCTATTTCAATTCCTAAACGAGAGCAAATATGTTTTTCGAGTTTATCATTCCCTCTCATATAACAAGAAGAAGTTCCGCAAATCTGGATATGATACTTACCTACGGGCTTTTTATTGTATAAGGTATAAAAGGTAGCAACCCCGTATACTTGAGCGAGAGAAATGGGAGAACCTATCTTGTCCGCAAGAGCTTCCATTCCTTCTCTGTCTACATACCCTTGTTCCTTTTGTAGGAGGTACAACCCTGGAAGGATCACACTTCTTTTATCAGGGAACATCTCCAGTAGTTTGTCTAGTCTTGCAACCGATTGGGAGGAAAATTGATAACTCATCAGCAGTCCAACTCCCCTGCGATCACATTCATAGAACTCATAGTAGCGACCGTATCCGCAAGAAGTGAACCCTTCACTAATTCAGGAAAAGACTGATAAAACCAGAAACATGGCCTGCGAACATGCACTCTCCAGGGAGACTTCTCCCCTTCGGAAACGATATAAAATCCGAGCTCGCCGTTAGCTGCCTCGGTTGCCATATAATATTCTCCCTTAGGAACTTTGATACCGTGCATGATCAATTTGAAATGGTAGATCAACTCTTCCATATTCTTATAAACCTTGCTCTTATCAGGAAGATAAATATGAGGCATATCCGCGTGGTGAGCACCTGTCGGAAGACCATTGATGAGCTGCTCTACTATTCTAAGAGATTGTCTCATCTCTTCCATACGAACCAAAGTCCTGTGAAGAACGGAACCGTCCTCTCCCACAGGAATATCGAAGTCCACCTTATCATAGAACATATAAGGATCGTCCTTACGAATATCCCAAGGAACTCCCGCAGCTCTCAAGTTAGGACCGGAATAACCGTAAGAGATAGCATCTTCCGCAGAGATACCTCCCACACCTTCCGTTCTATCCATAAAAATTCTATTATTTACGAGTAATGACTGGAACTCTTCTATCGCAGGACGAAGACCCTTGATGATTGTCTTCACATCCTTTTCGAATTCAGGATAAATATCTTTTTCGAGTCCGCCCACTCTACAGAACGTAGTAGTAAGTCTTGCACCGGTGAGTTTTTCCAGAACTTGATAGATATTCTCTCTATGATGGAATAAGTGCAACATTCCGGAGAATGCGCCAAGGTCCACACCCAAAATACCGTTGCAAATGATATGGTCCATCACACGAGAAAGTTCGGAGACGATCATACGAACGTAAGTCACCTTATCCGGAACTTCTATCTGGAGCATTTTTTCTACAGCAAGTATCCATCCGATATTATTCAAAGGAGTGGATACGTAGTTCATTCTGTCAGTACAAACTAAGAACTGATTATAAGTATAACGTTCTCCTAATTTTTCGAAACTGCGATGCACATATCCGATCACGGATTCCGCATCCACAACTCTTTCTCCATCTAGCTGGATCACATTCTGTAAGATCCCATGAGTAGAAGGGTGAGAAGGACCCAGGTTCACAAGTAGATGTCCCTCTGGGAGTTTTTTCTGTTTGAGGCTGAAATGTTCCGCGGTTTTTTCGTACATCGCTGTCATCTTAAGCCTCCATATCTTCTTTTAAGTGAATGGTAAGAAGGTCTTCTACCAGATAATCCTGACCGAAACCTTCGAGAGGATAATCTTTTCTTAATGGATGACCTTGGAAATTATCAGGCATGATGAGACGATCCATTCTAGGATGTCCTGCAAAACGGATACCGAATAGATCGTAAACTTCTCTCTCCGGCCAGTTCGCACCTTTGAAGATGCTGATGATACTCGGAACTTGTTCATCTTCTTCTAATGCGACGCGGAATTGTACTTTTGTAGAGGATTTATTTCCGGAGCGGAGAAGGTAACAGACTTCGAATCTTGGGGTTTTTTTGCCCAACCAATCGATTGCAGTCAGATCGTTTAAATAATTCAGTTCAATCCCTGGCGCCGTTTTTAAAGCGAAAAGAACAGGAACGATACCTTCCGGCTTTAAGAAGAATGTAGGAAGATTTGTGAGTATTTCTTCTTCCTTGGAAATAAAATGAGGGAATTTGTCTTTTAGGAAACTCTGGATTGTTTCTTTCATTGGACGACCAGGGGTTTGTTTCTTTCGTTCATTTCCCGGATCTTATCCATTACTTCCTGTCTTCTGGCTTCTAACCCTTGGGTTTTTACTTTTTCCTGAAGTTTGATTACGGCGTCTAAAAGTGCTTCCGGTCGTGGAGGACAACCTGGAACATACAGATCCACAGGAAGTATCCTGTCGATTCCCTGTAAAACAGAGTAAGCATGGAACATTCCACCGGAAGAAGCACAGGCCCCGTAACTGATCACAAATTTTGGTTCGGCTAATTGGTCGTAAATTTCACGAAGCACCGGAGCCATTTTATAAGTGATGGTCCCTAAAACTAAGATCATGTCTGCTTGTCTAGGGGAGAAAGAAGGTCTTTCCGCCCCGAACCTGGCGATATCATAATCCGCACAGGAAGTACTCATGTATTCTATCCCGCAACACGCAGTCGCGAATGGATAAGGCCATAAGGAGTAACTTCTTCCCCAATTGATGACCGAGTCTACAGTCGCAATCTGAAAAGAATCTCCGTAAGACGATCCGGGTTGAGCGAGTTGTTCGTTTAATCCCATTCTAAGGCCCCCTTCTTCCGAATATAATACAGTCCAACCACGAGGGTGAAAATAAAAACAAACATCTCTATCAAGAGAAAATTCCCGAGTCCCGCCTCTTTGAATGATTTTAAATTCACGGCGTAAGGGAAAAGGAAGATCGCTTCTATATCGAAAAGTATAAAAAGAACTGCGACCAAGTAGAACTTGATATTAAACAATCCCTTTGCATCCCCGTAATAAGGTACTCCGCACTCAAAAGTATCATGAGGTTTGGATTTTTTTTTGGGGTTTAGAAGGAACGCGAGTCCGAGTATGAGAGCGGAGAATCCTACTCCCAAGAGGAATTGAATCAGCAGGGGGCCTAGATGGTCCGGCGAACTTCCCATATCTAACTTCTATCAAACTCGATTACCCACCTATGTCAATCTAAAATCCCGAAAGGGGCCTTTGCAAGAGGTCGGAAGACCGGATTCTATCATTTTCGAATTTTACAATTTTCCTTTTTTCGAAATGAGAACGTCTTTCAATACGCTTGTCAGAGCCGCAGAGGTCGCGCAGAGTTTTTTCGAAAAAAACAGAACGACTGTTCTAATCCTCTGTAAAGAACTTTAAATTTTTCTAAAGTAAGGATCAGGTAAGAGAGGCGCAGTTTTTTCTCACGCAGAGACGCGAAGCCGCGGAGAGAACACAAGGGTCACGGAAAAATATTATTAAAGTAACCCTATACAAAACTCTGCGTCTTTGCGCCTCTGCGTGCCAATTCCTCTCTGCGACTCTTTTTCCTCTTCTTCTCTGCGTGAAAACTTTGGGTAACGAACAGAACAGTCGTTCTGGTTTTACCTAAAAAGTTGGTGACAAAACTATTTACGGGCTTAGGATATTGGACATATAGATCCAGAATTGATAGGGACAAAATCAAATGGCTAAACTCGTACTATCCAGCTTCGCAGAACTACAGGCATACGAAGGAAAAGAACTAGGCGTATCCGACGCTCACGAAATCACCCAGGCACAAATCGATACATTCGCAAACGCAACTTTGGACCACCAATGGATCCACACCGATCCGGCAAGGGCCGCAAAAGAATCCCCTTTCGGAACTACGATCGCTCACGGTTATCTTACACTTTCTATGGCTCCTTATCTTTTAAGCCAGATCCTAGAATTGAGAAATATCAAAATGGGGATCAACTATGGAATGGAAAAACTCCGTTTTTTAGATCCCGTTAAGGTGGGTTCCAAACTCAAACTCAGAGCGGAACTTGTGGAATTAAAGGACCTAAGAGGGACCGCAAGAATGACTTTAAAGCTTAGTTTCGAAGTAGAAGGCGCCGCAAAACCTGCTGCTATCGGCGAAGTGATCTATCTCTACCAATTCGCCTGATAGGCAAGGCATTCTAAAATGAATCCTCGCACGATCATTTATCTGATTTCTAGGATCAGGGACGAATTCCACAGACGTCTGAATTCGGAACTGAAGGACAAGGGCCTGGGCCAGCTAACCACTACCCATGCGGATATTCTATTCGCTCTTGCAATGTCAAAAAGAGTTCCGATGCAGGATATTGCCAGGATGATAGACAGAGACAAGTCGACTCTGACTGCACTTGTGGATAAACTGCAAGATCTAGGTTATGTGGAAAGAGTGAGAGACACCCAGGACCAAAGGGTGGTCAATCTACAACTTACACGCAAGGCATATTCTATCCGACCTGTGATGCTTGGGATCTCCAGATCATTGCTTGCGGGTCTTTATAAAGGTTTTACCGAGCCGGAAAAGAAGGACCTAGTCCGGCTTTTAGATAAACTTTATAAAAATCTAAAGTAGTTTCTCTTATAACCCGGTTAAGAATTCAGTCTCAATACTTTTGAGTATTGCTTCTTCTTCCGGGTTTCGGATGCCTTTTTCCCCTTTTTGTCTTCGGCCTGGAGTCCAAGGGCGGATCATATTCCTATAATTATGGAGTAATTTTCCGATCTTCTCCTTCTCCGCTTCTTTTAATTTTCTAAAATCAGGTACAAGAAGAGAATTCAGATCTCCAGGTTCTACTTTTCGCAGCCCTTGAGCGTATTCTCTAGTTCTAGATTCCAACTCTTTGCGGACATGAGGAGTGATCAGATAGGCAAATAAATATTCTTCGAAATGAGCATATTCGGGTTTCGCGGAAAATCCATGAAAGCATGTGAGATGGACCGCAGGACTTTGATTGAATACGAATCTTACTTCTGCTCTATGAAAAGAAGTAGCTAAGATCCTGCAAGGTCCTCTGTTTTCCTGAGAATGCCAAGGTTTTCTTTTAGAAGGAAGAAAGCGTTTAGGTACACCTCGTTTTATTCCTTCTTCCAGATATTTGTTGATACCTTCTTGTTCATTAGTGTTCGGAACTTCTTTTGCATCTAAGAGCCAGACCTTGGCTCCCTGAGATTTCAAAGTGTTCCAATCATCTCCGGTAAAAAATGGAGAAAGAGCATACTGAGCTTTCGGAATAGAAGACCTAAGATAGTTTCGAGGAATAGATAAGTTCGAAGCGTCTTTTTCGGATAAAAGAAAATATCCGTTGTCCCCTGTCGCGATTCCTCTCCTAAAACTTCCGAATTCCTTAATAGGGACCCATCCATGACGATTCTCTTCGGACATAGTCACATAATTATTGTTAGGTGAATTTTTATCATCATTTTTTATTTTTTGTACCGGCTCCGAGTCATCGCTCAATAATCTAGTCCACTTTGCTTCTGCATCAGGATGGATTTTTCTCCAGACCATCTCGGAAAGCTCTATACTTTCTCCTTTAATGAATGATGAGGTCCTTGACCAAAGAAAACCTTCTTCGTTCTCCCTTGAATTTTCCAGGAACAGTATACAGGAAGAAGTAACAGCTCCAGTGAACAAGGACCAGGAAGAATCTAAGATAAGTATACGACGAAGATATCCGGATTGAATGATCGCTTTTTTTATCGGAACTCCGTATCCCGCATTCAAGAATTCATAAGGAACAAGAATGGAAGCCCTTCCCCCAGGTCCTAAAAGCCTTAGTATACGCAGTAGAAAGAAAACATATAAGTTCGCTGTCCCTGGAATTTCCTCTTTAATGTCCTCCGCAAATTGACGGATCATTTTTTTTCCATGTTTGGAATGGCTCAGGCGAAGATAAGGAGGATTACAGAGTATGATATCGTAGTTTTCTTTCTTTTCGTTTTGCAGGAAGTCCCCTAATACCAGATGAAAACGATTTTTGGAGATCCCGGCCTTCTCCAAGTTTTGTATACACTTCTCATGTAGGATAGGATCTATCTCCCAACCGTAAAACTCGCTGTCAGATTTCGGAAAACGATCCTGGAATTCTTGGAAAAAAATTCCTTCTCCCGTTCCTGGATCTAAAACTTTGATCTTTTTTCCTTCCAATGCGGCTTTGGTTTCGGAAACCCATTCCAACATCGGCCCTACTAAACCGGAGGGCGTGAAGAATTGACCTAAGGCTTTCTCTTTGGTTTTTGTATCCGAGCTTTCTCGGGGAGGATCAACTTTGTCTTCGCATGGAACGATCATGAAAGAAATTTTCGCCTATATAACGTTGATATGACGACGGATCTACATGACAACCTTACAATTGTTAGAGGTTTTTAGAAAAAAGAATAGTATACCGAAATCTCAGTTCGGTATACTCTAAAAACTGTATACTAAAGAGATTTTGTATTATTGTGTCTTGGAGGAAAGTTTTTCGGCCAAAATCCGCTCTATTTCATCCAGATGATATTCTTTTGCCAGATCTAATACCGTCTTACCTTGGTTATCCGCAAGTGTGAGGTCGGATCCGAGTTGGATCAATTTCTGGGCTGCAGAAACATTTTTTCTGAGGATGGCTTCCATGAGAGGAGTTTTTCCTTCTGCATCTCTATGATTTAGATTGGTCCCAGCCTTAGCTAAAACATCTAAAATTTTTAGGTCGGTCTGTTTGGGCTCTGTAGCATAATGAAATGCATTTCTTGCGCCAATCTGGTAGGTTCCGCTCGCAGTATGAACATCTTTCAATCTGCTAGTGAACACTGCTTTGGAACCGTTTGCTAGTAAATATTCCGCTATGGCAAGATTAGAAGGAGAAGAAGCTCCTCCTACTGCTAAAAAAAGCGGATATTCTTCGATCCCACCCGGGTCATGATTTGGGTTAGCACCGTTCTCTATCAAAAATTTTACTAAAACAAGACTTTGGTTACGGATCGCCATATTGAGTAAAGAGACCGGTTTTTGGTCCTCACCCTTACGAGCAGTGTATTCCACCAATGCACCGGATTCGATCAGACGTTTTGCCTCTGCAAGATCGTCCATATCCGGAATTTTTACTTTTAAGATAGGAAGTAAACGATAGAATAATACCGAGTTCCCATCCACATCCTGGGCGTTGATATTCGCTCCATGTTTGATAAGAAACTCAACTACGTCCTCGCCTTCTGCGAGCATGATCGCGGTGCGGCCATCATCATCCTTGGCATCCACTGTGGCGCCCTGGTTCAGAAGTAACTCTACCTTACGAAGATCTCCTTCTTTCACCGCGGATAAAAACTGTTTGTCCAGTTCGGTATCGGCCTCGATCGCCAAACTGAAGACGAAAACGAGCACAGCCCCTGCCCCGCGTCTAAGTTTGCCGTATTTTGCCAATAAATCCATGATTCCGAACACCGATATTTACCTATCCTGATTTTAGCTGCGATTCTATAAATGAAAATTCCCTTTGGCCGGGGAATATCCTTGACCCAAGTGAGGGAAGCTTTATGCCTCTCTCCCTTAGAGCGTTTTATTCGGTAAATGGTTCCCAGTATTCTGTCTGGATTTGGCCCTTCGACCGAGTCCTAAATCCATTCTGGCGGAAGAATATGAGTACTACAAAATTTCCATTCGATTCTTATGATAGTATCGGTCTTGCCGATCTGATCCGAAAGAAGAAGATCCAACCCAAGGAATTATTAGATTTTTCTGAAGCAAAGATAGATAGATTTAATCCGGAATTGAACGCAGTCGTTTTGAACACGATCGACAAAGCAAGAGAAGAATTGAGATCCGGAAAGATACTTAAGGGACCCTTTTACGGAGTTCCACTTCTTATTAAAGATCTATTACATCATGTGAAGGGACAGAAGATCACTTCAGGTTCCAAGGCTTACAAAAATTACATTCCATCCGATGACAGCGTGTTTGTTTCTAGGCTCAGAAATGCGGGATTTGTTTTTATAGGTACTACGAATGTTCCCGAATTCGCTCTGATGGGAATCACCGAGCCAAAATTTCACGGACCAACTCGAAATCCTTGGGATCCGGAAAGAACTCCAGGTGGTTCCAGCGGCGGAGCAGGAGCAGCAGTTGCATCCGGAATGAGTTCTATTGCAACCGGTTCGGATGGCGGAGGATCTATCAGAATTCCCGCAGCGTATTGCGGACTATTCGGATTAAAACCGACTAGAGGAAGAGTTCCGGTCCGTCCTTACGGAAGAGTTTGGCAAGGTGCTTCTCAAGATCATGTTCTTACTAAATCAGTTAGGGACAGCGCTGCAGTTTTGGATCTAGTCTCAGGCGTCGGGATAGAAGAAGCATTCTCCATGGAGAAAAATAAAACTTCTTATCTTTCCGAGGCGAAGAAGTCTCCAGGCAAACTAAAGATCGCATATTCATTCTCTTCTCCCATCGGAACTCCCGTTAACCAAGATCATATAGACGCGTTACACGACACAGTGAAGCTTTTAAAATCTTTGGGTCATAAACTAGAAGAGAACTCTCCTCAGGTGGATGGGAAACGTTTGGCAAAAGCATACGTAACCATGTATTTCGGAGAAGTCGCTTCTGAGATCTCCCGCTTAGACAAAGTATTAGGCAGAAAAGCGAAGATGGGAGATGTGGAATCCACTACTTGGATCTTAGGATTGCTTGGACGATCCATATCCGCGGGAGAATTTGTATCCGCAATCCGGTATTGGGATGAAGCGGCCTATATCTCGGAATCCTTTTTGGAAAATTATGATCTTTATCTGACTCCTACCACTGCGGAACCTCCCGCTAAAATCGGAGAACTTGCACCTAAACTATATGAAGAAATTGCAATGCAGATCATCGGCAGGATAGGAACAGGAAAATTACTTTTGGCCAGCGGTATGGTGGACCAACTTGTAGAAAAAAATCTTTCCAGGACTCCTTTTACACAGCTGGCAAATCTTACTGGGCAGCCTTCAATGTCTGTTCCACTTTCCAAAACGACTCTTGGTCTACCGATAGGAATGTTATTCACTTCCAAAAGGGGAAGAGAAGATGTACTTTTCCGATTAGCAGGACAACTGGAAAAAGAAAGACCTTGGGCGGATATTAAGAAGTCTTAAAAGGTTTAAAAACGATCCGCCGACATATTCAATTACACTTGAGGTCGGCTTTGGTCGTGAAATCCGATTTTTTTTTAAGAATTCCAACTTTACAAATAGGATCTAAAAACAATCTAATAACTATGTCTTTCAGCACGGACGAATTCAAAAATTCACTCTCCCATTTTGCATCCGGTGTAACTGTGGTTACTTTTTCAGACACCACTAGAGCCGGAGGATTAACCGTTAGCAGCTTTAGCTCACTTTCTTTGGATCCACCTTTGGTTCTTTTTAATCTTCAGAAGAATATAACAAGTCATGATCCCCTGCTTGCTTCCGGTCTCTTTACTGTGAACATTCTATCTTCCGACCAACAGGAACTTTCCAACCAATTTGCATCCGGCAAAATAGACAAACATGAGCTGATCCAAAAGCTGGCCTGTGACCTAGGGCATAATGGAGTGCCATATTTGAACGGCACATTGTCCAGAATAGAATGTGAGTTGGAAAAACAAGTGGATGGAGGAGACCATACAATAGTGATCGGAAGAGTATTATTCGCAGTATCCGATGACTCCAAAAGACCTCTTTTATATTACCGCAGGAATTACTATAATATTTAAAACAAAAGGGCGGGAATTCCTGCCCTTCTCCCCGCCTATTAATTTATAAAAATTTAATGTAGTTCTGCAAGAAAGACTTCTCTCTAAACAAATCATATTTACACAAATCAAAATTGATGAGTTTTTTTCTGGAATGTGGATTCCAGATTCCAAAATAAAAATAAGAATATTAAAAATTTCTAAAAAACAAAAAAAATACGCGCGGGATATACAAAATTCGACCTGCCTTCGAGAGAAGTGGTTGCAAAGACTGCTTCAAGGAGATAGATTATGGGTTTAGAATTAGTCCCGAAACCTCCCAAAAAATTAAAAGAATCTCTTGGAGAGGAAGTCACGGAAGAGTTAACGGAATTCATTCAAAAGCATCAACAATTTGGGAATAAAACGATGATCGAACTATCTATGGAAAAATACGAAAGAAGACTCGTGGAAGAGACAGGCAAGCTGCGAGCAGAAATGCATGCAGGTTTCGGAAAGATCCAAGAACAATTCACGGATGTATATAAGGAATTTGCCAGGGTCCACGAAAAGATAGGCTCTTTACAGGAATCCATCCAAACCCAAACCAGATGGATGATCGCAGCGATATTCGGGGCTATTCCTTTATACTTGGCAATATACAAATATTTATAACTCTTTCCTAACGGGGTGAAATCCCTGCCCTAAAATAGTTTTCAGTGGGGGCCAAGTCCGAAAAACTGGTCCCGTAATGGAAAAAGAATCCGTCTCCCTCCAAGACGCTCTCGAACACGGTCTTACCTCAGAAGAATTTAGCAAAATCCAGGAAATCCTAGGCAGACTCCCTAACTCCACAGAACTCGGGATTTTCTCCGCAATGTGGTCGGAGCATTGCTCTTATAAAAATTCTATCCTTCAATTAAAAACTCTTCCTACAAAGTCTGATAAACTTTTGGCCCAAGCGGGAGAAGAGAATGCCGGAGCCATGGACATTGGCCAAGGACTGGCAGTTGTTTTCAAAATAGAAAGTCATAATCACCCTACTGCAGTGGAACCTTACCAAGGTGCAGCCACAGGAGTCGGCGGTATCATGAGGGATATTTTTACAATGGGAGCAAGACCCATCGTATCTTTAAACTCTCTTAGGTTCGGTAACCCTGACGAATCCAGAAACAAATACTTATTATCCAGAGCGGTAAAAGGGATCGGAGATTACGGTAACTCTTTAGGGATCGCAGTCTCTGGAGGAGAACTATTCATAGACGAATGTTTCTCCAAAAACCCTTTGGTGAATGCAATGACTGTCGGTATCGTCAGGCATGACCAAATGGCAAGCGCAACCACCGGAGGAAAGGTGGGTAACGCAGTATTCATTGTTGGTTCCACCACCGGAAGGGACGGTATCCACGGTGCATCCTTTGCTTCCAAGGATTTAACCAAAGAATCGGAATCCAAACGTTCCGCCGTCCAAGTAGGAGATCCATTCATGGAAAAACTACTGATGGAAGCGTCACTCGAAGCGATCCAGAAAAAACTTTTAGTCGGTATCCAGGATATGGGTGCCGCTGGAATTTCCTGCGCAACTTCCGAGATGAGTGCCAAAGGAAAATCCGGAATGAAGATCAATCTGGATCTGGTTCCTTTCCGTGAAACCGGAATGAATGCTTATGAAGCGATGCTTTCCGAAAGCCAAGAAAGAATGTTGGTAATCCCACAAAAAGGGAAAGAAGAAGAACTGGTTGCTATATTCAAAAAATGGAATTTAAACGCAGTTCAGATCGGAGAAGTTACCGATACCGGCCTATTAGAAGTTTATAAAGACGGAAATCTGAAGGCTAAGATCCCAGCCGATACTTTAGTTTTAGGCGGAGGCGCTCCTAGATATGTCAGAGAGACAAAACGTCCTGCGTATTTGGATCAAGTTTCTTCCTGGACTCCTGATTCCACGCAAGACCTGCAAGAGAATGAAGCAGGCAAAAAACTACTTAAACTATTAAATTCTTGGAATATATCTTCCAGAAAACCGATCATAGAGCAGTATGATACAGAAGTTGGTCTAGTCAAACTGATCGGACCGGGTGCCGATGGAGGATTGTCCGCAATCCCTGAAACGGACATGGCATTGGCTACCGCAACTGATTGTAATTCCAGATTTACCTATTTGGATCCGTATTGGGGAGCGGCACTCGCAGTCTGTGAAGCTGCAAGAAACGTAGCAGTTACGGGCGCTGAGCCACTCGGTGTCACCAATAACTTAAACTTTGCAAATCCTTATATTCCGGAAAACTATTATATGTTTTCAGAATGTGTTCGTGGAATGGGAGATGCTTGTAGATTTTTAGGACTTCCGGTGACCGGAGGAAACGTTTCCTTCTATAATGAATCACCTGAGGGACCGATCTTCCCTACTCCAACCATCGGTATGGTGGGAATTCTGGATAATCAAAAGGAAGTAGTCTGGGGGGCTCCTAAAAAAGCAGGACTTTCTATCGCGCTCATCGGTAAATTTAATCCAAGCTTAGGCGGAAGTGAATACCAAAAAGCTTTCTTAGGTAAAGTACAAGGCCAGATCCCTAAATTCGATCTCGCAGACGAAAAATCTTTATTAGAAGTATTAGTCTCTTTAAGAAAGAACGGAAGCCTATCGTTCGCGAAGGACCTTTCACTTGGAGGGATCGGAGTAGCACTTGCAAAAATCGCAATACTCTCCGGACTCGGGATCAAGGCCGACTTAAACGTAATCAAACAATCCAGAAAAGACCTTACTCTTTTCGGAGAAAGTTCAGGTTCCGTTCTGATCGGTTACGAAAAAGGAAAAGAAGAAAGTATAAAGTCACTGGTTTCCTCTAAAGGTTTGGACTTCCATTCTATCGGAACCGTAGAATCAGATCCTAAACTCGAGATACAAGGATACGGAATTTCCTTGGCTTCGAACGAACTAAAATCGGTTTATGAATCCGGTTTAGAGGAAATATTCAAATGAGAACCAGCCAAAAAATCGGTATCGCCTATTTAATCCTTTGTGCAGCTTTTATAATTTCAGATTGTAGACGCCCTGCTTCCGAAATTCTGAGCGAAGCTTCTAAAAACCCTGCCTCTATCGAAAAATTGGATTTGGGTCTTGGCAAACTTGGAACAGTTCCTCCTGCTCTATTCAATTTTCCGAACCTGAAATGGCTCGATCTAAGAATGAACGAACTTACTTCTCTTCCGGAAAATGCGGGAGACTGGAGTAATTTAGAACATTTGAATATTTATGGGAACGATATAGAAAGACTCCCCGCTTCAGTTTCCAAACTTTCTAAACTCAGATTTTTTTTCGCGGGAAATAATGACTTCGTTGGAATTCCTACAGAACTGACAGGGACTTCCATTGAAGCTATCTACTTGGATTCTAATAAGATAGAATTCAAAGAATCCGATATAGATACGGTTATGGGGTTTCCTAAACTTGAAGTTTTGGATCTGGCAAGAAATAGAAAGATCACATCTTTTCCTAAAAACTTAGGATTTTTAGCAAGCCATCCTAAGCTAAGACTTCTGATCCTAAAAGAGACCGGATTAAAACCTTCTCAAATAGAATCCGCAAGAAAACTTCTGCCTAAAGTGAAGATAGAATTTTAACCCATGAAAGAAGAAGATAAGAAGAATCCATATTCAAATACCGTAATACTCCCTCAAACGGATTTTCCGATGAAGGCAGGACTTTCCACAAGAGAGCCCGATCAGATCAAAACCTGGCAGTCCGAAAAGATCCTTCGTAAAATGCGGGAAAAAAGAAAGGATAGGCCTCAGTTCATTCTTCATGACGGACCTCCTTATGCGAACGGTAACTTCCATACCGGGCATGCGCTTAATAAGATCCTAAAGGATATGATCGTTAAGTCCAAATTTTTTGCGGGCTACCAAACAGATATGATCCCTGGTTGGGACTGTCACGGTCTCCCTATCGAAGTCCAAGTCCTAAAGAACCTGGGAAAAAAAGCGAAAGAGATCGGTCCGGAAGAATTAAGAAAACTTTGTAGAGATTACGCCGAACAGTATGTTCAAAAACAGGGACAGGACCTTTCTCGTTTCTTATGTTTTTGGGAAGAAGGTAAGATCTACAAAACGATGAGCCCTGATTTCGAGGCAAAGATCGTAGAAGTTTTCGGGAATCTATTCGAAAAAGGTTATGTATACCGGGGCAAAAAGCCCGTTTACTGGTGTATAGAACTTGCTACCGCTCACGCAGAGGCGGAGATAGAATATTACCCTCATAAATCTCCTTCCATTTATGTAAAATTTCCGATCAAAGGACAGGATGGAAAATTCTGTCTGATCTGGACGACTACCCCATGGACCCTTCCCGCAAACCTTGCAATCAGCTTTAATCCTAAATTTGCATATTCATTTTATACAACTCCTAATGGAGAAGAATTACTACTCGCGGATGGACTAAAAGAAGCGGTAGAAAAAGCCGCAGAGGTACAACTCACTAAGAAAGAGTCAGTCTCCCAAGAAACACTTTCTAAGATGATATTCCGTCATCCATTCTTGGATCAGGACTCGATTCCTCTTTTCGGAGAACATGTAACTCTGGATGCTGGAACAGGGGCTGTACACACTGCGCCAGGACACGGGCAAGACGACTATAAGATCGGTTTGGCCGCAGGTTTGGAGCCTTATTCACCTGTAGACGATTACGGCAGATATACCGACGAATTCCCGATGATGAAAGGTATCAAGGTCTGGGATGCAAATCCTAAGATCGTAGAATTGCTCAAAGAGAAAAATTTACTTCTTCATTATTCAGAGTTCGAACACAGCTATCCTCATAGCTGGAGAAGTAAAAAACCTCTTATCTTCCGTGCGACCCCACAATGGTTTTTTCAAATAGATTACCAACAACTCAGAGAAAAATCATTAGAGGCGATCGACAAAGTAAGCTGGATACCTAACTGGGGAATCACCAGAATTCGCTCCATGGTGGAAACAAGACCTGACTGGTGTCTTTCTAGACAAAGGAACTGGGGAGTCCCAATTCCCGCATTCACTTGCGAAAATTGTAATGAAACTCATCTAGATGCAAAATCCGTAAAGTTCTTCACCGACCTGGTAAGAGCCAAAGGAATAGAGATCTGGTACAGCGAACCTGCGGATTCACTTCTTCCTCCTGATACAAAATGTTCCAAATGCGGATCTTCTTCTTTTAGAAAAGGAAAAGATATTTTAGATGTTTGGTTCGATTCAGGAGTTTCCAACTTTGCAGTTTTAAAAGAAAGAGGCGGGGAACCTCCTGCGGATCTATATTTAGAAGGTTCAGACCAACATAGAGGTTGGTTCCAATCCAGCCTCTGGCCTTCCATGGCGCTGCGAGGAATTCCTCCTTATAAGTCCGTTCTTACTCATGGGTATGTTTTGGACGAACAAGGAAGAGCAATGTCCAAGTCTTTGGGCAACGGGATAGATCCAACCACGGATATTATCAATGTATACGGAGCGGATATACTCAGACTTTGGGTCAGCTCCCAGGATTTCAGGGACGATGTAAAAGTAGGAAAAGAAGGACTTAAGATCATCGCTGACAATTACAGAAAGATCCGGAACACATTCAGATATCTTTTAGGAAATTTGGCAGGACATTCTTCGGACCAAAACCTAGGCGTTTCCGATTTGGAAGAAGTAGATAAATATTATCTATCTAAACTAGCACAGCTCTCGGAGGAACTCAAAAACCATTACGAGAATTATCAGTTCCACCAAGTATATCAGAAACTTCTGTTATTCTGTACAGTAACTCTTTCCCAAGATTATTTCGAAATGATCAGGGATAGAATGTACTGTGACAGAAGAGATTCTAAAACCAGAAGATCTTCCTGTACTGCACTCCAGATCATCCTAGAAACTCTTTGTATATACTCCGCCCCTATCTTAAGTTTCACTACGGAAGAAGTTTGGAAAGAGAATGGTAAGAAAGAATCTGTATTTACGGAAGAATTCCCGGATCTTTCTTCTTTAAGAAACAAAGAACTGGAAGCTAAATTCGAAGAAGCATTAAAAGCAAGAGAAACGGTCCACAAATCCTTGGAACTTGCAAGACAGGCTAGTAAATTAGGAAAATCTTTAGAAGCTGCTGTGGAAATCTCTTCTAAAGCGGAGAATAAATTACAAAAGGATTTCTCTCTAGACGCTCTAGAACTGATCTTTACAGTTTCTCAAGTTGGTTTTGAAAAATCAGACAGAGAACAATTGTCTGAATATTCGGATGAACATTTCTCAGTTAGAGTGGTAAAACCTAAAGAAGAAGAATGCCCTCGCTGCTGGAGACACCCAGCCGAGGAAAGACATAACGGTCTTTGTAAACGCTGCGCAGCGGCCGTTTAAGGCCGCTTTTTACTTAGTTCGTATTAACCGGATAAGATAATTCAGGAACTAAACTTTGATCCTTGGATCAAGGTCTATCATTCTCGTCGGTAAGTTTAACAGGCTGGTATTGTTTTCTAGGAGTGAACTTATATTTGCTCGGGTTCTTCATATCGAACACAACCCATTTACGCAATGGAAGTCCGTCGATCTGTCCGAAGTCCACATTCTCCCCTTCTGCGATCTCAGTTCCGTCAAAACCATGAGCAAGTCTGATCTTTTCGATCCTGGTCCAACGGCTAAAATCCAGAGCAGCATCTCTATCCACAAGCTCACGTTTGACCCGTCCAAATAGAAGATTGATCTTACCTTCTGCCGCCCAAAGAACACAACTTGTAATCTCGTCGAAGGAGATCACCGATTGTGTATCATCGTATTTAGAGATGATAAGAAGAAGTTTGTCATCCGGCAGATTTTTTAAAGTAAAAGGAAGGTCCCTTGCGAGTAGATCCAATTCATGGTCCGAGAATACGAAATCCGAAAAATAACCTACGGAAGAACGTTTAGAATATCTTAAATTTCCAAAATAGTCTTTAATTTTGGCCTGATCCAATTGGATAGGATGTTCCAATTTAATATCTTCATTCTTGGAAGTTTTATCGAAATCAGGCAGATCGGAAACACTGATCGTGAAAAATCCCATCCCTTCGGAGCGGAACATCCGGTCCTTGAAAAAATAAGGATAACATCCGGAGAAACTAAAGGTCAAAAAAAGGATCAGGGAAGTACGGAGAGCTTTTCCCTTCATAAAATCTAAAAGTGAAAAATTCATTACAGGACTCTTGCCGAATTGATTCATCTATTTGTTGGAACTTTTTAGAAGAATTTCCGGTTCATTCTACTGTCAGAAATTCCCGAAAGTCGGGGTATTTCTCCAGAAATTCTTCGATGGTGTACAGATTTACAATTCTGTCTAGACCGGAAAGCCTAAAAACGGAATGCAGGGACTTATTTAGCCCGAATATATTCACAGTTCCTTGATGGTCCCGGATCTGATTTCTGACTTTGATGATAATGCCTATCCCGGAAGAGTCGATAAACTTTACGAGACCCAAATGAAAGCTGACCACGGGGGGATATCCCTCCCGAACGCTGTCCTCGAACTCCAGGTAAAAGTCCCGGGAATTATCCATCAAGATATCCTCCTGGACCGAAAGTACCAGGTGATTTTCTCGGGCGAGACTTTTAAGAATCATGGGAAAATAACAGGCCCAGGAATTCAGAGTATGTCAAGAAATAAGTATCTTTGTTGATTTATTTCGCCAGAAAGCCAAGATACAATCAGAGCGGTTTCCAAGGAATCCAGTCCATGTCCGAATTCGATAAAACCAGAAAAAGTATCGGTGCTAATAACCTAGATGATAAAGCCAGGCGGGAAATGTTCGACAAGTTTCAGTCCGCCGGCGGAAAAGTAGTCTCCGATAAGGATAAAAAAAGGGAAGAAGCTCTTCGTAAACAGAAAGAGCAACCCCAGATCCGCCAAGGTGCAAGAAGCCAAGCCGGGGGAAGAGACCCAAGGCAAAACCAATCTTCTCAATCAGGAAGATCGTCCGCAAAACAAGTAGCTTCCAAGCCGAATCCAATTATGGATCGTAAAGCCTTGGAAGATGAGATGGGAAATTTTTTCAATCGTATGGCGGTCCGATTCAAATGTTGGATCTCCCGCGTAACGTCATTTTCTTCCAGTGACCTTCTCCCCGCTTTTATGTCCGAGCTGAATATCGCGGGAAAAAAAGCGCTTCTAGAAATGAACTTTGTAGGGAACGACCTATTAGGAAACCCTGCTTACGCTTCTAAGATCGCAAAGGAACTGGACGGACAAAATCCTCTTTATATTGAGCTTCTGGGCAGAATGCACAAAGCCTACGATAGTACCGAGCTGAACCAGCTTTTAGAAGGGCATAACGCAGCTCCGGACCTCCCAGTGTCGGTCTCTAGAGTGAGACAACCTCTATATTCTATATTCAAAAAACTGTATTATATGTATCCATTCCAAGGTTCTTACGTAAAAGCAGTGACCTTGGGCTACCAGGCTCTGGAAAAACTGGAAGGCAAACCCGCTACTGTTTATAATACCAAAAGAAAAAGAGCCCTTCAGGAATTCGACGTTCTATACGGGACCATTTTTGATAAGCTATATCTTGCAATTCTCAGAAGTGAGGACAAAAACATCCCGCTTTTAAGCACGTATATGGAGAATGTACTGGGAATTCTCCCTGAGGAAAAACTCGGCCAAAGAAAACAGGGAGAAGAGTTAGACGAAATCTCCGGAGGGGCCCAGCCGGAAGAGGAAGATACGGAAGAAGCTCCTGAAGAAAAACCGATCGATCCGGAAGAAGGTTTAAGCAAAGAGCTGAAATACGGCCTAAAACTTATGAGATCCTTATCTTTGGATCAATTAAGAAAACGTCATGATGCCAGAGGGGAACACGATATTATCCCGGCAGGGGACAAGGCCTTCTTGACCTGGTTATTTTTCAGGGAGTTCGACGAGGAATATTCCTTCGTAATGACCACCAAAAAGATAGATCTAAAACCTACGATCGTAGGCGGATCCAAAATGGATTACCGTGAAAAACTGATCGATCTTTATGAAACGACCAGAGGGATCCATGAACAATTCAGGATCTACGACCAGTATTATAAAGAACTGGAAAATCATCTCAAAAACCCCGGCGCAAATTATATCGAGGCTTCCAAAAAAACTTCCGCCCTGGAGACAAAAAGAAGCCAACAGTCGCGTAACGTAAGAGTTACCGCTAAGGACTTTTTTCAGAAGGGAGCGGAACTTCTTTCCAAATTGATCGCAGATATGAAAGGCAAAAAAGAGATCGTGACCAATATGGAAACTTTAATGACTTTCGATCTGATGGAATCCAAAAAGAGATTGAATAAGAAACCTATAAAGCAGTGTATTATGGAATCTTATTGTTATGCTCTGGCGTTTTCCGAACGTTTGGAAAACGGAGATCTTTTCGGCGGAGTTCCTGAACTTTCCGCGGAAGAGATGGAAAAGGAATTCGGTATCAAGGCTGCAACTACTGCTCCTGAAGCAGAAATTTTAAGTCCTGGTGCAGAGTCCGGCGACGGAGAAGACGATAGTTTCGGTGTGGATCCTTCCATACTTTCCGATTAAATTCAAAGTCGCAGGTAAAGAGTGACCTCAGTAAAAATTACCCTTTTCCAAAAGGATCTATCCCAGCCGGTTTCTCCCGAACAAAGAACCAAACTTTCTAAGGAAAAATCGGATTTCCTTATTCTACCGCTATATTTTCCGGGAGGAGGAAATGGTTCTCCTGAATCATTGGCCTCTCGCGCTAAAACTTTTTTAGATGAGATCTTCGCGATCTCGGAAGTTTATAAAGGTGCGATCTTCGGTGGAGGAATGTTCCGCAGAGACGACGAGGGTAAATTAAGATTCTCCATTCCTATCGTGCAAAATATAGTACTAGTAGATTGGTACGACGTAAAAGGATTATCTTCCGAAGATTCTCCTGCAATCCCAGGCTCTGGAGAAGACTCTCTGATCTTAGGCGGGTTTCGTTTCGGTATCTTTGCGGGAAAAGAGATCCAAGACAAGTCTAAGCTGGAAAAATTAAAATCTGACAGGATCAATTTGGCATTCCATTTAGATTCCGTTTCGGATAACGGTATTAACTATTCCCAAGATCTCAAAAATTACGCCGATCTTTCCTCTCAATATGGAATGTTCTTAGTTCGAAGCTCCGGTTATGGCATCCCTTTCGGTAAAAAGAGGATAGGAAGAAGTCTGCTTTCCACTCCAACGGGAGTTACTTGGAAAGTGGCAGAGACAGAACAAGAAAAAGAGATCATCAAAACCGTTAACATAAACGGGATCAACGGTTTATTTTAAGAAAGCTTTTTATCCTTGCCAACCGGAGATATAATACTATTCTCTCCGCCGTTCCGAGGACTTCATATGAAGATAAAAGCTCATCAATTGATCGAATCCATCGAGTTTAAAAAATTAGTTCGAACCAGATGGACAGTTAGTTTCGTTTTATTGTTTTTCCTATTCCTGAACTATTACGGATTTATACTTATCATCGCCTTAAAAAAGGAATGGGTCACTGAAAAACTAGGAACCGGTAACTACGGTTTGTACGCGGGTGCATCCGTGATCTTATTCTCTTGGTTACTCACATTCTTGTATGTTTTTTGGGCAAACCGATATTACGACCAAGAAGTAGAAGTATTAAAATCTAAATTAGAATCGGAGACTAAATAATGGGATCCTCCTTAGGCCAGCCGAACTTCATCTCCGTTCTTTTTTTTGTAATATTCGTAATTCTTACATTAGGGATTACTTATTGGGCCGCTAAAAAGACCAAAACTTCCAGCGAGTTTTACGCGGCAGGCAGATCCATTACTGGGTTTCAAAACGGTTTAGCTCTTTCCGGAGATTTCATGTCTGCGGCTTCCTTTTTGGGAATTTCAGGTATGGTTGCCTTAAAAGGTTATGATGGGATCATCTATGCAGTCGGCTGGCTCGTGGGTTGGCCTGCACTCATGTTCCTTTTAGCGGAACCTTTGCGTAATTTAGGAAAATATACTTTTGCGGACGTATTGGCTTTTCGTTTAAAACAAAAACCCATCCGGATCGTTGCTTCTATCGGTGGGATTTTAGTCACGATCACCTACTCTATCGCTCAGATCGTAGGCTCCGGAAAATTGATCAACTTAATGTTCGGTCTTCCTTATGAGTTGGCAGTTGTGATCGTGGGCGGAGTCATGCTTCTGTATGTTTTGTTCGGAGGAATGATCGCGACTACTTGGGTCCAGATCATCAAAGCCTGCCTTCTTCTTTTCGGAGTTACCCTACTCGTAATTTTGTCTCTGGCACAGTTCGGCTTTAACTTGGAGAATTTATTTTCCGCAGTAGAGACAAAATTCGGAAGGACTGCTTTGGAACCTGGAGGATTCGCCTCCAGTCCGATCGATTCCATTTCATTGGGACTTGCTTTAATGTTCGGTTTATTAGGTTTACCTCATATTCTAATGAGATTTTATACTGTGCCCGATGCAAAGGAAGCCAGAAAATCGGTGGCTTATGCAACTACATTCATAGGTTACTTTTATATTATCATTCCTATCGTAGGTTTTGCTTCTGCGGTCCTGATCGGCAGAGAACAGATCGCAGGAATAGATAAGGGCGGGAATATGGCCGCCGCGCTTTTAGCGGAGTTACTCGGAGGAACACCTTTCTTAGGATTTATCGCAGCGGTAGCGTTTGCCACGATCTTGGCAGTGGTTGCCGGCTTGACATTAGCGGCCGCTTCTACCATTTCTCATGATCTTTACTTCAATGTATTCACGGAAGGCAAAGCGACCGAAAACGAACAAGTTTCCGTTGCAAAAAAGGCGACTGTTGTATTCAGCATAGTCAGCATTCTTCTTGGGATCCTATTCAAAGACCAGAACGTTGCATTTATGGTGGGACTGGCATTCGCGATTGCAGCCAGTGGGAATTTCCCCGCATTATTCTTATCCATTGTCTGGAAAAATTTCAGCACTGTAGGCGGAGTATTTTCTATTCTGATCGGCTCGGTATCGGCTACATTGTTTATAATATTCAGCCCCACCGTTTGGGTGGATGTTTTTAAATTCGATCAGGCAATCTTCCCGCTCAAAAATCCTGCGATCGTTTCCATGAGTTTAGCGTTTGCTTCCGCATTCATTTTTTCTAAACTGTTTCCGGATGAAAACGCTACTGCTAAATTTGAATCCGAAAAAGTCAGGGTTTATTTAGGAATTGGAGCGGAGTAATAAGAAGAAAACACCAGGCTGCTTTGTTCAAAGCAGCTTATGGTCTTTCATGGATCTATAAAGAGAAGCGATCGTCACTTTCAGGATCGCAGCAAGCGGAACCGCCACAAGCATCCCTGCTATCCCGAGCAAACTTCCTCCAACGGTAACAGCGCCTACAACAATGATCGGATGTAAAGAAACTGCGTCCGAAATGATAACGGGTTGAACGAAGAAGTTATCTACTGCTTGTGCGATCAGCACTACAACCAAGATCGCAACCATCAGTTCATACATTCCCATTCCTTCATTGATTCCATTCGGATTAAAAATTCCCGCCCCCTGGGTCAAGGTCATGAATAATGGAGGGACCATCCCGATAATAGGTCCTAAATATGGAATTGAGTTTGCAATCCCGGCAAATAAGGCAAAGATATAAAAGAACTTTAAGCCGATCACATAAAAACCGATCATGGATATCCCGGTAATGATCGCACTTTGGATTACCAAACTTCTCAAATAATTGGTGATCTGTTCGTTGATCTTTGCAGCTACCATTATGGTCATTTCAAAATAACGATTAGGTACAAGACTGATTATATTCTTATACACTCCGTTCCCGTTTAACAAAAACAAGAATGCAAATAATGGTGTGACCACCAAATATCCGATCAATGTAGGAATTACGGAAACTATACCGCTTACTTGAGCGTGGATCAATTCAGCCGCCTGTTTTACCAATTCATCAGGGCGGATCGTGTCTTCCCAGCTCGCAGGATAATCGTTGAATCTAAGTTGGAAACCGACTACCAAATACTTAAACTTTGCATCATCTATATCCTGTTTCCAGTTCTTCATGATAGGCTGCAAAGTGGAAACGATAGGAGGTGCAACTTCTGTCGCGATCAGATATATAGGAAGACAAAGCAAAAATATAAGGATCGCAACTGAAAGGATCCTGGGCACTCCCAGCGTTTCAAAATAGTTTATACTTCCATTAAATATATAGAACAAAATTAAGGAAAGTGCGATCGGAACTACAAGAAGCTGCAGACCGATCACGAAAAATAAGATGGCCGCTCCGACCAAAAAGAAAAATATAAATCGGATTACGTATGTAGAAAGCGGTTTCGTATCAGGCATTTTTTTGTTTGCCCTTATAATATGCTTTTTCCAATAGCTGGTTGGTTTTCTGGAGTCTTTCTACTACAACTCCGGTGAGACTTAAAAGTATCTCGATCCCAATCTTAGGTTTCGTCTCTATAATTTCTTTCAGGTCTGGTTGGAAAAACCCGAGCAATGTAGAAGGCTCCTGAGCGATTGCAGTTGCCGTCCTTCTCTCCTCTGAGAATAAGGAAAGTTCTCCGAAGAATGAATGCTGGTCTAAATGAGCCAGATCCAATTCTATCCCGTCCCTAACGGAACGGATAGCGACCTTTCCGTCGAAGATCATGTAAAATCCGGCTCCGGCTTCTCCCTGTCTGAAAATTTCCTCTCCCTCGGAATACTGTCTAACGTGAACTAATCTTGCGATCTCGTGTAAGGTCCTTCTTTTTAACTTTCCGAATACGGAGGTTTCTCGGAGGAAACGTATGATCTCCGGGTTGGAAGTCCCTTTTTTCTTTATGATCTTTTTCCATATGGGGAGTTGTAGGAAATTCAAAACTACTTCTTATCCTCTTCGATTTTCATGGTAAGGATCAGGATCACCAATCCTACGCTAACGCAGGAGTCTGCGAAGTTGAATGCAGGCCATCTATCGATCAAAAGCCAGTTCGGCCAATCGAAGTCTAAGAAGTCCACAACTCCGATAAATCTTCCTTCGTAACGATTTTCTACGAATCCGAACTCAGCTCCGATCCCTATAATTTTCACAAAAAACTTATCTATAAAATTCCCGAATGCTCCGGACATTACAAGAGCCCAACCCGCAGGATGTCCTAGGTCTGAATTTTTCCAACGATATGCGATGAGCACTAAGATCGCGACTGCAGTCAGAGCCAAAGAGGTTCTTGGAAATCCTTGGAAGAGACCCATCACAAAACCTGTATTGAATGTCAGGGTTAAACGGAAAAAATCCCCAAGCAGTTCGATCGGGTTATGAGGTCTTAGATATAGTATAGCGATGTATTTGGTAACCAGATCTATAACTGTTCCAACAATTACACTGATGATGAAGATAGGCGGGTATACCTCTAAGAATTTCTTTTCGAAATATTTCACTGACGATTCCTTTTAGAGCTGAATTTATTTTTGATAACGGATAGAGCAAGGAGGATTCCGAAGAAAACGGATACTCCGTAAGCCACCATTGCTTGTGTTTCGATCCCCTTGTCCATTCTATCCGTTCCATAATGGATACCGAAAATTACAAATGCAGAAGAGATGATCTGATGACCTAAAGAATACATCTTCTTAGTATGTTGTTCCAGATCCGGAAGTTTATAGGACTGCTTGCCTCGGTTTAAATTTTTAACAGCCTGTAATAATTCTCCAGGCAAAGAAACAGCCTGGCCCCAGATGCCACCTTCCTGGACCAGAACCTTCTGCCATTGGTTCTCTCCTTGGAAGACCAAACTTTTGAAAGGTTTTTCACCATAATCCAAAACAGTACGATAAGGATCCAGGTTTGCGGTAATTCCGACAAGAAGACCAAGAACTCTTTCCAATGGAACAAGAGAGGTAGGCAATTGGATCATTCGTAGAAGTCCGCGAAGACTTGAATTGATCTCTTTTAAAAATTTCAGATCTTCGGGTGTATGGATCTGTTCGAACTTTATATTCTTAAATGAATCCGTATCGGATAAGAACTTGGAAAGTTTTTCCATGGAATAACGGACCACTTCTTCCAACTTCTCTCTATCAGCCTTTTTAGAAACAAGTCCTAACTCGTCTAAAGCCTCGACAAGTGCAGGATAATCCTTTGTCATTGCGCAAAGTATGATCTTTCTAAGAGCGATAGCCTGGCTGGGAGGGATCTCTCCTACCGCTCCGAAATCTATAAAACAAAGTTTTTCATCGGGAGTATAGATCATATTTCCCGGATGAGGATCCGCATGATAAAACCTATATTCGAATATCATAAGAATATAAGCTCGGATCAAAAGATCTACGGGTCTGGACTTTGCTTGTCCTTTTTTTAATGTGCCTGCTTGAGTGATACGTTTCCCTTCTATAAACTGAGCGGTCAAAACACTCTTGCCGCTCCAATCAGGGATCAGCTTAGGAAAAACATAATCGGGCTCTTCTGCAAAATATCTGGCCATACGATCCATGGACTCAGCCTCTAGACGAAGATCCGTTTCTCTTCCTACTAACTTTGCAATTTCCTTATGAACTATTTTAAAATCGAATGTGACCAGGAAACGATTGATCCTCTTTAGGAACTTACGGACCGCCTTCAGATCTTTTTCGATAATATCTTCGATTCCCGGATATAAAATTTTAACCGCTACTTTTTCGCCTTTAAAAGTAGCCGAATGTACCTGAGCGATCGAAGCGGATGCTAAAGGTGCTTCTGAAATATCCGGAAACACTTCTGCGATCTCTTTTCCGAATTCTTTTTTAAATCTTTCCTTAATTTCTGAAAAAGGATGGGGAGGAACTCTATCCTGTAAGTCCTGTAAGGCTTCCGTGAAACTTTCGGGGAATAGATGAGCGAGTGATGCAAAATACTGGCCGACTTTTACGTATACTCCTCCCATTTTCAGGAAGAAGTCCCTGCACTCCAAGCCCAGCGATTTATAAAATTCTAATTCTCTTTCTTCTCTTGATTTGGAAGAAAGGAATAATCTTACAAATTTATAATACCAGAATAGACTAAATATTTTTTTCCAAAGAAAGAAGCTGCCACGATAATATCTTCCTCTCGCGGAATAGGAAGGCAATTGATTTGAATTTGTGGTTTGGGAACTTGCAGGCATACGATTAGATTTCCGAAACCGTTCTGATTTCGGCGCCGGTTTTGATCTTATGTAGAAGTTCCATGATGCCTAAATTTTCTCCGATATCCCCGGTCATTCTTTCCGACTTCCCCGTAAGAACATTTCGTATTTCTTTATAAAGGTTCATGAAAGGGTTCGATCCGAGGAATGATTTTTCGGGAAATGAGACTTCCGTCAAACTATTAAATCCCTTGTACTTCTTAGAAGGTTTGGAAACGAAAAGTCTCATACCATCGTTGGATAGAAGGATACGGGCCTCGGAAGTCATAATATCCATTTCGAATTGGAAATACTTCCTCATTCCCCCGGCTTCCAAAAACACTGTCGGCCCGGATTTATATTCCAAGAACGCAAGCGCCCTATCCTCTATCGGGATCCCCTTTCTTCTAGTCAAAGAAGAACGGATCCGATCCGGTTTTCCTAAAAACCAATAGATCAAATCCACCGCATGAGTTCCATCATGGAATAGAGGACCGGTCCTGCCTTGGAATGCCCTGCCCGGAGCCAGAGCGGAAGTCAAAACGGATGCTCGAATGGTGCGGATCGGTCCGTATTTTTGAGAGTCCAGGACCTTCTTCGCCCAATCATATTTAGGATGGTATCTTCTCTCATGATTGATCCAAATCCGTATCCCTTTTTTGCGGGAAATTTTTTCCAGGTCCTTTGCCTGTACAAAAGTTTCACAAACCGGTTTTTCGATCAGAAAATTTTTAACACCTCTTTCGATCCACTCTAACGCATTTCTATAATGAGATTCGGAAGGGCTCGCGATGATCGCAAGATCAGGTTTATATTTAGAAGGCAATTGATCCGGACTGGAGAAGGTCAACTGGTCGGAAAGTTTCCACTGCTTGTGAAACTTTTCCCTTTTATCCGGATTGGGATCGACTCCGCCTATAAATTCAAAATTTTTTTTGCCCCAAGAAGAGAATAGGACCCCGGAATGAGTGCAGGGTTTAGATCTATACGGATCTTTTTCCAAGGAAGAAGCGATCCTTCCTAAACCGATTAAAACAACCTTGGTCTTTCGCATCCCGCATATTTGAAAACCGGAACCGGATGTCTGCAAGAGGAATTTTTAAAAATAGACTGCGAGTATTTTAGGCAGGAAGATATTGGGTCTGATGAAAGCACCATTCCAATACGATCCGGAAACAATAAGAAGGGTATTACAAAGTCCGTCCGACTTCTCCTTTCAAAAAGAATCAGAGATCAAAAGTATCAGCACTGCATCCGGAATGGTGGAACCTGGGACCTTATTCGTACCTTTAAGAGGAAACAGGGACGGACACGAATTTATATCGGATGCCTTGGAAAAAGGAGCCTCTTATTTTTTATGTGAAAAGGATCATCCAGTTTTAGAAAGTCTCACTCCTGAACAAAGATCAAGATCCATCCAAGTAAAGGACACATTACTCGCGTTAGGAAAACTTGCTACATTTCATAGATCTAGATTTAATCCGATACTGATCGCAGTCACAGGTTCCAGCGGAAAGACCACCACAAAAGAGATCTTATCCTCTTGTCTTTCACCATTGGAAGAAGGTTTACTGGTCACTGAAAAAAACTATAATAATGAGATAGGAGTTCCATTCACATTATTTAATATCAATCCAAAGACAAGATATGTAGTATGCGAGATGGGAATGAACCATGCAGGAGAAATTTCCAGGCTGACCAAAATGGCAAGGCCGGATTATTCCATCATCACTACCATAGGAACGGCACATATAGAATTATTGGGATCTCATAAAGGGATCGCAAAAGCAAAAGCGGAAGTCTTGGAAGGAATGTATAAAGGCGGAATATTGTTCTACCCTGAAACGGGAGAATATAAGAATTTTCTAAAACGAAGATGCCTGCGTTACGGGATTAAATTCAAATCAGTTCCGCTTAAAAGAAGAATAGAAATCGTAGAAACCAATCGAGAAGGATTTAAGATCTCATTTTTAAATTCTATATTAGATTGGAGTCTCCCCGGCATCAAATTACTGGAAAATCTTGCGTTATGTATTTCGGTTTTGGAAGAAGTTGGGACTCCTACGGAATGGATACAGAACGGGATCAAAAATTTCAGATCCGGTGACAAACGATTGGATTTCCAAGTAGGAAATTATAAAATCCTAAACGATACATACAACGCAAATAGAGAATCCATGTTATCTTCTCTGGAAGCATGTTCTCAAATTGCAGGAGAAGAAGGATTTTACGCAGTACTAGGAGACATGAAAGAAGTAGGAAATTATTCCCGAAAGTTCCATACCGAGATCGGAAGTTTTGCGGCGGATCTAAAGAACTGCAAAGGACTCTTCCTATTCGGAACGGAATCTTCTCATGCACTCAAGAGTTTCCAAAAAAAGGCAAGTCGGGGACTTCTATCCTTCTCCTTTCCAGGCGACGAAGAAGGACTCAAAAATTTAGTGGAGACGATCCGCAAAGAAGTGCCTCCCGGCTCTTATCTATTAGCAAAAGCCTCTAGAGGAATGAAATTAGAAAGGGTCGTAGAAGAATTAAATTCATAAACCGACGGTCCTTAAAATGTTTTCGGGCTTGCCGTTGGATCGATCTTAAAGGAATTTGCTAGTGTGAAAACGAAAGTAGCTATTATAATGGGAAGCAGTTCCGATTGGGAGACCATGAAAGAAGCAGTCTCCATCTTGAAACAATTCGGGATAGAATCTCATACGGAAATCGTATCCGCACATCGTTCTCCAGAGTTATTATTCGAATTTTCTAAATCTGCAAGATCCAAAGGTTTTGAGATCATCATCGCAGGCGCAGGTGGAGCAGCTCATCTTCCTGGAATGGTGGCTTCTCTCACTACCTTACCGGTGCTCGGAGTGCCAGTACAAAGTAAGGCCCTATCCGGAATGGACAGTTTATTATCCATAGTGCAGATGCCGGGAGGAGTTCCTGTGGGAACACTTGCAATCGGAACAGCAGGAGCAAAAAACGCAGGACTACTCGCCGCAAGAATATTGTCCCTGCAAGACGAAACATTATCACAAAAATTGGAACAATACAGAAACGATATCAGAGAAGAAGCGTTGTCCAAGAACAAAGATCTAATATGACAAAAATTCTAGTTCCTCCTGCAAGGCTTGGAGTGATGGGATCAGGACAGCTCGGAAGAATGTTCGCCCAAGAAGCGATCCGAATGGGTTATCAGGTATCCGTTTATTCTCCGGAAAGAAACAGTCCTGCTTCCTTGGTAGGAGCTGCCGAAACGGTCGCCCCGTACGAAGACGAAAATTCACTTCAAATATTTTTAAAGTCCATAGACGCGCTTACATTCGAATTCGAGAATATACCGGGAGCAGAACTAAATTTTATCTCCGAATATTCTAAAAAAAATTCCCTTCCTGTTTTCCCAAGTCCGGAATGTATTAGGATCGCACAACATAGGATCAGAGAAAAAACATTATTTACTAAATTAGGACTTCCTACTGTACCTTTTTATCCGATCACAAATAAGGCAGAAGCAACGAAAGCGGCGGAGACTTCCAAATTCCCTGCTGTATTAAAAACTTCTTCCTTCGGTTATGACGGAAAAGGACAAACCAAATTCAAAACCAAAGAAGAATTCAGGGCATGGGTCGGTTCACTCGGACAAGAACCATTGGATCTGATCTTAGAAGAATGGTATGAGTTCGATAAAGAAGGTTCGGTGATCTTAGCAAGAGATCAAAAAGGAAATATACTTTGTTATTCTCCTTCTGAAAATATTCATAAAAATCATATTTTGGATACGACCATTCATCCCGGAAATTTTTCCGACTCTATCAAAAAACAAATGATAGGATCAGCCAAAATACTCGCAGAGGGAATCGATTACGTTGGTGTATTCGGATTAGAATTTTTTATCAAAGGTGATAAGATCGTTCTGAACGAATTCGCACCAAGACCTCATAACTCGGGTCATTTTTCCCAAAATGGAGCCAATATTTCTCAGTTCCAACTTCAATTGAGATGTCTTACCGGACTTCCATTTCCTTCCGAACTTTCTTCTCAACCTTCTTCCATGAAAAATATCTTAGGGCAGGATTATCTTCCTGATTCCGCTCTTTGGGCGAAGTATCTTTCCGATGAAAGATACACTCTTCATCTTTACGGTAAGTCGGATCCTAGACAGGATCGTAAGATGGGCCATTGGAATTATGTGGGGAACGGAGGGGAGAAGGCGTTTTAAGGATTGGAACTCCAACGTCATTCAAAAAGTTTTTCAAATTCATTTCAGCCAGATAGGCCAAAATAAAAATTTATGTTTAACAGAAAGAGAATTTTATTAGCGACAAAATTATTATTAACCGGAGCAGCAATTTTATATTTTATCTTCTTTCTAAAAAACCATTTAGAAAAAATGCCAGAAATCCGGCTTGATTCGAAATTTATCCTTTGTTCATGCATCTCTTTGATATTATACTCAATAAATATAATATTAGGAGGACTAAACTGGTCGATACTTCTCCGGGATCATAACGTAAAACTTTCCAAAACTAAAATTGTCCACATCTCTTCTCTCACACAATTTGGCAAATATCTTCCAGGAAATGTCGGCCATCATTTCGGAAGAGTATTTTTAGCGAAAGGGCATTCGATACCTATTGCAATTTCGCTTCAAACAATATTTACAGAAACTGTCGTTTTAACCGCTAGCGGTTTATCAGTTGGTATTTTTGGGCTTCTCTATTTAAAAGAAATAGAATATTCAAATTTTTTACCATATATCATTTTCCTGATAGGTATTATATTTTTATCAATCATTGCTCCAAAGTTTGTGATCCCCATCCTCAATCATAACAAATTTACTTGGCTCCGCAAGCTGACTGGTGGAGAAGAGTTACAAATACCTAAATTTTCAACAATTCCCAAAGTGACCTTGCTTAATATAGCCTCCTTTACAAATTGCGGAATCATCCTTTACATGATAGCCTGGCTCATATTTGACCAGATAAATCAAAATATATTTTTCTTAATAAGTATTTTTACTGCGTCTTGGATTTTAGGCTATATTCTTCCTGGCTCTCCAGCAGGTTTAGGTATTCGCGATGCCGCTCTTATAAACGGGCTCTCGACTCAATATGATTCGTCAGTCACATTAGGGATCGCGATCATATTTAGATTTATCTGTACAATTGGAGACGGAATAGTTTTCTTAATATCGTGGTCTCTAAAAAAGAAGTATCTAGATAACGATTAATATATTCTATCATTACTTGCTACAACTGCGAAGGTAGTAAAAGTTGAATTATGTAAATTTTTGACAACTATCGATTCAAGATCCATTTTCCTTCTTTAATATATGCATCTATTAAAGGTGAATCATTTAAATAAAGTGCAATTAAACTTCTATCTCCATCGATAGGAATTTTGACGATTCTGCTTCGATCCACACTAGTGATTTCCTCATCGGATATAAAAGGGAGAAAGAATCTTAAGTCAGATTCAATAGGAAGAGAAGTAAATCTTATAGCACCATTTCCAATGACTAAATTGATACCCTGTTTTCTTAAATATCCAAATTTTGCAAAAAAACGATGTCCTGGCTTCCCCCAAGGATTGACCCCAAAGTATTCTCTATTATCAACATTAGAATCATTAAGGCCCAACATATCAATCGAATATAATTTAGAAAAATAAGGAATCGCTCCAGCAGGCATACTTGCAATCTTAATGTTTCTATCCGGAAAAGATCGATTTAGCATCTTTCCTACGGTTATCCAATCAGTTTCAGGTCGAGTAAGATTAGTTTTTAGCCTATGTACAGTTTCAATTCCAGTCGGAAATCTTTCAATTCTACCATTTCGATCGGCATTTCGAAAAATAAAAGAAGCGCTGATAATAGAGAGAGCAATTACCGATGAAAATACTTTTTTATGTTCAGCCAAGGATGCAGATTCAAAAAGAAATAAAATCAGCGGAGGAATAAATGGAATAAAAAAACGAAACTCCATAAAGTCGCCACCGATCAGAACTATATAGAAACTCTGAATAAAAAAAATAAGAATCCCCAGATGACCAGCAGGAGAAAAAGATCTTAACTTTGCGAAATATATTATAGTTCCATAAACCAGCAATGGACCTAACCAATAAATTTTTATAAAATTATTAAGGTATTCTCCCCCCATAAAGAGAACATAAGGATTTATTCCTACAATCTTCGCTTTAGCCGTATTCGGGAATATAGTTCCATAAAAATTAATTTTCCAAATTAACCAAGGACCTATAATTACAAAAAAAGCAAGGGTCAATAGTAAAAACCCGTAAACCGAAAATAAAACATGTCTCCGTTCATGATTCAAACCTGTATAAAAAATTAAGAATAACGAAACAACCGAACAGATCAATGCAGAATCCGGGCGCGTCAAGATCATTGACGCGAAGATAAGCCCAAGCATTGGGAACCATTTTAAGGAGTTATTCGGATCCTTTAAAATCTTAGCCGCTAATAATATTGAAATTGAAACTAGCAAGGTTAATAATGAAGTTTCTAATCCTCCAGTAGCATAAGCTGAAAAAGAATATGTGAACCCGAGAGCTCCAAGAAAACATAATTCTATCAACCTATCTCCGATAGAGAATTTCGAAATATATTTATAGATATATAATGTGATTAATAAAAAAAATAATCCTACAAAAATAGAAAAACTTTCGGGGGTCGCGCCAAAGAGAATTCCTAACGAAATAATCACAGTCCAGAGGAAATTAGTATATCCCTCAACATGTTCCCCTTGATTAAATACTAGTCCGATCCCATTAGCAAAGTTCTCTGCATATCGATAAGAAATATATGCATCATCCTGAATAAAACGATTCGAATGTGCATGGGAGACCAGGATAAGAATTAGCAGAGTAAAAAATAAGTTATCATATTTTAAAAAATAATTCTTAAGTAAAATTAATATTTTCATGCCAATTCCTTATTCAATTAGATGCGATATAAACCCAGGAAGATCTTCATATAGCGTTGTCGGGTAAAAAAATAAAATTGTATTTGCTCTGTCCATCTTTTAAATGATCAACACTTTCTATCAGCCTTCCTGAGTTTAGAATGTAAGCTAAATAGCCGAATTCTTTTATGTAAGAAAAAACTTCTAAAAATGATTTTTCGGAATGTCGATTGATATCTATTTCTACGAGCAAAGAAGGTTTAAATTTTTTTAAAATTCCAGCTGCCCCTCTCAAAACAGAGGCTTCACTCCCTTCTGTATCAATCTTAATAAAATCAACTTTGGGAAAATGAAAAGAATCCAATTTAGAAATTTGAATTTTCCTAGCTTCACTATCCCCGTCTGGCTTAATCAATGAGGCTCTCGTTGATATCACTCGTCTTTCTATAATAGGGACGTATAAGGTGAATTCTCCGACTTCATCCGATAGAGCTAATTGTTTAACAATGATCTTACTAGAACCGTATTCTAAAATATATTCAGCACATTCTTTAAGAGGCTCGAAGCAAACCACTTCATTCGCTATTTTCGATAGAGCATAAGCATAAATTCCTTTATTTCCACCGACATCAATCGCTATACCCGCTTTAGGAACTATTTGAGATAAAATATCCAATTCCTTTTCGTATACACCTATAAATTTTTGAATGTAATAACGCATTGGAAGGCGAGCCTGTTTCGGAATTAGGCCCTCCAATGGTTCAAGTTTTCGAATTATTTTCTGAAATGTGTTCATACGAAGACTGGTAAGATTAAGGTATTTAGCTTGATCATCATATTTTAATACAACTTTTTTGTATTTGGAATCATCTTTAGCAGAGATTTTCGGGTTAAACTTTTCGCCAATTTACTCAATCCCATAACAGCTTCGGCTTTGATTTTTTCATTTTCGCTATAGAAACCGATTAGAATAAAAGCAGTTTATCTTTTTTTACAGAATATGGAATGAAACTCTAAAATTTTTGAAACCATACTTTCCCAAGTAAATTTTCTTTTATAATTCCGGATCGAAGGCTTCATCTTTTCTAAGGATTTTCTGGAAAGGGAACGGATCCTTTCCGCAATAAGATCGTGACGACCTGCTTCAATTAAAAAGCCTGTTTCTCCATCAATGATTGTATCCAAAAATCCTCCGACTCGAGTCGCCAATATCGGTTTTTCGTAATGATAAGCAATAGTCGCTACTCCACTCCCAGTAGCTGAACGATATGGTAGAACTACTAGATCCGCGCGATGAAAAAATTCAGATACTAAACTTTCATCAGTATATTCCAAATGAAATTCCACATTCTTAAGTCCTAACTCTCTTGAATAACAGATCAACTCATTAGGATCTCGCCAGGATTCTCCCACTATTGTTAAATAAATTTCAGGATCGTTCAACATAGCCAAAGCTTCTAACAAAAGATCCAACCCTTTGTAAGGGCGAATGAATCCGAAAAAAAGAAGTTCTAGTCTACCTCGTGACTTTAAAAGACCTTTGGGAGCCGGGAATTGTTGATATATAGGATGAGGATTTTGCAATACAATCTTATCGGGAAATATCGAATTTAATATGGCTTTTTGTTCAGAGCTATGAACTAAATATCCGTCCACATTTCTAATTAAAATTTTCGTAATGAACTTCTTCAGAAACCCCGAATCATGATCAAATAAGTTATGGCATAAGAAAATGGTATTAATTCCTTTCTTTCGCAAACGAGAAGAAATGAAAGCAAACCCAGGAGCCCAAAATAAAGTCCACCAAGACAATATCGCAAACTCACATCCACTTTTCACTACAAAGTTTACAGCCTTAACTAAAGAAAAAGGATTTAAGGCGTCGATAAGATAGAATACATTTCCCATTCCTTGTCCGTTGAAAAAAGGATCGAAATCTGATTTCCCTGGATACAAGAAGCCAGGATATTGCCTACGAAATGAAATCGTAGTTAGATCTGATTCTTTTCCTAACACTTTCTGAAGCTGAAACGTGTATTGGGATATGCCTCCTCTAAAAGGAGGCATTGGGCCGAATAAGGTGATCTTAGGTTTAGTCCCATTTTCCTTTTTCATATTCATTCCCAAAAGTACGTTTTAAATTATTCAAAGAATACATTAGGCTTTTTGATCGAAAGGTCCGTTCGGAATATCGATCGTTACCTTCTTTATTTTGCAGCCTTAGTTTTAGAAGAAAGACCGAAGGTCCTTTTCTTTTCGTGATACAAGATCTCTTCATTCAATTTGCGATTCATTCCAATCAAAAAAGCTATAATTGCAGAGACTAGGAACAATCCGGAAATAATCACTAATACCACGGCAAACAATAAAGACTGCACATGCCCTTTTCCGATCCCTAAGTAAAAAAAGATCAAAAACCGGATCGCGATGGCCAATGCAGGAATAAAAGAAGTAACTGCCAAGACACCAAAAAATTGAAAAGGTCTATATATAATCAGTAACCTTACCAAAGAAGTTCCAGACTTCCACATATGTTGGAAAATATTCTTAAACAATCTGGATTTTCTAGTTGGTGGATTTGTAGGTATCGGGATAGAAGAAACAGTCAGATCCATTTTAACTGCTTGCACAATCGTATCTAAAACGTAAGAGAACTTAGTGGTTACATTCAATCTTAAAAGACTTTCTCTAGAATAGGCTCTAAACCCGGATACGGTGTCCGGAATATCAGTGCCAATCAAATTTCGAACGATTAGATTTCCGAACCATTGTAGAATCTTTTTTAAAGGAGAAAAATGTTCCACAGTCCATGGCACTCGATTTCCGATAATAATGTCCGCAGAGCCACTCGCGACTGGAGCGATTAGATCGGGAATATAAGAAGAAGGATACTGATTGTCCGCGTCAGTGTTTACAAAAATGTCTGCACCACTTTCCAAGGCAGCTTCCACTCCGGACTTGAATGCTCTTCCGAGCCCTAAATTCTTTCTGTGGGAAATAATTTTACAACCGTATGATGCGGCAATCTCTGTGGTGCGATCTGTAGAACCGTCGTCGACGATCTGAACTTCTATCGTTTTAATACCGGGGATCTTTTTGGGGATCTCGGCAAGCACCGTAGAAAGAGTTTTTTCCTCGTTATAGCAAGGGATATTAATTACTAACTTCATTCTACTGCTTGTCAGAATGAGCGATTTTCATGATTCGTCCAATACTTTTTAAGATGATCCGATTTAGAATAAAGACCTAGCGCTGTTCTTTAAGTAAGGAATAAACTATTAGAAATTCTAAAATAAAATTTAGGACTTCAAGAATTCAAGTCCCCATTCTCGAACATTTCCCGCACCTAAACTTACGAATACATCTCCGGATTTAAGCACTTCTTTTAACATGGAAAGATCTGCTCCCAAATTTCCTGAAAGGATTTTGGGCCTTATCCTCATTTTGTCGGCGATGAGTTCGGAAGAGACACCAGGGATTGGGTCTTCTCCAGCAGAGTATATCGGAAGAAGTAGAACTGTCTCTACTTGGTCCAAACTTCTGGCGAAGTCCTGGTATAAATTTTGGGTCCGAGTATATCTATGAGGTTGAAATAAGATCACCGGCTTTCCCCTTCCTCCCGATAACTCTCTGATAGAAGAAAGAACTGCTTGGACTTCGGTTGGATGATGGCCGTAGTCATCATATATATCCACTCCATTTTTATTTCCGATATACTCTAATCTTCGTTTGACTCCTGCATATCCGGAAACGGATTTAGCGGCCTCTTTAGGATCTGCTCCTAATGAATAGGCGGCGAGAACTCCTGCGAGTGAATTCGTAAGATAATGTTTTCCTGGAAATCTGGAACTGATTTCGAATTCTTTTCCACCCATAAAGAATATCAGTTTCTTATTTTCTATTTTATAATGTACTAAATTCTTTAAGCCGATCGCTTTACTGGTCGGATTTGAAGAAGAAGTAAATCCGAAAATTTTAGATTTATCTTGTATTAGTTCTAGACAATCCGCGATTCCGGGATCATCCAGATCCAAAACCACAGTATGGGTCCCGGAGGAAATAAATTGGGAGAATGCCTCCAATAATTTTTCTCTAGTATGATAGAAGTCCAGATGATCCTCATCTATATTCGTGAGGATACGCACTTGTGCTTTATGATTTAAGAATGTACCGTCGGATTCGTCAGACTCAAAAACTCCAATCTTACCCGAAGAGAACCTTCCACCGACTCCATTTAAAAAGGAAACATCACCCCCTACCATAACGGAAGGAGAATATCCCAGATCATCGAGTATATGTGCGGTCATCGCAGTGGTTGTAGTTTTTCCGTGAGAACCTCCAACTGCGATACAAGTCAGGTGCTCGAAACAAAAATGCAATACTTCCGATCTATGAAAAAACCGAATTCCTTTTTGCTTAAAGAATATGGCGATCGGATGAGAATCCAAACGGATCGCAGAAGAATAAATAGCAGCGTCGTATTCACTATTCTCTCCAAGTTCGGAAAGTTTGGAGAATATTTTTACTCCCTTCTTCTCTAAGTTTTCAGTGACCTGGCTTTTTTTGCCGTCATAACCTGAAACTTCGAAACCGGCGTCCGCCAATATATGGGCAAGGCTGGACATACCGGAACCTCCGATCCCAAGGAAAAAAGGTTTGGAAAATCCCAGTCTTTGTTGGATAGACCTACTTTCCATTATTTGGTATTTTCGAAAAAGAAACCGGCAGTTTCAGTAGAGGCTTCTACATGAGAACATTCTAATGATCTAATAGACATTTCGTTTAAAAGTTCAGGTTTCTCCGCAAACTCATCCAAGATGCGAAATAATTTACTTTCATCCTCATCTCTCTGCTCAAGCAATGCAGCCGCACCATTTGCTTCCATATACTTTGCATTCGCAGTTTGGTGATCGTCTTTTGCAAATGGATAAGGGATCAGTATCATAGGAAGTGCATAAGCCGCACATTCCGAAAGAACTCCGGAGCCGGAACGAGCGATCACTAGATTGGCCCAATCATAATGTTCCGCCATATTATCCGAATAAGAGATCAGATCCGCGTCCTTCGTCTTTTTGGAAACCTCGTCATAAAGAGCGGTTCCGGTCAGCATCCTAAAACGGAATCTTTCCTGGATCACTTCATGTTTCATCAGGTTGACTACCATATTATTGATCTGTCTTGCTCCTTGAGAGCCACCCATTACTAAAACGTTAAATTGTTTTTTCTTCTTAGGGTCCCATTTTTCGCTGAACTTCAAAGCAAGTTTAGGGACGGTTTTGGATCTTAAAGGATTTCCTAATATTTCCCAACTGCAGGAAACTTTTGTATCCTTAGGAGGAAAACTAAAAGCGACCTTGTCCGCAAATCTAAAGAAGATACGATTTACTTTTCCGGGAATACAGTTCTGTTCGCATAGATAGAGTTTTTTGCCAAAGATCACAGCGTATAGAAGAGCAGGAACGCTGGAATATCCACCCATACCGACAACTGCATCCACACCCAATTGTCTGAACTTGATCCAAGACCGGACAAGTTGGAATACGTATCTAAAAGGTAATAAAAGAATATTTCCGGAAAGAGAAGGAATATTATGCCAGATCACTTCGCAAGGAGCCTGTTTTAGATCCGGATTATCCTTATTTCGGATAAGAGAATGTAGAAAAACGTTAGAGATACCTAAGGAATCTTTTCGACTTACAAGACTTTCTGCGAGAGCGACCCCTGGAGAAATATGCCCCCCGGTCCCGCCGGCTGCGATTAATACCGATCTCATACGCCTATGTTTTCTTTTCTGGTTATATTGACAAGAATTCCGAAGGCCGCCAAAACCACGAGAAGTGAGGATCCTCCGTAGCTCATAAACGGTAAGCTGATCCCCGTGATAGGAAATAGTCCCGTTACCACATAACTATTAATAACGAACTGAGTTCCTAAAATAAAAAGTAAACCTGCTCCCAGATAAAAACCGAAAGGATCCTGTACTCTTTTAAGAAGAACATAAACTCTGGAAAGAAGTATCATTACCAAAGCGAAAAAAAATAAAAAACCTATAAATCCGAAGTCCTCTACATAAGTAGCAAGAACGAAGTCCGTATGACTATACGTTAGATATCTATGTGCGTAACCGCTGGCCAATTTATTTCCAAACCAACCTCCATCTAAAAACGCTCTGAAAGAGGTAACTAATTGATGGCCTTCATCGTAACGGAAGCGGTATGGATCCAACCAAACTTCCATTCTTTTTCTTCTATATCCTACTTGGCTGATCAAAAGATAAGCTAAAGGAAGAGATACCAAACCCACAAGAAGAAGGTTCCTGACCGGAAATCCAAATAAGAATACGAAAGCGATCACCACGAATAAAATTTCCATTGTGGTCCCGAAAGCAGGCTCGGCCAAGATCAGGATCAGGACCGAGAGCAACAAAACTGCAGGAAGAATGAATTTCTTCGGATCTCTAGTTTCTTTTAATTTTAATTTTACGATGAGAGAAGATAAATAAACTACCACCGCTAACTTTGCAATTTCAGAAGGTTGTAATTGATACGGTCCGATCCCGATCCATCTATGGAAGTTTCTTCCATAGTAGGTCCCTACGGATTTTCCAACCCCAGGAATAAACACTAAGATCAAAAGTAAAACGCTAATTATCATTCCGCCTAACGCGAATCTTTCTAAACGTTTATAAGGAAAATTCGCAAAGAAGAAGAATACGACAAGGCCGATGACCGCCCAGGCCAATTGTTTTTTTAGAAAATATTCTGAGTCTTGGAATTCTCTCCATGCGGTAACGGAGGAACTGGAATACATCACACATATTCCGAAAAGTAAAAGAAAGAATACGGATCCGACTAGGACAAGATCGAAGGGGGAATCGGGAGATTCCCAAAAATTTTTGAACTTTCTCCCGAGAGCATTCATTGTATTTTTAAACTAGATAAAGATATGATCGCAAGAATGATGGCTGCGATCCAAAAACGGATGACCACCTTTGTTTCAGGAACTCCACCCAACTCGAAATGGTGATGTAAAGGAGCCATTCTGAAAATTCTCTTTTGGGTCAGTTTAAAAGAACCCACTTGCAGGATTACCGACAAGGATTCCGCCACAAAGATCCCGCCTAAGATAACGAGTAGGATCTCCTTCTTCAACATTACACAAGTAAGCCCGATGGTTGCTCCTAAAAACAAAGATCCAGTATCTCCCATAAATACTTGTGCAGGATGGCTATTGAACCAAAGAAAACCGATCAATGCTCCGGTCAAAGCGGCAAGGAACACACTATACTCATGAGCATGAGGAAGATAAGGAATATTCAGATAATTTGCAGCGACAGGGGTCCCTGAAACATATGCTATCAACCCAAGAGTCCCAACCACGATCCCTGCAGTTCCCCCAGCAAGACCGTCTAAACCGTCAGTCAGGTTGACTCCATGAGAAGATCCTAATATTACTAAAATCGAAAAGGGGATCGCTAAATATCCCCAGGACAGGATCGGACCCTTTACGAAAGGCAAGAATAGATCCGTCAAATGGAATAGGATTTTACCGGTAGTACCTTTTGGAGCTTCTCCTGTAGAATACAAAAAAACTATACAAAAGATCGCGGCCAAAACTACGGAAACAGCAAATTTTGTGCGCGCTCTCATTCCACCCTTGATCTTCTTTACGGATTTCATATAATCATCAATGAATCCCAGAGTAGCAAAAGAAATGGAGCAGGCAAGCAACAGAAGAATATTAGAATTTCTTAAATTTCCCCAAAGAAGAACGGATACGACCAGGGCGGATACGATCATCAGGCCACCCATGGTCGGAGTCCCAGACTTGGCGCTATGAGATTTTGGTCCGTCGTCCCTTACACTTTCTCTGAATTTTAATCCGTGTAAGAAATCGATTACCCTTCCCCCGAACCAAAAAGTAAGGAACATAGAAGTTAATCCGGCCATTAAAGCCCGAACAGTCACATAGCTGAAAAGTCTTAGGGAATCTAGATCTTGGAAAAATCTTTCGTATAAAAAATAAAACATATCGTTACTATGAAGACAGATTCGCCCGCGCCGAGTACGAGTAAACGTAAAAAAGAAAATCTTCTTCTCTGGCTTAATTATCGACGTAAGTTAGGATCTGAGACAATTTTTTTGGATTTGGGAGGTCGGCTTCGGAAGCCAGTATTGCGACTATAACCCGCTTGTCGGGTTTCAGGAACGAAGTGACTATAGTCCGACTGAATCGAATGCCTTTCGGATCTCTTCCCCGTCATCAAAATGCCTTTTATCTTTGCCTATGATCTGGTAGTCTTCATGTCCTTTTCCAGCCACAAGAAGGCATCCCCCCTCTTTTAAGTGAGAGATCCCGAAAGAAATTGCCTTAGCTCGATCTACTTCTCTGAGCATTGGAGAATATCCGGCAGAAAAACCTTCTTGTATATCATCCAAGATACTTTCCGGATCTTCCGTTCTTGGATTATCGGAAGTGAGTATCACCTTGTCAGAAAGTTCCCCCGCGATCTTTGCCATCTTAGGCCGCTTGGTCTTGTCTCTATCGCCGCCACATCCAAAAAGTGTGATCAGCTCTTTCGGTTTGGATTCTCGGATACTTCTTAAAATATTCTCCAATGCATCAGGAGTATGAGCATAATCCACAACTGCCATGCGGGACTTATCTTTACTATAATAGATCTGAAATCTTCCAGGGATCTGAGGAATACTTTCCAAAGCGGAAAGTAGTGATTTTTTCTCCCAACCCAAACCAAGTGCGGTTACAAATGCAAGTGCGGTATTTCTAACATTAAATCCGCCCAGAAGATTGGTGCTAATATAAGTATCTCCACCCCATTCATCAGAAAGCTTGATTTGGTAAGAAGTTTTTTCCAAAGAAAACGCCTCTGAATGGATCTCGAATTCTCCCGAACTTCTTCCGAGAGAGAAAATTTTCAGACCCGGAGAAGTGCTCTCCACGGCGGACTTAAAATCTTTTCCACCTGGAGCATCCGAATCTATCACACCGAAAGTTTCCGGATTTAAGGCTACGGAAGAAAATAATAGAGCCTTACTATTTAGATAATCTTCCATATTCGGATGAAAATCCAAATGATCCTGAGTGAGATTGGAAAATACTCCCACTTTAAAATGGACTCCGTTCGTTCTTCCCAGTTTTAATCCGTGAGAACTTGCTTCCATAAAAACATATTCCACTCCCGAATCGTACATTTCTTTCAGAATGGATTGTAAGCTGCTCGGATCAGGAGTGGTGTACCCTGTATCTGATAAAATCCCCTTAAATTTTACTCCGGTAGTCCCGATGATCCCGCAGGATTTTCCCTGAGATTCTCCCAGATAAGCTAAAATATGAGTTAAAGAAGTTTTACCGTTTGTCCCGGTAACTCCGATCACTTTCAGTTTGGAAGAAGGATCTCCTAAGATTGCAGAAGCGATCGGTCCAGCTAAACTTTCAGGATCTAGATCCGTCTTCAGAACGATCTTATTTTCTAATTTCGGGATTTTTAATTTAGATCCTATTAATATATATCTTGAAGAAGAAAACTTCGCGTATTCTACCCCTTTATCACCTGAAGAATCGGGAAGACAGAATAGATCATTCGGTTCTAATTTTCTGGAATCCGTGCGGACAAAGTCGAAGTTTTCATCCGGAGTATAAGATCCCGATATTATTTTAATATCCGGAAAAAGATTAAGGAGCTCTAAAAGTTTCAAGTTCCGCCTCGTTTCTTTCCGGAGGAAGAGTCACCGTAATGATCCGATCTCCCACTGTGATCGGCAAATAATGATACGTTTTACGATACAACGCTTCTATCCTACGAGCAGAAGTATAAGTCGCCATTCCGATCTTTAAATCATCATTCTTCTTTAAAAGTTTTTCTTTTTCTTGGGAAGCGATTGCAAGTTCTCTGTTTAGTCTAGAAACCTGAACATTCTGCCATACGAATAAAAGTGCGATGCTAAATGGAGCGATTATCCAGCCGAAAATCCTAAATAAAAATCCAAGATCAGGCCATAGACGAAGGGACAAAAATTCTGAAACCCTGCTCATTCTTCTTCATCCTCCTCTTCATCTTCAATATCGGTAGGAAGTGATTTATGTATGACACGTAATTTTGCAGAACGAGAAGCCGGATTTTCTTTTGTCTCGGCATCAGATGGAAGCATCGGTTTTTTTGTAAGAAGTTTCGCTTCTCCACCTCTTGCATAGTCTCTGAATAAATTCTTAATGATCCTGTCTTCCAAAGAATGGAAAGAGATGACTTGTAATAGCCCGCCTTTTGCTACCAGATCTAAAAGTTTTTTGACCCCGATCTCTATATGAAGAAGTTCCTGATTCACTTCGATCCTCAAAGCTTGGAAAACTCTTGTAGCAGGATGTCTTCCGGGAGGCCAAAATTTTCTGGGGATCACTCTGGAAACCAATTGTGCAAGATCTCCCGAGTAACCGATACGAGAATGTCTTCTTCTTTCTAAGATCGCCTCAACGATCTTCTTGGTCCAACGCTCTTCCCCATATTCATAAAAAATTTTACTCAGAGCTTTTTCCGGATAAGTATTGATCACATCTTCCGCAGAAATACCTCCGGAAGAGGAAAGTCTCATATCTAAAGGTTCATTCTCTCTAAAACTGAAACCTCTTCCTGCATGTAATAGATGAAATGTAGAAATTCCCAGATCCAAAAGGATACCGTCAGGAGGATTGGAAACACCGAAACCGCTCAAGAACTCAGGATCCAGATCCGAAAAATTGGCTTCGATAGGAATGACTCTGGAAGAATACGCGGAAAGCCTTGTTTTGGCCCTGGACAACATGACCGAATCTCGATCCACCAAAACCAGTTTAGAATTGGGGAATTGTTCTAAGAGTAGAAGACTATGTCCTCCTTCTCCCGCAGTTCCGTCCAAAAAAAGGAGTTCTCGGTCCTTATCGAATACGGAAAGGAAGAAGGAAAGTATCTCCCGATAGAGCACCGAATAATGGACAGGTTCCAATTCGTTTTCCAAGTTCTACCTGCTTATCCAAAAGGCAACCAAGAACCGTCCGATTTTTATTCTTTCTGGCGGGTATCGGAACTCCAGCAGCTGCGACAAATCCATCCTTACCTAATCCTAAGATTATAAACCCGCTAACGTGAAAGCACTAAAGTCTTGACTCTTCAACTTTCCTATATACAATGCCTGACGTTCTATCAACTCCATAAATAAAAATCCGCTCTGGTGACAAAGACTTGAAAGGAATTGTCCGATTAGGTCGACGAATTATTGTAACACTAGCCTCTTCAGGAAGGCCTTATTATAGGTATGCAAAAAAGCAGTTTAAAATTCATTCTTCTAGGCGCAGGCATCGTCATTCTTACCGTACTAACGTTATTGATCTCGGGTAATGCCTACTATTTCGGCCAGAAAAAGATCACGGAAAATCATTTAAACCAAATGCAGAATGTGGTGGCGGTGGTCGCTCAAGAGTTCGATGCATTCTTACTCTCTCATACCAATGTGGCTAAAACATTAGCAGCAGATCCAAGAGCGATACAAACCGCTCTCACTGGAAAACCTATCGCAGGCGACTTCTTGAAAGAAGTACACCAAAGATATGGAATTTACGAAAACGTTTTCGTAATGAGCTTGGACGGAGAAAAGAGGATCTTAGCGGATAGTTTAGACGGAAAGTCTCTGGGTTATAAGGCAAAAGGAGACGAGCTGAAGGAAAACGTAGAATCAGTACTCCAAGGGAAATCTTATCTAGGTCCTCCTCAAAAATCCCCGATCACCGGACTTCCTGTCGCAGTCATCTCGGTTCCGATCCGTAACGGCGCGAATATTATCGGAGTATTGAACATCGCTCTCTCCTTCGAAGATGTTTCCGAAAAAGTGATCAATAAGATACATATCGGAGAACAAGGTTACGTTTCCGTAATGAGCCAAACCGGACTCGTTATCGCTCACCCTAAAAAAGAAATGATCATGAATCTGGATGTGGCCAAAGAACCTTACGGTCAAAAGATGCTGGAATTGAAGAGCGGGGAAATTTTCGAATTCAGTTTTAAAGGTGCGGATCGATACTCTACTGTTTCCAGGCTAGACCAATGGAGAATGTCGGTAATCGCAATCCAACCCAAAACGGAGATCAGGGAAGCATTAGGAGAATTATTACTCTCCATCGGAATTATCAGTTTAGCCACAGTCGGAATTTCCATTTTCCTACTTTATATTCTTCTAAAAAAGAGATTGGATCCATTGGAGAATGCCAGCAAACTTTTCCAAACAATGGCCCAAGGAGATCTGACTTCCGACATTCAAGTAATATACAACGACGAGATCGGAGCAATGAGCGCGGATCTAAATTCATTTATAGCAAGTCTAAGATCTTCCTTGACAGACATCCAACGTATCGCTATGGAACTTGCTTCCTCTGCGGAAGAATTGACGGTTTCTTCTCATAGTTTTGCTACGGGAGCACAATCTACCGCCGCTTCTTCTGAACAAATGTCCGCCACCGTGGAAGAAATGTCGGCAGGTATGGAAAATATCGCCTCGGTCACTGATAATCAATATTCGAATATATTAGAATTTCATACTAAAATAAAGGAACTTTCTTCCGGCGTTAGAAAGATCGGCTCGGAGATCAAAAACACCCTGCAGATCGCAGAATCCATCTCCCAAGAAGCGAAAAAAGGAGAAAGCTCACTCACCGGAATGAGCAATATGATAGAAAATATCCTGAAATCTTCCGGAGAAATGAAATCCATTATAGGTATCATCAATGATATTTCGGACCAAACACAACTTCTCGCATTGAATGCGGCGATAGAAGCTGCAAGAGCTGGAGAAGCAGGAAAAGGATTCGCAGTCGTTGCGGAAGAGATCTCCAAACTTTCAGTCAAAACGGCTTCTTCTATCAAATCAATCGGAGAAATGATCAATAAGAACAATTCCGAATTGGATGAAGGTGCAAAAGGGATCCGCTCCTCAGTGGAAATCCTGCATAGCATCATCAAAAACGTGGACTCGGTCGGCGAAGCGATGAACCATCTATTCGAGATCACTTCCGCACAAGAATCGGTGAACAGATCCGTGGACGAACAATCGGATCGTGTTGGAACGGAAGCAGAAGGTGTGAAACTCGCAACCGATGAACAAAAAAGAGCGGTAAGAGAGATAGCCCAGGTAATCACTCAGATCAACGAGCATACTTTAAATACCGCATCCGGTTCCGAACAAATGTCCTCATCCGCTCAGAACCTTGCCACTACCGCAGAAGTACTGAAAAATATAACCGAAAAATTTAAAATATAATCCGATCCAGATTCGACTCAACAAAATGCAAAGAAACAGTTTAAAGATCATTATCCTAGCAGTAAGCACAATTACTATCGTTCTACTTACAGTGGGGATTTCCTCCTTCGCATACTTTACCGCAAAAAAATACGTGGAAGAAGCCTACATTGACGAGATGAAAAAGATCTCTAAGCTCGCGGGAAAACATATCAAGTTCTTCTTCGATCAACAGGCTACTTTAGCGGAATTTGTGAATTCCAACGTTCCTTTTATCAAAGCGACCATCGCAAGGGATAAGGGAAGTCTAAATCCGACACTCGCAAACGTATTCAAAAAATTTGATACTTATGAGAACGTGTTCCTGTCCACTCCGGAAGAAAATCCTATGGTGTTTGCGGATGCAACAGGAAAGGCGAATAATTTCCGCTGGGGAGGAACCGGATTCGATTCAAATATCAAGGCTGCCTTGGAAGGTAAAAATCTTTTAAGCAAGGTAAATCCTTCTCCTGTAACCGGAGAAGCGGTCGCAGTTCTTACTGTTCCAACCAAAGACGGAAACCAAGTGGTAGGTATTCTAGGATTTGCGATCTCTCTCAGCAAAATGACGGAAGCAGTAGTCAGCGGGATCACGATCGGATCCGACGGATATATCGCGATCACTGATATGAATGGAGTGGTAGTGGGACATCCGGACAAATCACTCATCCTAAAATTGGATCTGAGCAAAACGGATTGGGGTAAAAGGTTAATGGCCCTTCCTTCCGAAGAGCATATGGAGTATTTTTTTAAGAAAGATAAGATTGCGACTGTTTATGATGTTCCGGAATACGGACTAAGAGTTTCCGCAGTCGTATCCAAGGACGAATTAGCGGAAGTGGTCCATCAAATGTTATTCAGGATCATCGCATTTGCTCTTGTCTTTCTGATCGTTTCTATATTCATTATTTATAGGATAGTGAATGTCCGTCTCCATCCTTTATTGGAAGCAAGGGAATTATTCCGCTCCATGTCCACAGGAGACCTCACAGCTAGTTTAAAAATTTATCATGAAGATGAGATTGGAGATCTCAGTAAGGACACCAACTCCTTCTTAGAAAGTTTAAGAACTTCAGTAAGAGATATCCAAAAAATTTCCCAAGAACTTGCAGCTTCCGCAGAGGAATTATCCGCAAGTTCTGAAAACTTCTCCAATGGAGCCCAATCCACTGCGGCATCTACGGAAGAAATGTCCGCCACAGTAGAAGAGATGTCCGCAGGTATGGACAATATTTCCGGCTCCATCTACAACCAGTACAAAAACATTTCGGAATTCCAGGTTAAGATCACGGAACTTTCTCAAAGTGTGAATCAGATCGGCAATGAAGTTCAGGCCACATTGAATATGGCAAAGTCCATTTCTCTCCAGGCAAAAAAAGGAGAAGAATCTCTTTCAGGAATGAATGCAATGATCTCGAATATCCTGAAATCATCGGGAGAAATGACCGCGATCATAGGGATCATCAACGATATTTCGGAACAAACACAGTTACTTGCATTAAACGCTGCGATCGAAGCTGCAAGAGCAGGAGAAGCAGGAAAAGGATTTGCAGTCGTTGCGGAAGAGATCTCTAAACTTTCAGAGAAGACCGCTTCTTCTATCAAGTCCATCTCCGCGATGATTAACAAAAACACCGGCGAATTGGATAGTGGGGCCAAAGGTATCCAAGCATCTACGGAGATCATACATGCGATCATCCGGAATGTGGATCAGGTTTCGGATGCAATGGATAGATTATACTCCATCACCGGCTCCCAAACGGATATCAACCAGGCTGTAACGGATAACGCAGGAAAAGTAAGAATCGAATCTGAAGCGGTAAAATTAGCCGCAGATGAACAGAAAAAAGCGGTTTCTGAAATTTCTCAGGTGATCATGCAAATTAATGAGCATACGATCAACACTGCATCCGGAGCGGAACAGATGTCCTCTTCTTCCAGGAACCTGTCGAATACTGCGGAGATACTTAAAAATATCTCCGAAAAATTCAGACTCTGATCGTTTAAAATATTAAACTAAAGAATTCACTCGGAAACGGCGGAGAATAGACGGTCTATTCTCCCTGCGTCCCTTACTTGAGAAAAACCTTCTTCTTCTAAGAAGGTTTTTGCTCTTAAGCTGCGGCCGCCGGATTGGCAGTACAGAATGATCTGCGTATCCTTGGAGCCTAACTCAGCCACTCTCGAGGACAAACTATCGATCGGGATATTAACCGCTCCCGGGAAATGACGTTTTTCATATTCGTTAGGACTTCTTACATCCACAATTAGAGCGCCCTTCTCCACCCACTCTGCGAGTTCCTTATCTTCTTTATTCTTACAGGAAGAAAAAGAAAAAAGGGCAATTATTAGAAAAATATAAAATGTTTTGAACATAGGATTTTATCCAGCTAAGATCAAATTTTAGGTTTTTTCTGATAAACAGTATGACCTAAGAACTTATATGCTTCCGAGATCCCAAAAAGAGTCTCAGAATGGCCTATCACCAAAAGTCCTCTGTCCTTCAAAACATGTTCGAAGTTCTCGAAAATTTTCTTTTGGGTAGGCTTATCGAAATAGATGATCACATTTCTGCAAAAGATACAGTCCATCTTCTCTCGTATCGGATAAGGAGTTTCCAAAAGATTTACCTTATGGAATTCGATCATGGACTTGATCTCGGGTTTTACTTGATAAGTATCCTGATTTTTCCCGGAAAGATCCTTCACTTTCAGGAAATACCTTTTTTTAAGTGTCTCACTTACAGGCTCTAAACGATCGGCTTTATAGATACCCTCTTGAGCGGTTTGTACCACATTCGTATCTATATCGGATGCATAAATTTTAATATCCCAACCGGGCTTATGCATAAAATATTCTGCACAAGTGACTGCGATCGTATAAGGTTCCTCTCCCGTGGAACAAGCGCTGGACCAGATACGGAGCTGTTTTTTTCCGGACTTTAGGGCCTTCTCCTCTACGGAAGGAAAGAAGGTTTCTTTTAAGAATTCGAAATGATGGTTCTCTCGGAAGAAGTCCGTTTTGTTGGTGGTAATACGATTGATAAGTTCGGTAAGTTCACTTTGGAAAAACTTGCGATCGGCTTGAAGTCCTCGGATATATTCCGAAACATTCTGCATCTTATGCATTCTTGCCCTGGAATTCAGCCTGGATTGGACCATTATCTTTTTATGATCCGCCAGGAATATTCCGGTTTCCTTATACATCAAATCCTTGATGAATTTGAACTCTTCGTCTGTGATCTGAGAGAAACTGGAAAAATTATCATCCATAAATCAGCGAATACCCAATGCCTGGTCCAAAGAGACTAACTTAATAATTTCCAGTAATTTAGGGCTGACATTTATCGTTTCCAAAAGCACTCCCTGGCCTCGGAGACGATTTGCAAAAGCAACCAGGGTGCCTAAAGCGACCGAGGTAAGCACCTGCACTTCATCCAGATCCAAAATTACAGAAGCAGGATTCCCTTCTACATGAGAATTCAAATAGGCACGCAAAGCCTCATGATCACCATTTAGGATCTCATAATCTACTTTGATCAGCATCGGTTTCGACGGACTCATTCCATAGATTGGACGAACAGGTCCCTACCTCGGAATACAGTCGGGAAACAGCCTGGAAAAGGAAAGGAAAAACTAATTTTTCTGGCTAGGAAGAGAAGTATCGTTTTTCTGGTAAATAGGCTAAAAAAACGGATCTTTTTTCTGGAAAAAAACAATAAGTGAGAATTGGAATCGTCAAACATCTGAACGCCCGTCCCCTAACCTGGGGATTCGAGCAGAATTCAGAACATAAAGTCGTACCTGAAAATCCCTCCCTCCTAAAGGACTATTTATTAAGGGGACTGGTAGACGTAGGATTAATCTCCTCCATCGAATGCCTCCGCAACTCGGACGTACTCTCCGTTTCCATGAAAGTCGGGGTCTGTGCTTCCCAGCAGGTCCGCTCCATTAAGTTTTTCAAAAATAAAAAAGAGGCCTATCCTCCGTATCGGATCCTCACTGATAACGGCTCCAGGACAAGCATGGCCCTGGTCAGAGTATTAGTACATAATGATTCCGGAAAATTGCCGGAAGTAGCCCCCACAGACCCTAAGATCATCAAAGAAGAAATTTCGATCGGAAGAGGGTCCCATATGCTTTTCGGGGACAATGCTTTATTCGCGGAATGGGATCCGGATGTTTATGAAGTAAAGGACCTGGCAGAATGGTGGTATGAAACCACAGGAACCTCTTTCATATTCGCTCTTTGGGCTTCCAAAAAACCATTGGAATTACCCGACAGCTTCTATGAGGATTCTTTAAAATACGGCCTGGCACATATCGAAGAGATCATCCAAAAAGAATCCAGACTTCCAACTGAGCTGGTCAGAACCTACCTCACCCAAGAACTACATTACGAAATCACGGAAAGCGACCGCAATGGATTTGAGTTATTCGGAAAATATTGTAGCGAGTTAGGGATTTTATAATTCAGTACACAAAGGTAATCCTGTAATCCCAGGACTTGTTCCCGAACTTCTCCACTGTGTCCGCAAGAGGCAATCTATAAGCCAGTCTTCCTAAACTTTGCTCTCCGCGGTTCGTATAACAAACGGAAGTGATCGGAAAATTCACTTTGAAGTTCAGCGCATTTCCACGGATCAATCTCAAAGTTTCGCTTAAAACTTTTTTCTCTCCGTCCATCTGCATGGATTCCAGAGATTTGCTGATAGAAGGGAATTCTCTTTTGATGTAGATAGTGTTCGCCTTCTCTTTTTTGATCTGAACGTTTCCAAGAAGCACATTTTCTAACTGAGAAATATCAGTGAAATCCACCTTGTAAGTGACCTTTGCCTTTTCACGGAATACTCCGGGCTCTGCCTCCGAAGTTTCTAATTTTTGGAAGGTATAATCTTTTAGTACGAGGCTTTTAGAAAAAAATCCTTTGTTCAATCTGTTCTGGATCTCTTCTTTTCTAGTGGGAAGGAATTTGATAAGCGATTCTTCCGACTTACGTTTGGTCGGGACCACATAAGAAATTTCCAAAGTGCCGCTTAGGTTGGAATTGATTGTCAAAGTTTCTTCGTATTCGAAACAGCCGAAAAAAAGAAAACAAACTAGGAAAAGCGATTTTTGGAAGAAGCGGATGGAAAAACCCGAACGCATACCTCAATTCGGGCGGAACCTTTCTTTTTCGTCAACGTAAAAGAAAACCCCCGCAGTCGCCCACGGAGGTTTTCGTAAGTCCATTATTTGGAAATTGGATACGCTTCGTTTCCGTGTTCCAGAATATCCAGACCTTGGATCTCTTCGTCTTCGGAAACTCTTAGACCGATGGTGAATCTCAAAACTAAGAAGATCACCAAACTCGCTCCGAATGCCCAAACAAATCCGAGCCCTACACCTTGTAGCTGAACCAATAACTGCTCGATCCCGCCGCCGAAGAATAGACCGTTCACTCCGCCGAAAGCCTGCTCTGCGAATAAACCTACAGCGATGGTTCCCCAAGCTCCACAAACTCCGTGAACGGAAACCGCTCCCACAGGATCGTCCACTTTGATCTTATCAAAGAATAAAACGCTGAATACTACAAGCACACCGCCTACAAGTCCGATGATGATCGCAGAACTGATACTTACGTTCGCACAAGGAGCTGTGATCGACACAAGTCCTGCTAGGGCACCGTTCAAAGAAAGACCTATATCCGGTTTTTTGAAAAGTATCCAAGTCACGATCATGGAAGAAACCGCACCGGCAGCCGCCGCAAAGTTAGTCGTAACTGCGATTACGGCAAAAGTTCCTCCGCCTACTGAGGTAGTGGACCCGGGGTTAAATCCGAACCAACCTAACCATAAAATGAAAACCCCAAGAGCCGCAATTGTCATGTTATGACCTAAGATAGGAAGAACTTTCCCGTCTTGGTATTTTCCGATACGAGGCCCAAGAACTATCGTTCCGGCAAGTCCTGCCCATCCACCGACTGAGTGAACTATAGTGGAACCTGCAAAATCTATAAATCCCGCTTCTACCAAATAACCTTTGTTATCAGGGTCGAATAAGTTAGACCAACCTATTGATCCGAAGACCGGATATACAAATGCAGTGATCAATATGGAGAAGATTACGTAATCTACGAACTTGGTCCTTTCTGCCATAGCTCCCGAAACGATGGTTGCAGCAGTTCCTGCAAACACCAATTGGAATATAAAAAATGTAAACTTGCTCGGATCTGGTTTTCCGTCCACCATCAACAGACTATCAGCCAAGGATATGGAACCGAATCCGATACCGCTGATGATTTGAGGCCCGAACATGATCGAAAATCCGATCAACCAGTACGCCAAAGAACCCAAGGAGAAGTCCATGAAGTTCTTCATCAAAATATTCACTGTATTTTTTGCTCTGGTAAATCCGGCCTCCACTAATGCAAAACCGGCCTGCATAAAAAATACCAAAAAGCCCGCGATACAGGTCCATAACCAATTCGTTTCATCTCTTAAAATTGCAACTGCACTTAACGCGGATTCTGCAGTCACTGGGTCGGCTTCATCAGCCCAAATTGCGCTCGAGGCAAAGGCGAGCGTAAGTAATATCAATATGCGCATATTTTTCCTAAATCTCCTATATATTTTTTGAACACGATTCCTGAACTTCGCTTAATGATTAAACCGCTTCTTTTCTTTGTTCCGAAACGACTAGATCTCCTGATTTTCTTTTTACTAATTCCTCCAACTTTTTAAGGGAAATTTTTAGATACTCGTTAGTAGGCGCACTTTTGATCCCTTGTTGCAGGACCTTGATCGCCTTAGGAGTTTCATTATCTTTCAAATAACATCTAGCCAGTCTTAAGCTGGACTTTGCGTATGTGTGATCGATCGCGAGAGAACGTTTTAATGCCCTCTTTGCTTCCGGAATATTTTCCAGTTCGTAATACGCTCTTCCTAAAAGATAATGGATATGCTCGGATTCTTCTCCGCTGGTTTTGATATACTTCTCTAAGAACTGTACGCTCTTTTCGAAATTTCTATCTCTGTAATACATTTTTCCAAGAAGTACCAAACTGTCCTTGAGAGACTCGTCCATGGAAAATACTTCCAGAGCCTTGTCGTAAGCGACTTGGTCCTTTTTTGCTTTTGCGGCGGATTTCGCCAAAGAGAGTAATGTTTTTGCTTTTCCAAGTTCAGGATTACATTGGAGCGCGAGTAAAGAAACGTCGTCTCCGTTCCTCATATCTCCTTTATACCTTTTGAATCTTCCGATCAATGAACCGACTAAATCGGCGACATAGATCTTATCTCTTTGTTCTTCAATGGTTGATTTTTCCTGACGGATCCATTCTATAAAACGCTGGTTCCCTAACTCTTGACGCTGTTCATTCTTCTGTTCGGTGATACCGTCCGTAGGTAAGAATAAAATATCTCCAGGCAGGATCCTTCCGTGTTTCTCTTCGAAATTACTTCTTTCTACTTCGAAAATACCGAGAGGAACTCCCTGGGTATCCAGCTCTTCTATCCTTCCATGACCGTTATGGTAATGTAGCATTTTCTGATGAGCTGCATTCACATAAGAGTAAGTATAATCACTGTAAACTTTCAGAATGAAAGCAGTGAAATAAGTTCCATCCGGAAGCTGTGGCCGGATGGATTCACCCAACTCGGCCAAAGTTTCGGATAGTCCCATACCAAGGGAAGTACAACGTTGGAATTGATAGTGGATGGACATCGTGACTAACGCAGCAGGAATACCGTGCCCTGACACATCCACTATGATCGCAGTGATCGAGTTTCCTTGTCGGACCACATTAAAGTAGTCTCCGGAAACCTCGGTCATCGGCTCGTAATAAGTTCCGAAATGTAGACCGTTCCAAGGAGCGATCGCAGTCTCTACGATCTGGCTTTGGACGTTACGACCCATTCTCATATCCCATTCCAATTGTTTCAGGATTTGAGCCTCTCTTTCATTCGCATGGACCAAACCTTGGATCAAACGAACGCTTGTGATCGCAAGAGCGAGCTGGGAGCCTAGAGCTTCTAAGATCTCCAGGTCGTCTTCTCTGTAGAAAAATTCAGTGTCCGATTCTACCGCAATCGTGCCGAGGCAATCCTCTTTGTACATGATAGGAACGCACATAACGGCTCGGGTGGTCTCTCCCTCGTCTATGTATTCCGCGTGATGTGTTAAGTCCTGGATAAGCAATGGCATACGGGTCTTAAAAGTGAATCCCGAATAACCTTCATCCTGACTCAGGTCCCGGCGAGGTGGAACTGTTTCTTTAAAGAAGCGGGAAGGGACCAAAAGATTTCCCTTCCACATCCTGAGAGTGGTATTATCACACTCGAAAATATCCTTACAAAGGCTTATTACGATATCGTAAAGTTCCTCTTCCTTATCCGCGTTTGCAAATTCCTTACTGATATAAAGAAGGATATCGATCTTATTCTTCTCGGTTAAACCCCCGACGACCTTCCTCGCACCTCGGAAGCTAACTACTTTTCTTTGCCCAAATTTGAGTTCTATCATGGTCAAGCACCTCTACGTATCCGATTCTTTTTCTCTTTGGATTCGTTTCGCTCTACCGAGATCTTATGCAATTAGCGTACCAATTCTTCAAATCTAAATATTATGCCCAATTTATGCGTACAAATTTTAGATATGTTTATTATTTAGGCATATTTATATTGAGACATACTTGGAATTTGGTGAGATATAAGGAAGAATGCCACTCTTTTAAGGCAGCAATACAGAGATTATGTAGTGTTAGGTTCGAATATTCTGTTTAAATTTTCTTTTTAATCGCAAAAACCAGCCCTGCTTTTTGGAGGTTCCATATTCTCTTAAGAAGGTTTCTACCTTAGGGAACACATCGTCTTCCGCCTTCTCCGCTAAGATCAGACAGCCATGACCGTAATCGTCGCTGGCCCCTTCTTCCTTAGAGATCACATGAAATTTTTTGACCTTAGTTCCCGCTCTTTCGTATACGGATCGGACCGTATCAGGAGTTGCGATCGCGTCGTTTGCACCCGCGATAAACAGACTAGGAACAGTGATCTCTTTTTGTAGATCTATATAATTATAAAATCCGTTGAGTGAACTCATCTTCTTTGTCTCTATCCAAGACATGAATTGTTCTATCAGTCCTTCGCTGATATTTTCGACCGCGTTTTTCATTACCTTTTTAACGATCCTAGGTCTGATCGCTTTCGGATTATAAAGTATCTGATCTATAGGTGTGTAAATTTCCCCGGCTAATGGTGCGAGCATAGAAGCTCCGAATTTTAGATCCAAAACTTTTCTGGCACGAGGAAATCTAGAAAGTAAACCGATGAGGCTTAAACCTAAATGATTTAAATTTCCCGGTCCGCCCAAGGAAACAAAACTTGCGATCTTTTCTTTTTCGGGTTTGGATGTGATCCCTAAATAAGAATAGAAGATCATTGCACCCATAGAATGGCCTACCCAATTCACACGTTTACTCTCCGTCAAAGAAAGTACCTTGGAGATGATCGCAGGAACATCATATTTTACTAAATCATCAAAAGTGAAGTCCTCGTATCCTCCCCTGCTTTCATGGTAGGAACTCCCGGCACCTCTTAAGGAAACTGCAAATACTTCGTAACCTCTTAATTTTAAATAGTAAGGAAGAGAATGTCTTTTGTCCAAATCGATCACATACTTATTCGTAGCGATACCATGCACCACGATCACCGGTGCAAGTTCAGGATTCGGAATAGGAGGAATATGTCTGTGTAATGCGATATTCCATCCGTCTTTTGTTTTTGCAAAATGCAGCTCGTCCGCAATATCTTCCTGACCATACAGGCGAGAGAACCAGTCCAATAAAACAGGATATAAAACCAGTACGGCGATCAGAAATAGGGAAAATACGATCGCGAGTGATGATGCAAAGACCGCAAAAAACAGGATCGCGAAAAAGGTAGTGATCAGGTAGAAGGGGCCTCTTCTGTTTTTCAGGATAGCAATCACAACAGGAGAGGATCACTGAGACAACACGAATGTCAAGTATTCCCAAACATGCTTGCCTTGATTTTTAACCGGATTAAGATGACGAAATAGTTTCTCCAATGGATAAAAAGTTAGATTACAGACTTTATCGTTCTCCCTCCGGCTGGTATAGCATGGTGATCCCAGGCCATTGGCAGAATATTGTGATCGAAGGTATCCCGGCTTTTTTCGAAGAAAATGGTTCCGGCGCGATGCAGGTTTATGCGTTCGAAAATAAAGAAGGCGGTTTCGATCCGGAACAGGAACTAGAAAGATATCTCGCGACCCACAAAATTGAATTCGTGAGGGAGATGGCCGCATTCTTCGAGAATAACGAGGGTTCTAAGATTATCGCATGTGAATTCTTAAAAGAGGACGGAAGACATTGGATGGTCTATCTAGTCTCCGCTAAAAAAAGAATGATCTTGATCACTTATAATGGGGACGAGGAGCCTACCGAAGAATTGGCGGAACAATTGACCACGGTAGTCAGCTCCATTCGTATCCAAGAATAATCTAATCTATCTTAAGAGTGGATTGTACCGCTCTATGCCAGCGTTCCAATTTTAATTCTCTGGACTTCGGATCCATCTTAGGTTTGAAAACTTTATAACCTCTTTCTAGTTTACTCAATTCTTCCAAACTTTTCCAATACCCGGAACCTAGTCCCGCAAGATAGGCCGCTCCAGTAGCGGTCATATCAGGTTCAGGTGCACGTTTCACTTCTACATTACAAAAATCGGCAAGACATTGTAGAAGTATATCCGATTGGGAAACTCCACCATCTACCATGATGGAACTTACGGGAACATTCGTGTCCTTCTTGATACCTTCTAATATATCAAATAAAGATAATGCAATTCCCTCGAGCACTGCTCTTGCTACATGTCTTCTGTGAGTTGCAAGAGAAAGTCCGAATACGGAAGCCTTTGCATTCGGATTAAAATGAGGATATCTCATCCCGGAAGCGGTCGGAACGAAGACCACTCCTTCCGTATCATTCGTTTGAGAAGCAAGTTCGTTCAAAACTTTCGGAGTATCGGAAAGACCGATCCCTTTTCCAAGCCAGTCGATTAGAGTTCCTACAGTTCCGGTAAAACCTTCTAACATATAAGTCGGTTTTCCGGCAAGCCTCCAAGCAACCAGTGGGAACAAACCTCTTTTGGAAAGTTTAGGTTTATCTCCCATATTCATGTCCACGAAAGCGCCTGAACCTTGGGAAATTTTAACTCCACCTTTTTCAAAACATGCATGTCCGAATAGAGCCGCCATCTGATCTCCAACCACTGCTCTGATCGGAATTCCAACACCGAATAAAGAAGGATCCGTAGTTCCGAAATCTGCAGCTGTATCTTTTACATTCGGAAAAATTCCTATCGGAATTCCGAAAATCCCGCAAAGAGGAGCATTCCATTGTAATTGAAAAGGATTGAACATTCCGGTCACGGTCGCGTTAGAAGGATCGCTGATATGCTCTTTTCCTTTTGTGAGTTTGTACACGAACCAAGTGTCTAAAGTCCCAAAAAGTATCTCTCCCTTCTTCGCTCTTTTCCTAAGTTCGGGATTTTTATCCAGCACCCATTTTAAACGAACGGAAGCGTGGTCCGTGGTGAACTTAAGCATATGAGTAGCGATCAACATCGGCTGACCGGTGATCGTTCCAAGAATCTTGGAAACGAATTGGATTACTTTCCAGATGGTATTCGAGTTCATCTCGGCGGAAGTTTTGCCCGCTCTTACATCCGCCCAACTGATCAGTTTAGTTAGAGGTTTACCTGTAGATTTATCCCAAAGAAGAAAAGATCCTCTTTGGTTGCAGATCCCCAATGAATCCACATTTGCAGCTTGGAACTTTTTATTCTTAAAAGTTTTTTTGAGAATGGAAACAAGTGCCTGCCAAAGTTTTTCGGGATCATGCTCCAATGCACCTGGTTCACTTACGATAGGAGGAGTTTTTTCATACTGGCGAGAAACTATTCTGCCCTTCTTATCGAATAAGATAGCTCGGATCCCGCTTCCTCCGCTATCGATTGATAGGATATATTTTTCTTTTGAGGCAGCCATTGAACTCTCTCCAATTTTTTACTGAGGTAGAATCCTTTAGGATTCGGCCGCGTCAATAAAAAAGCCGCCATGAAGGCGGCCTTAATAATATCGACTCGAATGGAACTTATGCTTCGCTTACAAGCACACTCTTGAGATGGTGCATCAAATTGGACTCTCTTTCATGTACGATATCTTTAGGCATCTTATGATAGATCCTTTCTCTAGACTTCTCGTCAAGTTTTCCTAGGATCATTCCCATAAAGCCAGGTTCTGAGACCAAAATAAAATTGGAGAAAGAATCCTTCTTTCTTTCCAAGTTCATAAAATCGCTGAGTTTACCTGCAAAAGCCGCAGCCACTCTCTTTTTCGGTTCGTGAAAAAAATCAAAATCCGATCTGGAAGCTTGGCCTGCTCCCGTAACTAGATCCGAATTTCTGAGTCTTCCTTCGGGATTCTCCATAGATTGCACCAGCTTCAAACCGTTAGTCGGCCCTTGGTATTCGAAAATTTTTGCCTCGCTTCGGTTTGCAACCACCACCCATTTTTTCTTCATACTGTACCCTCCTATTATGGAACTCTCCGTCACCGAAAGATTCGGAATTCGGACCATAGTTTTAACCCAAGTGGAAGGACCTATCAATTACTTTTCCCAAAACCTTCTTCTTTAAGGATTAGAAAAACGAAATATACTTTTTATGGTAAAATGGAATGCCTCTAAATCCAAAATCCTTCTGAACAGACTTCAGTCCTCAGACAAATATCAACCCTCCAGACCGCCAGAATGCCCGGCTTTTTAAGAATTCTTTAGTGGACTTTTCCTTATCGCTTCTGAGAATTGTTCTCATTCTTGGTTGACAGATTCCGAGAGATTTTGATTTTGAGTTTTAGACTCATTTCGGAACCTAAATATAGAAAACATGACTCCTACTAATGAGAATTGAGTCTCAACAGGAGAAAACATGAAACGGAACACAACCAAGACGCTATTGACGATGATTCTAGGAATATCCTTCTTAATGAATTGCGACCAAGGCTCGAAAGAGTCCAACGCTGCACTTGTACTCGGGGCCCTAAACAGCGCCTGTGTAGATGCTGCGGTGGCAAACGATGAGATCGCAGAAACTGCAATCACTGCAGGGATCAATACTTTCCAATTGATCTCCATCCCAACTGCAGGTGCGGCAAGACATATCAGGTTAGAAGGAGCGTTGCTCCAAGCTCTAAGCGGACACGGAACCATCTACCTGGCAACCGGATACACGGACGGCCTTGCAGGAACTTCTTCCACACCTACTACAACTGCAGGCGACGGAAGACTCGTAGTGAATGTCTACCAAGGCGGGCCGATGGTTTACGCAGGTTATTCCGCGACCACAGCTTATGGAACAAATGACGGAACTGCTACCCCAGTTCTTGGAGGAACTGGAGAGAGCCTTTTCGATTCCTTCACTACTACTCCAAGCGATGTTTGTATCGATATCAGCGCGGACACAACTCCTAAAGTTACCATTTGGGGAACCGGATACAAAGGTGCAAACTGTAAGAAGAGATGTACCCTTACCGAGTCTAACGCGATCATCAATAAAGCTGATTGGCCAAGCGGTGCGGGTATCGGTTCCACCGGCAGCACTAGCACATATTATAAGACCGGCAGCTCCGCTTCCGGAGTAACTGCGACTAAGGTAGTAACTTATAGCACTACTGCGCTTTAAGAATTTTAGGCGGTCGAATTCGGCCGCCTATTGTAATTATTAATTTTTTAAAAAAGGGGGATCCAATAATGAAAACAGTATATTCAATTTTCATTATTCTCATGACAACTTTAACCGTTTTTTGCGGTCCTAGCACCGGAGGAGACGACGGTCTTGCGATTTTAGCCGCATTGGAAGACGGTGGTGGAGGATGTATTAAGGCCCCCGGAGACACAACCACAACTCCCAATTCTCCATCTGCAGGGATCAATACTACAATAGTGAATGCGACTGCAAGCGGCTGCTGGGTTTATTTAGACCTAAAAGCAGGCGGAGTAGAAACTACTAAGTCCGGAACTTGGGATCTAAAATTTAAAAGATTCGTAATAGGTACAAATAGCGGAACAAGCGGCTCCGAGGACGCAGGATCTTGTTTTATTGCAGGTGATACTAATTTAGCAAGCGTAACCGGAGGAGATTGTGCAATACAAGCGGACCAACTCATGTCTCAAACAGGAGGAGGTGGATTCGGAACTGCCACTGAAAATGCAAGCCCCGCACTCTGGGATTGGTACGATTATGACGGAACCAGCCATATTCTTAGCCCGAAAGCAAGAGGATATCTGATCCAAGGTTCAGATGGAGTTTCCCATTTCGGATTAGAAGTCACAGATTATTACGACAACGCAAGCACCAGCGGATTCCCTAAATTCATTTGGAAGGTAGTTCCTTGATGGGGAAGATCAAACCTTCTTCCATTCCTAGAACACTTTATCTGATCTTATTTTCAGGTTTATGTTTTCTAGGAGTTCCTATCTTCTCCCAAGGAGAAGTTCTTCCTGAAAAGAAGACGGAAGAAAAAAAAGATGATTCCGATAGACCTAAAGTAAATCCGGAATCAGGAAAAGATATTAACAACGGGAATAACGACAGAGGTTCTATCATCACTGTCACCGGTACTCGTAGAAAAGGTTTTTTAAAAGACTCCACGATCACTACCGAGGTAATCACCAGAAAAGATATAGATGCAATGGGGGCGAGAGATATATCCCAAACCCTAGGTAACGTTCCAGGGATAGAAGTTCGTCCAGCACAAGCGGGAGAAAGAGGATCCACAGTTCGTTTACAGGGTCTCTCGGGCCAAAACGTTTTGATCCTAGTGGACGGACAGAGGACTACAGGGCGTTTCAGCGGTTCCATCGACCTAACCAGATTTAAAGCGGAAGATATAGAAAGAATTGAGATAGTAAAAGGTGCGTCATCCGCTCTTTACGGTTCCGATGCGATTGCGGGTGTGATCAATATCATCACTAAGGAACAAAAAGATCCTTATTCTGCGAACTTCAGGACTTTTATGGGAGGAGGAAATCCCGTCTATTACGGAACAGGAACAGAATTCCGTAATTATGCGTCGGTAGGAGTGCGCAAAGGAATAGTCTCCACCAATTTTACTGCAGGTTGGCATAGAGGAGATGGTTACGATCTAACACCGGATGCTACCTTGGGCCCAAAGAACGGAAGAATAGAAAGTCTTTCTTCTAGCTACTCCCCTTTTCCAGTAGACACTCCTCTTTGGACAAAACTTTATATTTATCGTAAAAAACTTCCTTATGAAGGTCCTTTAGAATCCACCTCAGGCAGCGCATTCGAAGATATAAACGTTTCCAATAAAACCACTTTTGATATTTCGGAAACTTTTAAATTAGGATTCCAGTTCTATTACAGATATTTAAACCAAAATGCGGTAGATGCAGTTCCTCCTAGAGGAGTATACGATAGAAGTAACAAAACCCATGACTTTATGGGTGCTGTCAACGCAGATTGGGAAATCACTAAAACGTTAAACTTAAACGTAAATACGAACTATGCTAGATTTTTCGATACATATACATACGACCAAAGAAAGTCGGACGCTCAGGATAAAAGAGAGAAGTTAGACAACGCAGTCACAGAGATCCGAACCCGTTTAGATCATAGGATCTCGGAAGGACATGTGATCTCCTATGGAGCGGAAACATTAATAGATCAATTCTCATCTGCGAGGATCGCTCCGGACTGTAAAAGAAATTTTCCTAATATTTGTGCGAGTGATATCCTGGGGACGGATCCTTACCAAACCCAAAACGGATACGCCCAAAGACAAAGAAATGCGTTTTATGTGCAGGATGAATGGAGAGTTTCCAGCGCTCCTAGGATCCAGATAGTTCCAGGTATCCGCTCTGACCACGACTCCATTTACGGAGGGCAAGTACTTCCTAAATTAGCGGTTCGTTACGATGTAACTGATAAATTCCGTATCAGGGCAGCCAACGGTTTAGGATATAGGGCTCCCAGTTTCCAGGATCTATATTATAATTTTATAAACCCAGGTGTTGGATATAGGGTAGCAGGGAACCCGAATCTAAAGCCTGAACTTTCCCGCAGTTATAATTTGGGAGGGGAATGGGAACCGAATAAGGTATTCTGGTTCAGCTTCAACTTCTTCTATAATAATATAGATAACCTGATCGGATTCAGGACCAACCCGACTAGAGACGCATCCGGATTACAGATCTTTAATACATCCAATTACCAAAAGGCCCTTACGAAAGGATTTGAATCTTCTGTAACTCTTAGAGTTCACCAAAATGTGTCTCTTGGCAGCGGTTACACATACACAGACACAAGAGACGAATTGACCAATCTTCCTTTAGAAGGAAGAGGTTATCATAGATGGAATGCGAATATACGTATAGATCACCAACCTAGCGGATTCAGCTTCTCTCTATTCGCAGTAATTTTCGGAAAACAACCTTATTACTGCCAAAAAAATCCACTTTGGTGCGATCCTCAATTACCTACTGAATTTTCCGCACTTAGCGCTCAGCTTACAACACAAGCAACAAATACGATTAACGCATTATTCGGAAATATTCCGGGCGGGATCCAAGAATATTGTACGGAAAGAAACTTATCTTACTGTACTACAGGACCTACTTATGGAGTGAGAATGGTAAATGCTCATACCAATTTGAATATAAGAGTTTCACAAAAGATATTAGGAACTTTTGAAATATTCGCAGGTGTGGACAACCTTCTAGATACATTCGATCTTACTTATAATCCGCAAAAGCCTAGATTCTATTATGTGGGGATAGATGGAAGGTTCAGCGCGGGTGCGGCTCCTGCGGATTATTCTGCGGCTCCGATACCTTCTTCTTCACCTGTACCGGGGGTCCGGTAAAAACAAAAATTGGGAGAACCAATATGAAAAAAATCATAATCTTGGCTTTGTTCCTCTGTTTACCTGCAGCTATCTTCGCAGAAGCAAAAGAACTTAGGATCGTAACATTAAACGGAACTGTTTCAGAGATCGTTTTCGCATTAGGAAAAGGTAAATTAGTCGTAGGAAACGACACTTCTTCCCTTTATCCTCCCGAAGCAGTGGCACTTCCTAAAGTTGGTTACCAAAGAATGCTTTCCGCAGAAGGTATTCTTTCCTTAAAACCGAATTTGATCTTAGGATTAGAATACGCTGGTCCTCCTGAAGTAATCGAACAACTTAAATCCGCAGGCCTCAAAGTGATTATCTATCCCGGACTGCCCGGAGTAGAACCTGCGTTAAATAATATTCTTGCGATCGGAAAAGAGATCGGAGCCGAAAAAGAAGCCCAAAAGATCGTGCAAGATATCCGCAAAAAACATTCTAAAATTGCGGAGAAGGTCTCTAAATTAAAATCCAAACCGAAAGTTTTATTCGTATACCATAGAGGAACAAGCCTCGCTCAAGTTTCCGGAACGGAAACACCCGCGGACGAAATGATCCGACTCGGTGGAGGGATCAATGCAGTGGACGGATTCAAAGGTTTTAAACCGATCACTCCGGAAGCGGTTATCGCAGCACAACCTGATATCATCTTAATTCCAAGCAGAGGTTTAGAAAGCCTTGGCGGAAAAGAAGGAGTATTCGCACTTCCGGGTGTGAAAGATACTCCTGCCGGAAAAAAATCCAGAGTAGTTGCGATAGACGATCTAGTTCTTTTAGGTTTCGGCCCAAGACTTGGTCAGGGTATAGAGGAATTATTCGGATCCTTCCATCCTAAAACGCCTGATAAAAAATGATCGTGTCTTCCTTGGAAACTTCTTCCCCTGAAACAAAACCTAAAGGGGAAGATAAGAAGAAAAAAACGGGACGCAAGGTCCCGGCTATTCTCGTATATGCAGTGTTAGTCGCCGGGATTTTCGGGATAGGGATACTTTCTCTTAAATTCGGTTCTATCCAACTTTCAACAGGAGAGATCCTGAAAGTACTACTATTAGGACAGGACTCCTTGTCCGAGTTGGAGGTCCCACATTCCATTTTAGTTTGGAATTTGAGATTACCCAGACTCGTATTATCTATGTTAGTCGGAGCTTCCCTCGCTTCTGCGGGAGTTTGTATACAAGGTCTTTTTCGAAATCCATTGGTAGAACCGGGATTTATCGGAGTAAGTCCCGGGGCAGCATTGGCTGCTTCTACATGGATCGTATTTTCAGAAAAGATATTGACCTTCTTCCCTGCCGAACTGAGAGGAAAAGAAAGTTTCCTATTACAGTTATGCGCTTTTGGTGGAGCGTTATCAGTTTCATTTTTTTTACATATTGTTTCCAAAAGAGAAGGAGGAGGATTCTCGCTTGTTCTCGTACTCGCAGGGATCGCAGTGAATGCAACTGTAGTTTCTCTTTTAGGATTTTTATCTTATCTGGCGGATGATACACAACTTAGGAACTTGACCTTTTGGAGTTTAGGAAGTATGGCAGTGGCAAGCTGGCATAAAATTTATCTATTGGGTGCCGTTCTTCTTGTTGTAACCTTCTTCTTTCCAGTCTTAGCCAGAGGTTTGGATGCATTGGCGTTGGGAGAAGCGGAAGCTTTTCATACGGGTTTCAAGGTAAGAAGGATCCGAAATCTCACCATCGTTCTTGCAAGTTTATTAGTAGGAGTCAGTATTTCCATCTGCGGAAATATTGCATTCGTCGGTTTGATCGTTCCTCATATTCTGAGAATGGTTTTAGGCCCAGGCCATAGAACGTTACTCCCCGCTTCCCTATTCGGAGGAGCACTTCTTCTCGCAATAGCGGACTTAACGGCACGCACTATCGCATTTCCTTCCGAACTTCCGATCGGTATTATTGCGGCAGGTATCGGCGGTCCATTCTTCTTATTTTTGATCTTACAAGCAAAACGTAGAGAAGGAGAATTCAGATGAGCCTAGTATTATCGGACATTTCCTTATCCAGAGGCGGAAGGTTCTTATTATCAGGAGTAAACTTAAGTTTGTATCCTGGAGAACTTTTGATCGTGCTCGGTCCGAATGGAGCGGGAAAATCCACCTTATTAAAATTATTCTCAGGAGAAATATCTCCGGACAAAGGATTGGTGCTATTGGATGGGATCCCTTTGTCCGAATACGATTCGGAAGATCTAGCGCTCAGAAGAAGTGTTCTTTCTCAAGAATCGGAGATCCATTTTCCGTTTATCGCAGACGAGATCGTCAGAATGGGAAGGTCCTGCTCTAAATTAAGGGTTCCTAAACCCTTAGAGGACCGGATCGTTGAGGAAGGATTTCATTCGGTCCGTCTGGGAGAAAGAGAAAGATTCCAAATTTATAATAAACTTTCCGGCGGAGAAAAACAAAGGACCCAGATGGCAAGGGTCTTGGTCCAGGACAAGGAACCCTCCCAAAGAGAAAGTTATGTTCTTTTAGATGAGCCGGGAGCTTCTCTAGATCCGAACAGAATACATTCTTTATTAGAAAAAGCAAAACAACTCAGTAAAGAAGGAAGAGGGGTTCTATGTATTCTCCATGACTTGAACCTTGCTTTAAGATACGCGGATCGGATTGCAGTATTAAAAGAAGGTAAAATACTAGCGGACGGAGTTCCTGAAAATATTCTGGATGAGGAATTTGTTTTAGAACATTTCCTATTAAGAACCAAAAAGGTCCCTTTCCCGGAAGGAGGGCATTACCTAATCCCCCTCGGTCCCGCAGAACCGAATAAAATAAACGGCCTACCCTATATAATTGATGCTAAAGGAGTCAAAGAAAATGTCCATCGCTGAATCGTTAGAGATCGAGAATATCATCAAAGATTGGAAACAGATCAAAGAAACACAACCTCGCCTTAGAGCAAGAGAGATCGCTTCCCAGCTCAAAACCTCGGAAGGCGGACTATTAGCTGCCTCCGAAATTTCCAAGGCGGAAGGATTCCCTCAAGTTTCTTCCCTCCAAACTAATTGGGGAGAATTATTCGCAAAATTCGGAGAATTAGGACATGTAATGGTCCTTACTCGCAACGAAGCCTGCGTACATGAAAGAAAAGGAATATTCGAAAAAGTAAGTTCCGGTCCTGGACATATCCTAGTCGTTGGAACAGATATCGATCTTAGACTTTTCCCCGGAATTTGGAAATTCGGATTTGCAGTAGAAGAACCTAAACAAGATTCCACACAAAGATCTTTTCAGTTTTTCAATGAAAATGGAGAAGCGATGTTCAAACTTTTCCTCACGGACAGATCAAACGTATCCGCTTGGGAAAAACTAAGATCTGAATTTAAGAACGGATCTACTGACTTCTCCTCTTTATTCTCTTCCGAAAACAAAAAGGAAACCAAGGTCCCTGAGAAAAAAGAGATCAGCCCGGAAACCAAAGAAGAGTTCTTGAGCGACTGGGGAAAATTGGAAGACACTCACGAATTTTTCTCTCTATTAAAAAAACATGGTGTATCCAGGATCCAATCCATGGAGCTCGCCGATGGAAAATTCACCAAAACAGTAGAGCCTAAAGCGGTATTAAGAATGTTGGAAATTGCCTCCTTGGACAGAAGCCCTATCATGGTTTTCGTAGGAAACCCTGGATCCATTCAGATCCATACGGGAGAAGTCACCAATATTAAGGTTTTAGAATCTTGGTGGAATGTTCTGGATCCGGAATTCAATCTACACTTAAGATCAGATCTGATCTCTAAAGTTTATATAGTGGATAAACCTTCTAAAGACGGAGTCATCCATTCTATGGAAGTATACGATGCGGATGGAGAATTGATCGTTCAATTTTTCGGAAAAAGAAAACCGGGACAACCGGAAAGGACTGATTGGATAGGTTTATTGGACAAAGTATCGGAACCTGCCTGAAGTCAAAATAGGATCGTTAGCTCTTTGAATATTATAAAGAGCTAACGAACTTTCTTTTAAACGCTCTTATGTGTTTCTATATAAAAATCCGCCGAGATACGGCCCGATCCATACAAAGAAAAGTGTAAAAGTAAAAGTAGGATCATGGATGCATAAGGCAAATTCGATCCTGCGGATACAAAACCTTCTCTTGCATGGATGAACAAAACGGCCCCGACTAGTACAGGCAATTGTAAAATCGCGGAGAATCTAGTCAGAAGTCCTACCATCAGCAACACACCACCACAAATGTGAGCGATCACTATATAATGAGCTAATAATGTAGAAGCATAAGGAGCATTATTCAATTCCATGAGTCGGATAAGAGCATCCGTATCCGCAAGGAATGCAAGTCCCTTATACACCAGAACCCCACCCAAATATACGCGGACCATATCGATCCACCAATCCCGATGAGTCTCTAACCAATCATGCCATCTTTCCATAAGGACCTCCGTCCTGCGATGGAACATTCTAACTCTCTTTTTTTGAAAAGCAAGACCTCTTGTAAAAAAGAGATCTATCATAATCGAACAATCGTTTATTAATATTTATATAAACTCATCCGAAAGGATTATCGGTTAATATGAATTATTTACAGAATAGCTTTCGATTCTCTAATCTGCATTTATTCGTTCTGCCTGCTTTGGTATACTTGCCGTTCCCATTACCTTCAGCAGTAAATGATCCGCTAAAAACGGAACCATCCCGAAACACATAACGTCCTGCGCCCGATTTTTTATCTTCCGACCAATTTCCTTCGTATCTATCTCCGTCGGAATAAGCCAAGGTCCCCCAACCTTCTCTCATCTCTCCTGAAAATCTGCCGGAGTAGACATCTTTTGTATCATAAACATAAACACCTTCTCCATTCTTACAATTTCCTTTTTTACATCCGGGAGAACCGTTTGCAAAAGATCTTAAACTTACTGCAGGAGTTGGTTCCGATTTTCTTTCAATAGGTTTACCATCCGCGTCCTCATCGAAATATTCTCTGGAAGAAATATCCGAGTCCTGGTCCCTATCGTCCGCTTTCTTTTTTGGTTTTAGTCTTTCGATCTCTGGGTTGGACTTTGGTTTTGGTTTGGAACAATCGGAAAAGAAGAAGGAGACGGATGAGAAGAATAAGGATAATACAATCGAACTGAAAATTTTTTTGACCATTCTGGATCCCGGATTCCCTACATAGAGCCCGGGAAGATCAGAATGTCAATAAAGTTCTAAGACTGTTTTTCCAAAACAAGCAGAGTGATCTCGGAAGGAGCGCCTATTCTTATAGGAGGTCCCCAATATCCCGTTCCTCTACTCACGTAAAGTTGGGTATCTTCCCATTTGTTAAGACCGGCCACAAACTTTTGGAATAGATGAATGAACACATTACCGGGAAAATATTGACCCCCATGAGTATGTCCGGAGAGTTGAAGATCGTATCCTACTTTCGCAGCTTCAAAAATCGAATTAGGTTGGTGAGCAAGTAAGACCTTATAATGAGCGTCCTCCGTTCCGAGAGAAGCTTGTTTAGGATCGGTTCTATGACCGGGGATCACAGTATGAGCCTTATAATCGGTCACACCTGCGACTGCGATCTTCGCACCGTTATGATCTATTAGTTTATTCTGATTTAATAATACATTGATCCCAAGATCTTCCAATTCTCTGATCCAGGCGATCACTCCAGAATAATACTCATGGTTCCCGGTCACGAAAAATGTGCCGTATTTGGATTCCAGATCTTTCAGAGGAGAAACATGATGTTTAAGCATGTTTACGGTTCCATCCACCAAGTCTCCGGTGATCGCAACCAGATCCGGTTCCAGAGAATTTGTTTTAGATACCACACCTTCTAAAAAATTCCCTTTGATCGTAGGACCTATATGTATATCCGAAAGTTGAGCGATCTTAAAACCGTGCAGACCGTCGGGCAGATCTTTTACCTTGATCTTAACGTGTTTGACAGTGGGAGTTTTTTTGGCCTGGTAAAATCCGAAAGCAGTTAATCCGCCTGCGAGTCCCAAAAGGGCAAAGGAAGAGAACCTGGCTAAAAAATCCGCTCTTCCGAATCTTTCCGATCCGAATAATACCTCGGTTTCGGCTGATGCGACAGAAATACTTTTGGATTGTAGAAGGTCCGAAAGATAGATAACACCTTTCCAAGCCAAGTTTCCCAGATCCTTAAAGACCACAAAAGAAACAAGAATGGTAGCAAATCCCAAAGTGGTAAAAGCGGAGTACGCCCAGAACTTTTGCCATCGGGTTTCCCTAAAAAATAAACTTAAAAGATAAGCGCTAGGGGTGAGAAGGACCAGAAAAACCACTCCGATCCAAAGAGAAACCTTCTGAAAAGTTCCAAGTTCGAAAGGTGCGATCAAACGACTAGTCGCATAGGAATAACCTATCAAAAGAATTACGGTAAAAACACTGAGAAAAATCACTAACCTTTGCAAATCGAACTCCATTGCCAGACTCATATATCCGACCGAAAAAAAGGGCCGGAGTTCCTCCAAAAAACCCCTTTCTCACATTTTGTTCCGACAGAAAACGACAATCCGTTGACTTACTTTCCGATCCGTGAGAGTCTTGCCCCATCTATGTCCACCATTGACTCGGAAGCCAGAAAATACAAAAGCCTACTGAACACGAGTACGATCCTAAACGCTAACCTGGACCTTTACCAACTTCTACCTTTGATCATGTTGTATTCCAAAGATCTGTTGGAAGCGGAAGCAAGCTCCCTATTTCTTTTAGAGGAGAAGGACGGATTTTTATACTGCGAAGTCGCCTTGGGAGAAAAAGGAGAGATCGTCCAAAAATACGCAAGGCTGGAACCTGGACAGGGAATCGCAGGCTGGGTCGCCAAAGAGAAAAAAGCGATCATACTGGAAGATGCTTACACTGACCCGAGATTTAATCCTGCCTTGGATCAAAAAACGGGATTTAGGACCAGATCACTTGCATGTGTTCCTTTATACATTGCGGACAAGGTGATCGGGACTCTGGAAATTCTGAACAAGTCGGACAACAGAAGTTTCGAAGCCTCGGATGTAGAGGTACTCAATTCACTTTCCGAGATGGCCGCAATCGCGATCAAAAATGCTCAGGCTCATGAAACTCTAAAGAAGAGGGTGTTGGAGCTCAGACTACTATACGAATTCGAAAAATTAACGGTCGCAGAAAAGAGTATTCACGAATTGGGAAATTGGCTTTTAGATAAGGTGCTCGAATTCTTAGAAGCAAAAGCAGGCACCATCTATATTGCAGACCCTACCTTGGAAGTACTGAGGGTTTTAGCTGCCAGAGGAATTCCGGAAGAAGCGATCCATAATATACAAGTCCCTTATGGAGAAGGAATTTCAGGCTGGGTCGCAAAGGAAAAACAAAGTTTACTCATCCAAAACCTGGACGAAGACCCAAGATACGATAAAAGTGCTAAATATAAATTCGAGGCAAACTCGCTTATCTCGGCTCCTTTACTTTTCAGAGGAGAATTATTGGGAGTGATCAGCGTAAATAATAAATACTCTGGATTTGCATTCACACACGCTGATCTGGAAATGTTAGGCGCGATCGCAAACAGGCTCAGCGTCACCATCAAAAACGCGGACCTATTCCATAAAGTTTTGGATACGGATAGGGAACTAAAACGCGCGAGAGAAGTAATGCACAAGATACTTCCTTCCAGTCTTCCTTATGTGGGAGGATTGGAGTTTGGAGTGCAGCATATCCCTTACGATAATGTAGGCGGAGATTTTTATAATATTCTAAAACTGGATGAAAATCGAAGTGCGGTTCTGATCGCGGATGTTTCCGGCCATGGACTTTCCGCTTCCGTCGTAGCCACAGTCATTCACACTGTAGTAAGCACATTCGACCCGGAAACATTAGGAAGTCCTTCCAAATTTTTCACTGCACTCAACTATGCATTGTATAATAAATTAGCGGGAAATTTTCTAACTGCTTTTTATGCGATCATTCATACAGGCACAAATACGATGTCCTATACGAATGCGGGCCATAATCCTCCTATCCTATTTAGAAAATCGGAAGGAAGTTCCTTACATCTAGAAACCAAAGGAAAACTAGTCGGAGTGATCCCTGATCTATTCTTCGAAGAATATGTAACTTCCTTCCAGCCTCAAGATAGATTGGTATTATATACGGACGGACTCACTGAACATTCTAACTCGGACAGAACCAGAAGATACAGCGAAGACTTGCTTACCCTGGCTGTTCGAAACCATTCCCAGTCCCATTCAGCGGAAGCTGCGGAAAGTTTGATCAAGGAATGCAGGACCTATTGCCATAGATCCGATTTCGAAGATGATGTTACTTTGCTGATCGTAGACAGGGTTTAGGATTATAATTTAGAAAATCTGGTAATCGCTTCCGGAACAATTCCGAAAACATGATCCATTGCGGCCAGTCTCCAATCTTCCCGGTTCGGATAGAACATTTGTTTAAATTCTTCCCTTACCTTATCAGCTTCTAATTCTGATTTGGAACCGTGAAAACGGATACGATTCTCGCTGATCATCAAGAAACTCCCGCGGATAGCACCCATTACATTCAGATTCCCGAATGTTCCCAGCTCAACGGTAATAGGAAATAGATCTTTTTCTTTCGCCAAAATTTTACCGAAAAAATCCGTAAAATCGCCCGAGGTCCTATAAAAGTCCTCTTCTCCTTCGTTCAGAAGAAGACCGAAATCACCGAAAACTTTTTTGAGATTTTTATCCGTCCTAGAACCGGGTTCTGCATTATGCATCAGGCTAAGACCGTTTTTCGCCCCGTAACCTGTATGGAAATCCAGGATCAAAATACGATCATAAGGTTTTAAAACTTTTTTAAAATACTTTCTCAAAACTCGAACTACAGGTTCAGGCTTTCTGCCTCCGTAATAGATCCCTTTGGGAAATTCATACTGACCATTTACAGCAGCGTCCAAAACGTATTTTGCACCGAAACGGATCACCACTCCTAAAAACCGGATGATGAAGAATATATACTCGAATAAAAAATTACCGAACTCGGAACCTGGGTTTAAAAAACTTTGGATCTTTCTGTACTTTTTGTTTTTGAACTTCTTATGAAGTTTTTCCCTTTTTAATGCGAAGTTACGATTTAGGTCCACATTACTTTCGTTCACTCTCAGAAAGTTTTTGAAACCGTGGGCATTGATCCCATGTAAGATCAGAAAGTCCGAATTTTTAGGAAGTTTATAAGTGCTTTTATCATCCAGCAGGAATTCTTCGATCCATCTGCGTTGGAATGCGGAACCTGCAAATCCCTCCACTCCATGGATGCCTGAACTCATGATTACTAGACGTTTTGCAGGCTTCTTCTTTTCTCCCAAATAATAGACATCCAATTCTCCCCCGTCTTTAGGGATCTCCAAACATTCATAGTCGAAACGTTCAAACTTGGATTTTAACTGCTTTTTGTAGGATAAGAAGGCCTTTCTACAGGCTTCGTAGGTTTCCAAATAGTACGATAATACGTCCACTGAATCACGAACATACTTAACGCCGTTTTCCGGTCCAAAAAAAAATTTTACCTTTAGATTACGATTCGATGAAAAGAAGAAGGCCCGCTGGCGCCGACCATCCCCCAACAGCGGACCTTCCACACTTAAACAAAAATTCATATAATTTAGTATATAATAATATACTAAATATAATTCCGCGCGCGGGAGATGGATCATCACTTACGTGATACATACAATAAAAATATGATTTAACCCTTAAGAACTATAACTCTAAAATTATTATTAACCACTCGTTATATTACATGACGTTTTTTTAAAATAATTTTTCAACTCTTGTGAAATGTGCGAACCCACTCATCGGTCTAACCTAGTACCTTAAGGAGGTATGAACATGGATACAGTGACCATCTTCGCATTAGCGCTTTTGGCTGTTCCTGTGTTTGCCCGGTTTGCCCGAGTATCCAAGGATGCGATGAATCGCTATCACCTAATAGGATTGGGAGGTCTTTTCCTAATTCTTGGTGAAGCTACGAAGATTACTGCAGTTAAAGTTACGCCTATAGCAGCAGTTCTTCCTATGATTGACATCGCAACTGCGATCCTAGCTTACGCGGGGGTACTTTTCGGGGTAGTATGGCTGTCGCTCTACTACGTCAAACACCCGAACGAAATCTAAAAAGGATCCTCCTATTTGAAAAGGAATGGAAGGCGGGACATGTTCCCGCCTTTTTTAGTTGGAAAAGTTAAAAGAAGAATTATCTCTGTTATCTGTGAGCCTAGAATTCAAACGCCCGGATACAAAACATTCCATCCTATACGTAGCCGATCCTATTTGTGCCTGGTGTTACGGCTTCTCTCCCGTTTTCGAGAAGATCAGGGAAAAATATTCTGACAAGATAGAATTCACATTAGTACTGGGCGGATTAAAATACGGTCCCGAAGTGGAAGACTTCACCGAAGATGTTACTGAAAAACTAAAATATCTTTGGAAGGAAGTGGAAAGGATCTCTAAAAGAAGTTTCCACTATGATATTCTACAAAATAGAAATATAAAATACGATTCCGAGCCCGGCTCAAGAGCGGTCATCACGGCACAAAGGATCGACCCGACTCTGTCCTTTTCATTTTTAGATAAACTACTAGAGAGTTTTCACTCCAAGGGGAAAGACCCAAGCAGTTTCGAAACGTATGCAGAGATCGCTTCCGAACTTTCACTTCCTTTAGATGAATTTAAAGAATTGTACAATAGAGAAGAAACCCTATTAGAAACCAGAAACGATTTCAATTACGGATATATATTAGGCGTAACCGGTTTTCCTTGTTTGGTGTTTTCAGACGGTTTGGACAGGGGAATTCTGACTAAAGGATATTCTTCCTTTGAAGAAGTGGATTCTCTTTTAGGGGATTATTTCAGATCGATAGGACAATATTAAAAAAATAAGGACGAGTCTCCTCGTCCTTCAAATCCAATGTACTTCATCTGACGACGATCAACTTAGTCTCCTCTTCCAAGAAAGCATCCGGAGCTTCCGACCAAGATGCCTTACGAGTGGTGACCTTAGAAGGATCGAAACCTTCCTCTTCTACTAATCTCAAAATTTCAGGGATCCATTCTCTGGATCTAACCCTTCCTAAACGGATCGTGGCTCCATTATTATATAATTCTAAATAAGGGATCGGAATATTATTGGTCCAAAAAATAGAAGCGGATCCGAATTCACCTTCTATTCCTAGAGATCTAAGTCCGCAGTCCCAACCTTCTGAAGTTCCGTTTGCATCCGCCACGATATCGAACTTACCTAAACTTTTCGGGAAAGAAGCGATCTGTTCTACTTTCACTCCGTAAGATTCAGCGATCTCCAAACGTTTTTTATCCGTATCCACATATACAAGATCCGCGGCTCCCATATGTTTTGCAAGAGCAGCGGTATATAACCCGATACTGGAAGCAAAACCTCCCAAAACAAGAACGGATCTATTCTTGTTTTGTTTGAGATGTAATCCTACCAATTTCCATGCTTCCACAATATTATCACTGATACTTGCGATCGCAGCCGGATCAGTCTTATTAGAAAAAGGGATCAACATCTCTTTCGCATAAGGTACCAAAACGGAATCGGATATCGCTCCGCCGAATTCTTTTGCACCTTTTCCCATTCCGTAAGCGCTAGTATGAGGAACAGTGCTGCAACTTTTAGTCAGACCAGTCTCACAATTTGTACAATGTCCGCAGGAAATTTGGAATGGGACCGCAACACGAGTTCCTTTAGGAAATAAAGAAGATAACTCTTCACTTGTTTCTAGAATTTCTCCCACGAACTCATGACCCAGAGGAAAAGGAGGACGGAATAATGTTTGTCCTCTTAAAATGGGAAGATCCAGATCACATCTGGCAACCGCCAATGGACGGACTAGTGCCTGGTTCGGTCCTGAAAGTTTTGGATCAGGGACTTCTTCCCATTCTACCCGATTTCTTTTAGAAAATAGCAATTGTTGCATGGTTTTCCTCCGATAGACCGACCGGTCTATCCGCAATCGTCCTCATAAAAATGGAATAGACCAGTTAGTCTATCATTTTATTTTAGTCCGATGAGCAAACGAAAACCGGAACTGAGCCAACCGGAAGGTCCTTTCGAAAGGATTGCATCCACTGCTGTCCGCTTGATGTATTCTCAAGGTTACGCCGGGACCTCCATCAACCAGGTGATCGACGAATCGGAATCCCATAAGGCAAGTTTTTATAGATATTTCCAAACCAAAGAAGATCTGGGAAAAGAATACTTAGAGCGCCAAGGCAGGGATTTTCAGCAAGGCTGGGAAAGACTGATGGAAAGATCCGAAACTCCGGAAGAGTTTGTGCATAGATGGATGGCTCTTTTAAAAAAGCAGGTCAAGTCGGGAAAATATTTCGGATGCCCTCTCGCTAGATTTATGGGAAGTTTAGATAAACCTGAACCGGACCTTGCGGAAAGAAGTTCTTCCGTATTGGGATCCTGGACCTCTTGTTTGGAAAATTATTTCGAGAAGAATAAGAAGTCTCTTTCACTTCCTACAAATTTCGATTCTAGAAAGAAAGCGGAACTGTTTCTGAAATTATTCCAGGGAAATTCTCAATTTTACGTGATGACGCATGATCCCAAATATTTTAACGAATTGGAAGAGGAAATGCTTTCCGAACTAAAAAGCATCACAAAAACCTAAACTATTTTGGTCTTCTTCAGGGAGATCTTTACCTTCTTCCCTTTCAATCGTACGATCTTTCCCGGAGCACCCACCACGGTACAATCGTCCGGGATATCGTGATCTATCACCACCGCTTCGGCACCTATTTTCACATTATTTCCTACGTGGACCGGACCTAAAACTGTCGCCCTTGCTCCTATAAGCACATTGTTTCCCACGGTAGGATGACGTTTTCCTTGGTGGTTTCCGGTTCCACCCAAAGTAACTCCGTGGAATAAAATACAATCGTCTCCTATCTCTGCAGTCCCGCCGATTACGATCCCCATTCCATGGTCTATAAAAAGTCCGCTGCCTATCTTTGCGCCCGGATGGATCTCGATTCCGGTAAGGAAACGATTGAACTGAGAAATAAATCTGGCTAAAAACTTTAATCTTATCTTATATAAAGGATATGCAATATACTTATGCAATAGAATGGAATGTAATCCCGGATAGAGTATAAATTCCATTCCCCTGGCGGCCGGATCGTTCTTAAATATTGCCTGGATTTCTCGGATCATTCGTAAAATTGTTAATAGGACTTTTTCTTTTTACGATCTGATCCGGAATATTCTTCCTTACTTTCTCTTTTGGCTACATAGTTTGCCAAGGTCAGGATCGCTCCTCCCCAGAAAGCCGCCCAAAAACCGGGCACGAATATTTTATCAGGGAATATATCGGCGATCCAGAATAGAACGATCGCATTCACAACAAGTCCCGCAATTCCCAAAGTCAAAAGATAAACCAGATACCCAACACCAAAGGTGACCAGGACCAGGAACCATCTTAAAACAAAATTTAAAAATCCGAAGAACAGGACGATTACTATCACGTCCCAAACATGATTGCTGACACGAAAACCCGAATCGATCAGAGGAAAAACGAATACTACTACCAAGGATTGGAGTAAAACGGAAAAAAGAAGTCTGTACATCTATGTCCTTAAACTGTAGAATCTAGGAACTGTCCCAAATGAGGAGGTAATCCTCCCGGAGGAACCACGACCGTCTGCGGCTGCACTACAGCGTTGTCCGAAACGGAAGCTACCTCTCTGGGTTGGTCTCCTACTAAAGCAGGAGCCGAAGAATCCGAATATAAAATTTGCCGAGATCCGACAGCCATATAAGGCATATTCTTCTTCCTTTCTGTTATATTCTTCCTATTAGACGAATTAGAAAAGCAAAATTACGATCTAACCCTCTAGAACCAATCCACAATCCAACTTTTCGACCACAAAGCCCGTATAGATCAATGGATAGAGTAAGTAAGTTCCGAGACCTACAACCCAGGTAATTCCCGTACGAGGAGTATCTCTCACTCCTGTGCTTTGGAAAAATAAACGAACGGATCTAAACGGTTTTTTGCCGGGGTCGGAGAATGTTAAAGTTTTATCAGTGATCCCCAAGCCGCAGTTATGAGTGAGTTTATTACCTTCGATAGTGATAAGCACTTCTTTTCTTTCGGATCTGTTCCAAGAAATCCTTCTGGTGACTGTGCCTTCCAATTCCAGCTCTTTGGATCTGGCCCCTGTTCCGACTAAGATCGGAAATTTAGCGTATTCCCTATCCAATCTTCTGTCTTTGCCTTCGACCCCTGTAGCAAATGTTGCCATCATAGTTTTTACATCGTATTCCAAATCATCTTCGAATTGGACGAGTACCGGCATTTCGGATCTTTGTTCTCCGGAAGAAGGTAACTGAATTTCGGAACCTTGTCTTTCCGCTCCGGAACAGGACACAAGTAATGAAGAAATAGATACAAAAAATATAATGGAATATTTAGAGAATGAATTCATAGAATGACCGGCACTTCTATGAAACCCCGGAAAGAATTTCTGTCCAGCGAAAATCGCTGTTGGACGGATACAAATCGGTAAAGGTTACAAACAAAACATGGTTTAGAAATTTATTTACTATGTCCGACTCTTAATTTAGATCGGATATAAAATAAGCGCCAATGCCAAAACGAATACAGATCCTAATTTTATTATCCATCTATTCTTGTTCTTCTTTTCCAAGAGGAGATAAATCCTTAATTTCAAGAGAGCATCAATATTCTCTCTTTTACACGAATGAAGAAGGTAATGTATACAGAACAGACCTGAGTCTTAAGACAAAATACAAGGACGCATTTGCGGATCTGGAAAAATTCGACTCTGAATTTATAGGCCCTCAAAAACAAAAATACACGGAAAGGATCAAAGAAGTTTCCTTATATAAATCGGAACTCAAAAAAGACAGCAGTTCTATCGTTAGAAAATTAGGAGGAGTACTTGCGATCGCCGCGATCACTCCCGTCCCGTTCGCTTTTGAGACCACTTTAGTTTTGGGAACCATCTACGTAACATATCAGAAAGTGACTGAAACTTCGGAAGCTAAGATCAGAAAAAAACATGTGGAATTCCTGATCAATGAATGTGCCAACTCGGAAGACAGTTTAGAAGATTTTAAAGAAGATCATTTGGATGAGTTCGTCTCCCACTGGAAAAAAGAATTTATGAAAGAATCCAATCATTTTGTGAACGCTGACGATTGGGAAGACGTTCGTTTATTGGATACTCTTATGGAAAAATACCAGATAGATAAGGAATGGCTCAAGATTAACGCTGAATGGGAATGGAGAGCTTCTTCTCAACATTGTAATAGAGAGACCAAAGAGGAAAAAGATAGTCGTATCCATAAGGAAGAAAAGAAATGGAAAAAGAATGGATCCAAGACTGAAAACCGCATTGGACTCGCTGAAAAAAGGGGACTCTAATTCCGCTAAGTCCGTATTGATCTCTTGGACTGAGTCGGAGCCGAATAATCCTAACGCATTTTTTCATTTAGGAATGTGCCTTTCTCAATTGGGCGAAATGGCTCCTGCGGAGTCCGCACTCCAGGAATGTATCCGGTTAGAACCCGCACATGTACAAGCCTGGGTGGGACTAGGAGTTTTATTCGCTCGTAAAAAGGATAAACCTAAGGCGGAGTTCCATCTTTCTAAAGCTTTAGAATTGGATGATAATGATATATTCGCCAAAAAAAATTTGGCGGCCGTTTATACTGGAGCTTCTAAATTTGATAGGGCATTGGATCTTCTTAAGGATCTGCCCGAGTCCGAGCTATCCGATTCCCCTACTCTATACGCATTAGCGATTTGTTATGTAAGAACGAATCGTTTCGAAGAAGCCAGAGAAACTTTCCACAAATTAGAGATCGTAGGTATCCCGGACCAGGTCAAAAAAGAATATCTTCAACTTAAACAATTACTGGAAGAGAAGCAGTTCGAGCAAGGCGGGATCTGGAGTTTTCTCAAAAAAGAGGAAGATCTTTAATTTAGGACCGCGACAGCGATGCGCAGGGCTTTAGTCCGGGCCTTGCCCGGATGAGCGCGAATGCGCGAACCCGTAGCAGCGCGCCCTCGCGAAGCGAGAGGTCGCCCGATTTTTTTCTTTTATACTTGACTTTCTTTTCCGATTTGCCGAGTCTAAAAGTAAGTATGGCGCAGAATTTAATCCAAGCTAATATGCTCGGTCTCCTCTTACTCCTTCTTTGGAGTTGAGAGGACGGAAAAATTTGCGCGTGCAAAAACCCGCTCCTCTGAGCGGGTTTTTTTGTATAGGGACTCCCCCGGCAAAATCTCTCGCTTGAGGCCGGAAAAAGAGAGTGCCCATGGAACAAAAATCAAACGCAATAGCGACACAATATCCTTCCATCCAAGAGATGATCATTCCCGGCCAGGGTTTGAAAACTCCACCCGTATCTCCATTCTTCATGGATGTTACATTAAGGGACGGCAACCAAGCATTACGTAAACCTTGGAACCTGGAAGAAAAAGAGATCATATTTAAGAGACTTGTTAAGTTAGGGGTGCAAGGGATAGAAGTCGGATTTGCTTCCGCAAGCAAACAAGACTTCGAAGCTTGTTCTTATCTTGCTTCTTTGGCTCCGGAGAATGTCGCGATCTCCAGCCTTTCGCGTGCCGTGGAGAAGGAGATAGATCTTTCTTGGGAAGCGATCAAAAAGGCTCCTCGCCCAAGGATCCATATCGTTTATCCTATCAGCGATTTTACGATCAAAAACGTATTAGGGATCTCCGAAAAAGAAGTTAAAGAAAATATAATACGATCCGTTTCATACGCCCGCAAATTAGCCGGAAGTTACGGAGAAGTACAGTTCTCAGGAGAACATTTCGGAGATTCTTTGGAGAATATGGACTTTGCAGTGGAAGCTTTCCAGGCCGCATTGGACGCAGGTGCGGACGTGGTCAATCTTCCGAATACTGTGGAAAGATACAGACCTTATTTGTTCGTCGCGATGGTCCGTAAAGTGGCAGAGTCATTGCCGGGGGGAAGTAAAATTTCAGTCCACACTCATAACGATTTGGGAATGGCGACAGCGACCACTGTGGAAAGTTTTTTTGCAGGGGCCACTCAATTGGAAACCGCATTAAACGGTTTGGGAGAAAGAGCGGGAAATACAAACACTTACGAAGTCGCGATCGCTCTTCATAATTGTGGAGTTAAAGTGGATTTGGATCTTCAGACAATTTATGAAACTTCCAGGATTGTTTCCCGCATGTCAGGTGTTCCTGTTCCGGAAAAAGCCCCTTTAATCGGAGACGATGTGGTCGCTCATAGAAGCGGGATCCACCAAGACGGAGTTTCTAAAACAAAGGATATGAAGAAGGGAGCCTATCGTGCTTTCGACGCGAACTTGATCGGAAGACCGGAGGGAGACAGGATCGCATTTACAAGCCAATCGGGAAAATCCGCAATTTATGAAATTCTAATGCAATCAGGGATCCATGTTTCTAAAGAAGAAGCCTCCAAATTGCAGCCTATCCTAAAGTCCATCTCCGAAAATTCAGGTGGAGGAGAATTATCGATAGAGGAGATCAAGACCGAATTGGAGAAATTGAGATTATTAGAGGCCCCGATCTAAAATAAGTATTTGCAATCGGTTTCTGCCGAAGGAAATTTGTTCGTAATTTTCTATGAATCTTCTTAGATATGGAACCGAAAGAAAGTCTTGGATCTTATTCTTAGTTTCCCTTATCTATTTAATTACCCTATCCGGTATCCAGTACGTCACTCTTCAGATCGAATGGCATGATTCCGGATCGATCTTATACGCTCTTGCAACTCCGAAATCCGTGGGATACTTTTGGTCCTACGAATTCGGTGTACCGTTCCTCCAAGAACATTGCTCCTATATACTAGGTTTACTTTCTTTTCTTTTTCATTTTTTTCCATATCTAGAGTTATGGTTAATCATTCAATGCGTTAGTATCTCTTTGGGTATCGTATTATTAGAGCGCTATTTTTCGGAAATAGTGCCGGAGTTCGAATATTCCTGGGTTTTAAGTTTAACATTTTTACTAAACCCGTATGTCACTCATGCACATCTTTATCCTCATTTTGAGAATCTATGGATACCTCTCTTTTCGGGCTTTTTACTTTATGCGAATCGAGGATCTTTTGTCCTATCTCTTCCTTTCCTTTTGCTCGCATTAATGGTCAAAGAAGACGCTTGGATCTATGCGATAGGAGCAACCTCTCTGCTTATAGGAAGACTGCGGGGAAAAACATTAGCATTATATTTTTTTATAATATTATCATACACATTGATCGTTCTAGGCTGGTTCACTCCGACATATTTTCCGGATAAAGTATCCCATTTTTCGGATAAATGGGGGAAAAGTAAATCGGAGATCTTGATCGATCTATTCCAGAACCCTTTTTCCTACCTCAAACTGCTGATTTCCGGACAGTTCAAATATTTATTCGTAAGCGTATTATGTTTACCTATTTTTTCCGGCTGGAGAGCCATTCCAGGGATCGCTGTGGCCGGGCTCTGGATGTCTTCTATCTCTCAGGACAGGGCATTTTTCTCTTTTTATTTCGGACTTCCTGCAATATTATTATTTTATTATTCGATCCCTTTCGCAATTTCGAACCTTTACGATCGACTTAATCATTTCGGAAAGGATAGAAGATGGATACTTCTGCCCACGATCGGACTTATTTTTATATCGATCTTTCTTTTACTTTTTCCAGGGAATTACAGCGGGCGCGGACCGACTTTAGCTAAATTGATCAAGAGAGGGAAAGCTAATACCTTAAATTCTATCCAAGATACTTTTACTTTGCTTAGATTAAGATCCGGATGCGAGGAAAAGGTCCTAGCTTCTTTTTCTTACGCTGCATACTTGTTTTGCGGGAACGATATTAAGATGCCTTACCATGATTTGAAAAAAATAGAGTCGGGAGAATGGTATCCGGACCTGATCGTTCTGCGCAGCCCGGAAGAAGAATTAGTGCCGGCCAGCAAATCAGTAAGTGAGATGATACTTTACTTTGATAAGAATCGATCCTATCGAAAAGAAGATTATGGATCAAGAATACTTGTATGGCGTAAGATAGTACCTTAATTAGTTAGCGCTGCAATATTCTTTTCAAGTAGATCTTATCAATTTTGACGCCGGATTTCCCTTCTACAAATACTCTAAATTCCAAATCGTCTATAATAGGACGTTTCACTTCAAATAATAAAGTTTTAATATTATCCTCAGTACCTTTTTGACTTTCTAATAAACGATCCGAACCGAGATTGTATACGACGTCGAACTCTGCATTCTGAAGATTTTTCCCAATGAATTGTAATTCGTATTTTCCAGCAGGCAAAGTAAGAAATGGGCCGTAAACAAGAGGGCCCCGATGTCTTGTAGCAGAAATTGTTCCATCTTCTTCTATCTTGCCGACTTTAGATAAAAATCCTCCATCGGCGGGATTCCATATCATTTCGATCGACTCTTCAGAAGGTATTCTGTCCGATGTTTCGATCTTGAAAACTTGTAGATCCAAATTTTTATGATATAAAAATTCGGGGAACTTGTATACGGATTCGATCGGAAATCTTCCTTTTAGATCTAAATTTACTATTTTAGAAAACCGTAAATTAGATTTGTAACCTGAAAAATCCCCATTCTGTATGATATAGACTTTTTTACCCAATTTTAGAAGTTCCGGAACCTTATTTAGGAACTCCATAGAATCTTGGATTATAAAAGTATCCTTTCCGTAAATATACCTGAGAGGACTTGCGATCGATCTTTTAGTAGTAAAGTATATGCCTTCGTTTTCGGGTAACGATCTAGAAAATTGTTCGTATCCTTCCAAATAAGATCCCATCATCGGCCGGAACAAAATCAAGTTCGACCTCCAGATAGTATATACAAGTCCGGATAAAAATCCCAAGATCAGGACCGAAGTCTTCCATTTCCGGCTTAAAACCGGGATCGATCGGATCCCTAAAAAAGACCCTAAAATCGCGAATGGAATAGAAAAAATGATCCATCGCCTAGTGATCCAAAAATGATCGGGAGAGATCATAGGATCGAATAAATATAAAAATAATAATATGGAACCGGCAAAAAAAAGGAAAGAGGTCCGAATTCCATTTTTTCGAAATAGAAAAAGATCGAAAGCAAATGGAAGAAAGATAAACAACCAAAATGGAACGTACCAAAAGAACATAGGGAGAGAATTTACTGCCCTATATTTAGGTAACGTAGAGTTATTCAGCTCATTTACGAAATTTGGTCGAATGAAATAGGCAAATCCGATCAAACAGGCAAAAAACAGCCATGTTAGTATACGCAGTACCTTCTTCTTTTCTTTTAACCAGGCTCTTAGATTTTGTAAAACTCCCGGCGAATTTTTCCAAACGACTATTTCCGCAAAAATAAATCCCACAGAAAGACCGAACCCTATAATCAGGTATTTCAGGAATGCCCAATGAGCTTCCAGATACATTAGGGAACGATAATATGCATATATCGCGGCAAGAATACTTACAAAAGAGAATGAAGTAAAAAAGAATAAAAAATCCTTAAAATACTTGGGAGAAACCAATATCAGATAAGCGGAATACGAAGCCAATAACGGAAAATACGTGAAACTATCAATTCGAAGAAAACAACTGATTCCGAAAATTACTCCTATCGCCGACATTAGAAGGCCGTTCTTGGTCTTAAAGAATGTCTGCAATAAGTATGCCGTGAATAATATCAGAAACTGGGAAATCGGCTCCGATAAAGTCGATCGAATATTCCATAATTGTGATACGTTTAGAACGTATAGGACCAAAGCAGCGCCTGCGACGAATGGATCCGAAAGCCTTCTTAAAATTAAATAAAAAAGAAAAACGGAAAGGAATCCGAAGACCGAATTGATCCCGAGTAATCCGTGCATCCCGAATAGATCGTAACCGACAGCTAAATAAGAAGGTAATAGATGAAAAAAAGCGGGAGATCTACGATCTATTTCTTCATTCGGATCCAAAGAAATAGCTTGGTAATCAAGTAAAACCGAATTTCCAAAAATATTCCGTATCAACCCGGAATCCGGTACATCCAGATTAAAACCGCCTGTCTTCGCGATCACATATCCGAAAATTGTATATTGCCCCTGGTCTCTTCCTCCATCTATATACTGAGTTGGAAAACCTGCATAAAGATAAAATGAGAATAAAGAGAACAGAACAAGAAACAGAAGTTCTTTTTTTCCGATCTCCAAAGAGGAAAACTTTTCTCTTAAAATAAAAGGCCTATGTTTTAATAAAACTACTAGACCGATACTTGCAAAAAATATGATGGAATAAATTACTTTGTCGAAACGATAGATCCCGAAGGCGGTCAGTAAAAAAGCGGTTAGACCGATCCAAAGTATGACTAATGAGGCGGATGTGATAGCAAGGCCAAGCTTTCCTAATTCTCTATATCTAGATAGGAATAAATAGTAAACCGCGGCCGAGAATAAGAAACTTAGGAAAAAAAAGGATATTATCAAAAGTGAAAATTTTTCCTATATTAGATATCGTCTCTTTTTACGATCCCGTAAAAGATAATATTGTCCAACTCTTGTACTAGATCTCGGATAGAATAAGGAGTCTGCGCTAAAAAGTTCGGATCGAACATCGCTTCGGAAGCCGCAGAGTGAATGAGCAGTACGATATCCGGATTCACATCGGAACGAATTTCACCGTTCTTGATGCCGGTCTCGATCATCTTTCTCATTGTTCTGTTTATATTTTTTTCTTTTAGAGACTGGATTTGTTTCCAAATATCAGGTGCTTGGTCGCGGATCTCTCTTAAAAATTCGTTCATTCCGTGAGGAATCTCGGAAGAGAGGCAGCCTCTCATTGCTTGGATCTTTTCTTTAATGGATTTGTCCGGGTCTTGGAAAATACCCTCGATTCTGCCGTGAATTCTGTGATGTTTATCGCTCATCACTTCTTTTAACAATTCATGCTTATTGGCGAAGTGTTTATAAAGTGTTTTACGACTGATCCTAAGAGTTCGGGCGATCTCTTCCATTCGAGTCTTCGCAAAACCGTATCTCAAAAATAGCTCAAACGATTTTTCGAATATTCTCTCTCGGACTTCGTCCTTCTCTTGGGTTAGTTCTTGTTCCACGGCGCTGTGCACTTTATTATCCCCCTTCCGCTTAGGAAACGATTTTTCAATCTCAAGACGATTTTAACGTCTCCTTTCCTCTGCGTATTATGCCATAAAGAAAAATATTGTCCAGTTCGGATATATTGGCCCGACGCTCGGTCGGGATTTGCTCCCACTTGTAAATCGCATCTGAACAGGCGATTAATGCCATGATGAACAAGTCGGGCCTCAAGTCCGCTCTGAATTCTCCTAATTTTTTGCCCTCTTCCAATAAGCTTTCTATTTCAGTATCTATTAATTGGACCCGTTTCGCCTTTACCATTCTCCATATTTCCGGAATTTGATCCTGTAATTCCTTCCATAATGCAAAATGGCTGGGCTTACAAACATCCAATAGCTCCTTTCTCATCTTCACAAATCGGTTAGAGAAGTCCAGAGCTCGATTGTTTCGAATTCTTTTAAGTTTAAAGGCAGCCTTGGTTTGACGATAGTCGGCAGCGGCCTTTAGAACTTCTTCTTTATTCGAATAGTATTCGTATAAGGTCTTTTTTCCGATTTTGGACTCTTCTGCAAAGTCCTCCATTCTAGTTTTCGCATAACCTTTCCTCTGAAAGACCCGAGATGCCCCGAGTAAAACTCGGAGCCTATTTTTTTTCTCGGTGAAGTTCATGATATTTATCGCGCATCCGGATCCGGAGAATTTCTACGGACCAAATTGTTCAACTTCTCTATATAAGAGAATGCTGCCGGAACTACTACTAGCGTAAGCACTGTAGAAGAGATCAATCCGCCTATGATCGCGACACCCATACTTGTCCTTTGTTTCGACGCCTCGTTCAATCCGATCGCGATAGGAGCCATACCGGCAATCAAAGCGAATGAAGTCATTAGGATAGGACGAAGACGTTCTCTTCCCGCCTCTATGATCGCTTCTTTCATTTCCACACCTCTTTGTATAAGCTGATTCGTGAAGTCTACGAGCAGGATCGAGTTCTTGGTAGCCACCCCGATGAGCATGATTAGCCCGATCATGGAGAATATATCCAAGGACTTTTGGGTTATGAATAGAGCGATGAACGCTCCACAAAGCGCAAGTGGAAGGACCAACATGATCGCGATAGGTGTGATAAAACTTTCATACAAGGAAGCAAGGACCATATAGATGAATAACACCCCGAGTCCCATAGCGATCCCGAGAGAAGTTCCCATCTCCTTAAAGTTCTCAGCCTGTCCGGTATATCCGATACGAACTCCCGGAGGAAGAGGCAATTCCGTTTGTGTGAGTTTTGCCACTTCCTCCATTGCTCCACCCATACCAGGTCCATCCGGATTTACGTCCGCATAGATCTCCACAGATTGGTTTCTGTTCATACGGTTGATGGTAGCAAGACCGGTTGTCTCTTCCGCCTTAGCAACGTTTTGGATCGGGATCATCATATTATTGAAGTTAGGAACAAAAGAATTATAGAAGTTATCCTTCAAATCTCTCTGACCTTCTTTCAAACGAACACGAATATCGTATTCCACTCCGTTCTCACGATAGACTGCAGGAGTAGTTCCTTCTACCAAAGTCCTTAATTCCGTTCCGATCACTGTTCCTGGAATTCCGAGTAACACTTCTCTTTGGCGATCAGGTACGACCCTGAATTCAGGAGCACCAGCTCTATAACTTGTGTCCACATCCAGAAGCGCTTTAGATTCTCTTAATCTTTCGAAAAGTTTTCTGGAATATTCTTCCACTACCTTTCCGTTCTGTCCGCTGACTACCAGAGTGAAAGGTCTTTGTCCTCCACCCACGTTATCCACATCTTTTACGATAGGGTTTGCATAGGAGAATGATTCCAATTCTTTACGAAGAAGATCTTTGAACTGAGAAGTGTTCATATTTCTTTCTTTCGCTGGGATCATCTCCACGAACATAGTCGCAGTCCTGTTCGTATTGAACATAGCTACCAATTTAACTTCTTTATGAGAAGAAATCTCTTTATATGCTTCTTGTGCGATCTCCGCCATCTTATGTACGGAAGTTCCGGGAGGCATGTCCAAGGTGACTTGGAATTTTCCTTGGTCCTGTGCAGGCAAGAATGTTTTCGGAATGTATTTGGTCAGCATCAAGCTGGCGACAAAGATCAAAACCGCACTACTCAATATGAACACTGGACGTTTTAAGGTGAATTTCAAAACGCTTGCGTAAATATTTTCCAACCAAGTTTGGAATACGTTAAATCCGGATAAGACTGAATCCAATCCCTTCTCCACAGGAGAAAGAATTTTTCCTAAGATCGTGAATACAAACTTTAAGAGTTCGAATAAAGCGGAGAAAACTCTGGAAACAATTCCTTTCGGAGCCTCTTGCGCTCTTATCTTGGAGAATGCAATCTCCTCTAAAGTGGTGGTTGCACCATTCTTCTTCTTTTTCTTTCCATCCGTAGGAACGCTTAAGAATTCTTGTGAAGAATGTCCATGACCTGCTTGTGCATGTGCTCCTGAAATTTTTCCACCAAAATAAGCGGATAACATCGGAGCGATCGTAAGTGCATCATACAGAGAGATTAGAAGCGCAAAACAAACCGTAAGTCCGAATTCTCTTAAAAACTGTCCTACTACACCGCTTACGAATGCGATCGGCAAGAATACCGCGATCACAGTCATAGTAGTCGCGATTACAGCTAATGTTACTTCTTTTGTTCCTTCCGTAGAAGCTTCTCTTGCGGTTTTACCCATCTCTCTATGTCGGAAAATATTCTCACGAACAACGATCGCATCGTCTATGAGTAGCCCCACCGCCAAACTTAATGCAAGAAGTGTCATTACGTTTACGGTAAATCCAGCGACCGCCATCAGGATGAACGCACCTAAAAGTGAGTTAGGCAATGCGAGTCCGGTAATGATCGTGGATCTAACACTTCCTAAGAATAGAAGCACCACGACGATAGTGAGTGCGATACCTATGATGATCGTTTCTTTTACATCGTAGATATTATCGTCGATCTGAATGGAGTTATCGTTTGCGATAGAAAGTACAGCACCACCTTCTCTTCTCGCAAGTTCCTTGTTCAGATCATCTATCCTTTTTTTTACCTCTTGTGCGACTGCTACTGTATTCGAACCTGATTGTTTGAATACTAACAAGAAGACCGCCTTCTTTCCGTTAAAGTACGCGCGAGTACTTTCATCTTCTAGAGTATCTACTACTTCTCCCAATTGTCCTATCTTAACGGGAACCTCGTTCCCGAATAAGGAAATCGGAGTGTCTCTGATTTCTTGAGGAGATTTGAATTCGTTGATGGTTCTATACACCAGCTCCGAATCCGCCTTACTCACTTTACCTGCAGGTATATTCGTTCCACCGGAAGCCAAACGATTGGAAACCACGGAAGCAGGGATCATATGTTGTTTTAATTTTTGTCTATCTAAAGCGACATGGATCTCTCTTTTACGTCCGCCGTAGATAGTGATATTTCCCACGTCCTTAGCGGTTAAAAGATTTTGTTTGATCTCTTCGTTAGCGATATCGTAGATCTGCGCTTCACTCAAGTTTGCATTCAATGCAAGAATGATGATTGGTTGATCTGCAGGGTCTATTCTTCTGATGATAGGTTCTTTGATATCATTCGGTAATTTAGGTTTTACCGCAGAGACCTTATCTCTTACCTGTTGTTCCGCGTATTTCACGTCGGTTTCTAAGGTAAATTCCAGGATGATCGTTCCTGAACCTTCACTACAAGTGGAACGGATCCTTTTCACTCCGGAGATAGTGGAAAGTTCATCTTCCACGGGTTTCGCGATCAGAGTTTCGATCTCGTTGGGAGCCGCTCCGGGATAAGGCACAGTCACTGTGACTACCGGAATGGTTACGTTAGGGAAGAGGTCCACACCCAGCTTGTTTAGGGAAAGATATCCCGAAACAAGAATGATGAGAACCGTACAGGTGATAAATATCGGTCGTTTGATCGATAGTTCCGCAAAATTCATTTTTGATCTCCGGTATTTTGGTTCAGAACTTCTTCGGCATCCATTCCGTATTTGCGAAATAGTGTCCCCTTAGAGAGCTCGTATTGTACTAGCGCCGAGTTATAATTCACTTTTGCCTGCATCAGTCCGTATCTAGCTTGCGCTACCAAGTCCAATGCGTTCTTAACGTTTACGGATGTGGCTCTTCCGTATCTGTATCTGGGCAGAATGCCCGAGTAAAACTTCTCCGCTTGAGAAAGATTCTTTTTGGATTCTTCTAAGATCTCATAAGTAGTGCTGATCTTTTGCAGCCCTTGTCTTACGTCGGTTTTGACCTGCTCTTTTGTTTGTTCCAAAAGAAGATCCATTTTCCTGCTTTGTGTTAAAGAATTCTTATATTCCGCTCTTGCAGTATCGTTCCCAAGAGGATAATCCATCTTGATCTCTGCGGAATTCTGGGTAAATCTGCCAGTCCCTATTCCATCGAAACTTTGAGGAAAATTACGATCGTATTCGCGGGAATTATAAGTTCCGCTCACATAAAGAGAAGGTAATAATCCGTTTTTGGAAATTTCAAGTGCTGTTCCGGCATTCTGTTTTTGTAATGCGATACTTTTGAAATCGTATCTATGCTGGAATGCCTCTTCTGTTTCCGAGTCTTCCGCACCTAGAGTAGGAAGAGAATCATCCAAAACTAAGGAGAAATTCACTTTAGTTTCAGGATCTTTTCCAAGTGAAACAAGTAAGTCCCTGCGAACTCTGTCTTTTTCCAGTTTTGCCTGTCTGAGTTGGTTCTCAGCCGAGATTAAAAGCGAACTCCATTGGCCGGACTCATAATCTTCCGCTACTCCCATTCTAACCTTGGAAGAAGTAATATCCTTTACATTCTTCACACTTTTGACTAGAAGCTCTGCGGTTTTAAGATTTTCGTCCGCTAAGGATAAATTCCAAAAAGATAATAGGGATTGGACTACCGACCTGGAGAGAGTATTCATCGCGTCCAATCTTCTAGCAGCGGAACTTCTCCTGCTGATCTCCAAGGATCTTCTTTGCTGGTATCCGAAAACGTTTTTTAATAACTCTTGTTTGAGTGTAAAACCTAGATTTGCAAAGTGAAGACTTGGTTGAGCGAACTGTTGAGCGATCGTTCCTCTTTGTTCCGGTCTTTTCCCCGCATCCGTTTCATAACGGTTGTCGGAGACCGTTAAACTAGCTGTGGTTCCTGTATTAAAAACTTTTGATAGACCCGCGGATAGAGTATTACTTGTGATCTCTCTACCTTGCAAAGTGTATTGAGGTAAAGGTAAGTTATTCGTCTTTTGAGTATTAGCGGTTAAAGTCCCGATAAAATTGTATTTACCGTTCTCCTTCTCCCAATCATATTCGGAATTCTCCAGGTCCAGTCGGCTCATCTTTGCCTGAACTGAATTCTCTAAAGAATAACGGATAAGAGAAGTAGTGGTCCAAACTCCTTCTTTCTCCAGATCGTCCCGTGTATCTCCGGATATAGAAAGAGCACTTAGAAAAATACCTAAGTAAAGTACGCTGCGAAAGGTTGCCTGATTCTGTTTGTGTTGCATAACATCCAACGGGAAACATTTATAGTATATTTTGTTTCCACCCATAGGAAACAAAATCTCTTTTTATTGTTTCCCGCGTCAATAGAAAAATTTTCGAAATGAAAAGATTTTATTGATATTGAGTCTCATTATTGGAGAATCTGGACATGAGCATACGTGGAGCTTCTTCCCTTCGTCACCCATTCCTGGATCTATGCAGAAAGCTGGAATCCGGGCAAAAGGAAGCGGAAGTCTTAGAAACCTATCCCCCAAGATCTGAAATTTGGAAACTTACCCCTCAAAATGCTGAAAATGAATTTTTAGGGACCCGACCGGAGGAAGAAGTTCCTTAATAAGAGAATTTTACTTCTTCTTCCCCTCAAAAAATCCTTTCCAACTCCTCACTTTCAGATACTAGACCAGAGCTTTCTCATCTAGGATTTGCTGCCTACTTTCGTGAAATTCGGGGTCTTTTCAGGATCTCCGCCGTCCTATAATGTGCAAGCCCAAGTACGAAGATGAACGAGATCCCTGCAGACATTCTCACATTCATTAAGTTTTTTGAACATTCGGACGGGACTTCCGTATATGTGAACGAACTGATCAGAGATGAAGCCGGTAAGATCAAAGATATAAAACTACATTATTGCAACGAACAAGCCGCTAAACTTTTACGACTGGAGAAGTCTTTCCTTATAGGAAAAAATTTCACGGAATTAAGACCGGATGTGAGCGAGCTTAAACCTGAGATCACCGAGTTTATGGATTCCATTAGCAAGGCCGGTTCGGAGTGGAGAGGAACTCGCAAGTCTATAATTTCCGGAAAATATTTCGACTCTACGATGCTTTGCCCTAAGGACGATTGGATCGTTTCTCTTGCAAAGGACCTAAACCAAGAGATCAAAGAAAAAGACATTTTTAGGGAAGCAGCCTATCGCAACGAAGATGCGGTTTATTATTTGGAGCCCATCTTTGATGAGAAAGGATCCATTATAGATTTTTTATATAAGGACTTAAATCCTGCAGCGGAAGCCGAGATCGGAATGCCGAAAGAGATCGCTATCGGTAAAAATTTACGCAAACTATTTCCCAAAACTATTGAATTAGGGACATTCGATCTGTATAAGAATGTTTATCTTACTCAGCAGGCGGTAAAGAAAGAATACGAAACTGAAGACACCCATGGAAATCCCGGATTTTATCTGCTTCAGATCAGCAGAGTTTACGAAGGCCTTGTGATCAGTAATAAAAATATTACCGAAATCCGAAATGTGGAAAATCAGCTTAGGATCCAAAAAGAACAATTAGAGTTCACGTATCTGGCATCCAACGACGGATACTGGGATTATAATGTGAAAACTTCTCAACTTTTCCTCTCCGAAAGATGGAAAACGATGCTTGGTTTTACCGACCAAGAGATCGCTTCCGATGATCTTCAGGTCTGGAGAAAATTAGTACATCCCAAGGATCTTAGAATTGCACTTTCCGCATTCCAAAGACATCAATCCGAAGAAACGGAAAGATTCGATAAGGTCTTAAGATTCAAAACAAAAAGTGGAGAATATATATTTATCCGTTCCAGAGCGCTTATCATCAAGGATGAGAATGGGGATCCTACACGTATTGTAGGAACTCATACGGATATCTCCGCCGCAAAACAATCCGAATTAGCTTTAGAACAAGCAAAAGAAAGAGCGGAACGGGCAGACAAAGCAAAGTCAGAATTTTTAGGGATGATCTCTCACGAGATGAGAACCCCTTTAAACGGAATATTCGGGATGGCTACACTTCTCGCAGGTTCCGAATTGAACTCGGAACAAAAAGAATATTTAAAAGATCTTTCGGATTCTACCGAGATCCTTTCTAGATTGATAGATGATCTACTACAGATCATCACCTTGGATTCCGCCAAAATGGAGATCAAGGAAGAACCTTTCGAGATCAAAACCTTCATAGACTTTATACGTATATTAGTAGAACCTAAAGCATTCGAGAAGGAGATAGAATTCAAGATCTCTATCTCCGAAAAATTCCCGAAAGTGATCATAGGGGACAGGACCAGGATCGAACAGGTATTATTGAATCTGATCACGAACTCGATCAAGTTTACCGATAAGGGCTTGGTCACACTCTCCTTAGATATAGAAGGAGAAAACTCTATCTTATTCAAAGTAAAAGATACAGGGATAGGTATCCAAGAAGAGGCAAGACTAAGGATCTTTGACGCATTCCACCAGGAAGATTTAGCGGATACTCGTAAGTATGGAGGAGTAGGATTAGGACTTTATATAGTCAAAAGACTAACTTCCAAAATGAAAGGAGATATTCGACTGGATTCCGTGCCGGGACTCGGTTCCGAATTTTCTATCATTCTTCCTTTAAAAACCGAAACAGATATCCAGATTACTCCGGCTCAGATACAATCGGAAACAGTTCCTAAGTTCTCTTCAGGCTCTGTTTTGATCGTAGATGATAACGAGATCAATGTAAAGATCCTATCCAAACATTTAAGTAAAACAGGGATACAATCGGACTCCGCTCTAAGCGGCAGAGAAGCATTAAAACTTTTAGATACGAATGAAAAGAAGTACGATCTGATCCTACTAGATCTACAAATGCCTGAGATGGACGGATATCATACTGCGGATGCGATACATGCTTTAAATTCTTTTAATGCAAAAACACCGATCGTGGCAGTCACCGCTAGTTCATTCTCGGAAGCATATGAAAAATGCGCTCAACATGGGATAGAAGGTTTTATCGGCAAACCATTCCAACCTAAACAACTTTATAAAGTTCTTTCCGATTTTCTTTGACGAATGCTTGTCTCGTAAAACCGGATCCGGAGAATTGCCGGTATGGAGACCATTCATCCATTCAAACCTCCCATTCATCTAAGACATCCGTTTGTACAAACAGTTTTAGCTTCTTTAATGAGGCAGAATATTCCGGATCATCCTATGGACAAGACTGCTTCTCCGGTTGTTATAGATGCAGGAAAAGGAGTTCGTTTATTAGGTCATTATTCCAAGTCTCCACAAAACAAAGCGTTACTAGTGCTTATACACGGCTGGGAAGGAAGTATGGATTCAAATTATATCCAAAGAACTTCCAGAAGATTTTACGATAAGGGAATTTCTATCTTCAGATTGAATTTAAGGGATCATGGGAACACTCATCATCTGAATCCGGAACCGTTTAACGGAAGTTTAATACGAGAGACCTACGAAGCAGTACGCAAAGTTGCAAAAGAATTCGGACATAAACTTCCGGTATACCTGGGCGGATTTTCTATGGGCGGGAATTTTACGATCCGAGTGGCAAGAGAACATTCCAGGAATAAACAAAGTATCCCGAATTTAAAACATTGTATCGCCGTCAGTCCTCCTCTTCATCCAAAGTCCGCGACCGAAATGATGGATTCTAAACTGATCCTAGGAAAATATTTCTTAGATAAATGGAGACAATCTTTAGCTAAGAAGAACGTACATTTTCCGGATCTACATCCTTATCCGAATATCATGAAAGGAAAGACAGTCATGGAAATGACTGATAGGATAGTTGCATCTTCTGTGGAGTTTAAAAACTCGGATGATTATTTTAATTCTTATACATTGGGTCCAAAGGATTTTGAAAAATTGAAAGTGGATCTGACTATAGTTACATCCGCAGACGATCCGATCATACGTCCCGACGAATTCAAGGAGATCCCTAAAAGTTCCAAGCTTAGGATATTCATCCAAAAATACGGAGGCCATAACGGATTTTATGAAAACTTAAAAGGAGACTGCTGGTACTTCAGGGTCTTCGATAAAGTTATATTCGGATAAGAAGAAGTGGCTTGCTTTTCCCTCCTTTCTTCTAAACTCAAGCCGTAAGCATATTTCGTTTTTGAACATAAGTTCAAGAATAACCGAACGGCTTTCGTTATAGGAGAAATACTATGTCCAACGCATACGTTATCGATGCGGTTCGCACCCCGAGAGGAAAAGGTAAAAAAAGAGGAACACTTGCATCAGTTCACCCGCAAGAACTTTCCGCCTCAACTCTATTAGCGATCCAAGAAAGAAACGGATTAAAACCGGAAATCGTAGAAGAAGTTGTTTTAGGTTGTGTTTCCCAAGTGGATGACCAAGCTGCATGTATCGCACGTTACGCGGTCATGGCTGCACAATGGCCAAATTCCGTTCCGGGATATACAGTAAACCGTTTCTGTGGATCAGGATTACAAGCGGTAAACAATATCGCAAACCATGTTCAGTCAGGGGCAATGGCGGTAGGCTTAGGCGGCGGAGTGGAGTCCATGAGCCGGGTAAAAATGGGAGCCGATCTAGGAGACAGGGATTTTAATATAGGAAATCCTAATATACAAAAACATTATAATCTTGTTCCTCAAGGAATTTCCGCGGATCTGATCGCAACCAAGTATAATATCAGCAGAGAAGAAGCGGACAAATTCGCAGAGTCTTCTCAATTGAAAGCTGACAAAGCGATCAAAGACGGTGTATTCAAAAAATCCATTATTCCGGTAAAGTTAGAAGATGGAACAGTAGTGGATACTGATGAGAACCCTCGTATAGAATCCGACTACGCATTCCTTTCCAGTTTAGGTGCAGTTTTTAAAACAGTCGGTGAAAGAGAATTAGATGCGATCGCATTAAGATCCTATCCTGATGTGGGAAAGATCAATCATATCCACACACTCGGAAACTCTTCCGGGATCGTGGACGGCGCCGCTTCCGTTCTGCTCGCTAACGACGAAGGGATCAAAAAATACGGATTAAAGCCTAGAGCAAAAATACTCTCTACGGTAGCTACTGGAGAAGACCCTACCATCATGTTAACAGGGCCTGTTTCCGCTTCCAAAAAAGCGCTCCAAATGGCAGGACTAAAAGTGGAAGATATCGATCTTTGGGAGATCAACGAAGCATTCGCTTCCGTGGTTCTTTACACTCAAAAAACTTTGGGGATCCCTCTGGAGAAGATCAACGTAAACGGAGGAGCAATCGCTTTAGGACATCCTCTGGGAGCAACAGGAGCTATTCTTCTCGGGACCGCATTGGACGAATTAGAAAGAAGAAATCAACGTTACGCACTCATTACTCTCTGCATAGGCGGAGGAATGGGGATCGCAACAGTAATCGAAAGGATCTAACACCTAATTTTCCTCATTTTAAGGATGCCGCTTTTCGACCGAAAAGCGGCATTTTTATTTTTACACACTCTCTCGAATATCCGTTCCGCAGCGCATAATCCTTACAATACGAATTCCGACTAATTTAAGTTAATATATTTCATTATTTCAAACAAATCTCAAAAATAAATTTCCCATATGAGGTAACACGTTTTGTTTAGTCGTAAATTATAATATACTCCAAAAGTGTTATTATATGGAAATTATTTTACGTATAATTTCAAAATATCCGATATTCATAATTTATAAAATTTTTTTTTTCATATTTATCATCTTAGTATACAAAAGTTAAAAAATTAAATATTTCAATTTCCCGCGTTATTCTAGAGTTATGGCTCATTAAAAATATATTACATAGATATTTTCCGAATATTCGGGAATGCTTTTGGATGGAGCTCGTCTATGACGAACGCTGGAATAGAAAAAAAAGATGTTCGGCAATCGGAACGCCGGACTAAAAAAAATATTTTGTTAGTCGGGATCGGTCCCGAAAGATCGGAACTGATCTCTAAAATCTGCGAAGATGTGGGACTCACTGTCCTTCATTCTTTTTCATTAGAAGATCTAAATATTGATCGCGATTTTGGGATCGTATACTCGGAGTTAGATATCTCTCAATTCGAGACATTGACCCGAAAATTCTTTGCAGCCAAAAGATCTCCTTCTTTTATCTTAGGATTGGAAAGTCCGGATGCTAAGACGATAGTTAAAGCCTTACGTTTGGGAGCCTTCGACTGCATAGACATTAACGCAACTTCTCCCAAAGAGATCAAAGATACTCTCAAACATATAAAGGAAAATTGGGAGCTGGATCTCTTACAGGATAATCTTGAAACGGAAAGAATTAATAAGATCCAAGGGGATTTGGATTGGAATTCGTTCCGTAAGGATCTGATCCGCAAGGATCTACAAACAAAAAGCGCCTATCTTATCTCGAATATTAGGACTTCTTTAAGTCAGGGATCCGGTTTCGGTGCATTGGTATCCGCGATCGGATTAATACGTAAAAAAGCGAAGCAGAACGGTACTCATTACGAGGTCCCCGCTACTCTAATAGATCTACTGGTATCCAATGCGGAAACCGCAAACAGGATCATAGAAATTTTTAACGAAATGGATTATTTCATCCATAACGCTCAGATCAAGGAAGAGTATTCCATTTCCCAAATACACAATCTATTCAGGAAAGAAATACATAACGTATACGAACTTTCAAGATTCAAAAAACTTCATATCAAGATCTGCGAAGACAAGTATGTAAACTCCAGAGCAACCGTAGGTATCCACGAAGAAAGTTTTAAAAAAGCGGTAGAAGAACTGCTCCTGAATGCGATCAAATTTTCGGAACCCGAGACTACGATCTATGTATTATTCACTTTGAAAAAAAGAAAACTTCTGATCTCTGTTTTAAATTCTCCTAAGATAGAAGGTGGGAGTAAAAAAGGGATCCCCAACGAAGAATCGGAGTTCGTATTCCAACCTTTTGCAAGACTGACCAAATACGTACACGAAGACGTCCCTACCTTGGATTATGGATTAGGGCTGCCATTGGTGGAAAAAATAGTTTCGAACCACGAAGGAAAAATTTCCACATTCAACGTAACAAGCTTTTTGGACGAGGAAGAAGAGACGATGGTCCTAATGGAAATGGATCTGCCAGTTTTTCAGAAAGTTTAGAATACAGTGTAATTCTACTCTATAACAGGAAAACGCATCGTAAGACAGATCCCTTCTTTTCTGGTATCATCCAGATTTAGGTTCATTGTCTGCAGATGCACTTTTCCATTTTGTAACTCTACTAACTTTTTAACTACGGGGAGCCCAAGGCCCATTCCGAATTGTTCCTGGTCGAAACGTTCGTCCATAAATTTGACTCCTCTATAAAAAGGTTCAAATACAAGATCCTCATGAAAATCCTGTATATAACCTGAAAATGGAGGATCGTTGATCACTTTAAATTGCAGCTCATCTCCGATCCTAAGCACCAGGATCAGAACGCTGGATCTATCGGGAGAATACTTTAATGCGTTGATCAAAACTTCTTTTGCAATTGTAGAGATCCAAGGTTTCTTAAATCTCAAACGATTGGAAAGAATATGCAAATTATCTGATACTAGGATCTTTTGGTCCTTGAGAAGAACGGAAGGCCTGATATCGTCTATCACCTCTCTCAATACATCCACAAATTCAGCAACCGTTCCTATTTCGTCGGGAGTTTCACTTTCTTCGAAAAGTGCCTGGGCAGAAGATAAAAATTTAGTGAACCTTGATGCGCTTGCTACCCCGTCCTGCAAAAGATCGAATAGATTAGAGCGGATTTCCACAAATTCGGCGCCTTCTTTCTTCTTTGCTTTGGAAAGTATCATGGAAAGAACGCTCATCAAACTTCCTACGCCCGTTCCCTGCATCAAAGTGATATTGATCTGTTTTATCGCGGAATCCATCCAAGCGGTGGAGGAATACCTATCCTTGAGGGATTGTTTCCAGTCGAAAATTTCCAATGCTTTTCGATAAATTTCTATCTCGGCCTTCTTTACACTTTCTCCGGTAGGATGAATGGAAATATTCTTAAAATCGGAAGGGAGTTTAGTCTCCATGGGAAGAAATAAAGTTAATAAATTTCCATCCGTTGTTCTGGATGTGACGGTATGGTAGGCTAAGTATATCTCGTCCGTGTTTTTCAGACGTTTTATCATTTCATAATGTTTGAGGCTTGGATCTTTTTCCCATAAAGAAGCCTCATGTTCTCTATCTACCGGATGGATCCAATCTAGATAATCAAAAGTGGCATCCAACTCTTTACCGATCAGCTCGGCAAACTTGTCGTTGGATTCTATAATTTTGCCGTTTTCTTCGGTGAGAATAGCGGGTGATAGTAAATTGCGTACGAGGGAATTCAATCGTTTCTCCTAAGCGGCGCCGATACTTATTTCTAAACGTTCTTGAGTTTTCGTTCGAAATTAAAAGAAAGTGGTCGGCGTTTTTTTCCGCATATTCTCCCGTATTTTGTCCAAATAAGCCGCTTCGTTTTTTTCGATCATATTTTTCTCTAGATCGATCTGTACACGTTTTACAAACACTTCGAAAGTATGTGTGAAAAAGCGTAGATTTCTATAATACTGGCCTCCTGTTTCTTCTCCGGAAACAGAAATTTCTTCCGATCTTAAAAATTCTTTCACGAACTCTACGTTTCTTTCGCCTATCGGAACAGTTTTAGGGCCTAGTCTTAAAACCTTCCCCCCGCCTATAATCTTTGCTTGCAAACGGCTTCTGGGAATTCCTTTCTTCACGAATTCATTGATCAATAATTCCATAGCATTGATCCCGAATCTTGCGGAATCATCAATGCCCGATTTTCCTGGGAGAAGTATATGATTCATCCCGCCGAATCTATTGAACGGATCGAATAGACATACCGATACGCAGGAACCTAAGAGGGTTTTCATCGCGACTGGAGTTTGGGAAAACAAACATTCTCCTACATTAACAAACACCGACGGGATTTTTTCCTCTTCTTCAATGACTCTATTTGATTCCAATCAATCCGCCCGCGCTATAGTATACTCTAATACGACTTTGAAAATCGACCTAATGTAACAACGGTTCTTTAAGAAGAAAGTGAAATTATATTTTTCCGAAAATTACGAAAGAAATTCCAAAAATCTATTTACGTTTTCTTTAAATACTAAATCAGGCCTTGCTCTACTTGAACGAGCGATTAATAAAAAAGTAAGGTAAGGAATGCAGAGTAATCCTTTAGCTCTAGTTTTTAAAAATGGATTTAAAAATTATTTCATAAGATATTAGAGTCCGTTTATTTTTTTCTATATTAAGTTCGTCTTATGAAAAATTTAGAAGCCAGAGATCAAAAAAGAATAGAAATAAATTAGGATTATTTTTTTATCCATCGAACATCTTGCCGGTCTAGTTCTTATAAAAGATAAAACCGTAAAAGATCGGTTTAAAAAAACGGAATTCGGATCTTTCAACATAGATATAAGAAAGATCTCAAAACTTCGCAAATAATCCGACATAATTTAAGGCTCTAAGAATTGTTTGAAATAAATTATTTTAGTATGTCTGCCCGCGGTCTTTATGTTAAAATCGACGGGCTATGTTGAATTCGAGACAAACAAAACAAATTCTATTCGAGTGCAGGGACTACTCGGAAAAGAATATCGAGGATAAATATGGCAGAAAACGAAATAGATCTTCTTCTGGAAGAAGATGAAGCGGATGATGAAGACACACTAGAGAATAAATATTTAGTCTTTTCACTGACCGACAGAGAATACGGATTAGAGATCAAATATATCATAGAGATCATCGGGATGCAGCCTATCACGGAAGTTCCCGATATGCCTGCATTTATCAAAGGAGTGACCAACCTCCGAGGCAAAGTAGTTCCACTAATTGATGTTAGGCTAAGATTCCATATGGAATCCATTCCTTATACCGAAAAAACCTGCGTAATCATCTTAAACATAGAAGGAGAAAGTCTTGGACTCATCGTGGACACTGTTCGCGAAGTGGTAAGTATTCCCTCCGAAAACACCGAACCCGCTCCAAAGATGGGAGACGGAGAAGCAAATCGTTTTATCGCCTCTTTCGGAAAAGTAGAAGAATCCGTAAAGATCCTGCTCGATGTGCGTAAACTACTGAGAGACGACGAGTTGGAAGTCCTACATGACAAACTTCCGGAAACCGGAACTCCAGCTTAAACAACCAAACAAAAGAAATTTATAATAAATCAAGGATAGAAGAATGAGCGTCAAAGCCAAATTAACCATAGGATTCTCAACCGTAGTCGTTCTGTTGATCTTCGTAGCAGGATTTGCAATATATCGTTTAAATACTTTTAATGCAGTAGTCACTAAAGCGGTCAACGTTTCCGCTAAAAAATCTACTATGCTTTTAGCGATGCGAACCGCGATACTCAAGGTCACCCGGGCCGAAAAAAACACTATCCTTTCCACCGAAGAAGAAGATATGAAAAGGTATATCGGTGAAACGGAAACAAATTTAGCTATCGTCTCCCAGTTGAGCCCCGAAGTTTATCCCCTGCTCCAGGAAGCAGGCAAAAAAAATATGGAGGAGTTCAGAGTAGTAGAAAAAGATTATAGAGCTACCCTGAAAAAAGTTTTAGATCTCGCGTATATCAATAAGAACGTAGAAGCAAGACAGCTCTCTCAAGTTCAACTCAGAAGTTATTTGGATAAGATGGAAGGTTTCCTCAACCAAATGATCGATCGTGCTCAAAAAGAATTGGATGATGCAAATAAGAACACGGACGAGCTATATGCTGAAACCACTTTTTTGATGATCCTAATCCCTATAATTTCTTCTTTGATCGCCGTAGGCTGCGCTGTTTGGATCACAGTCTCAGTCAATAAGGCCCTAAGCACCGCGTTAGAAGTAGTAGGTTCGGTCTCTTCAGCGGCAGCACAAGTATCCGCGACCGCATTCTCCTTAAGCCAATCTTCCAATGAACAAGCAGCCAGTTTAGAAGAAACGACTGCAGCAGTGGAAGAAATGTCCTCTACGATAGAGCAGAACTCCCATAATGCAAAAGAGACGAACTCTATGGCGGAATCTTCCGCTAAAGATGCGAGTAAGGGTAGAAAGTCCGTGCTGGAAACCTTAAATGCAATGAAAAAGATCTCCGGAAAAGTCAATATTATAGAAGAGATCGCTTACCAAACCAACTTACTAGCGTTAAACGCTGCGATCGAAGCAGCTAGAGCGGGTAAACACGGGAAAGGATTCGCAGTGGTTGCCGACGAGGTAAGAAAACTCGCAGAAAGAAGCCAGATCGCCGCCCAAGAGATCAATGGACTTTCTAAAGATTCGGTAGAGCGCGCTGAAGATGCAGGAAAACTAATAGAAGAGATCGTTCCGAGTATAGAGAATACTGCAAAGCTGATCCAAGAAATTTCAGTTTCTTCCGATGAACAAGCAAGAGGTATTACTCAGATCAATACTGCAATGGTCCAATTGGACCAAGCTACTCAAGAGAATGCCGCTGCATCGGAAGAGTTAGCGTCCACTGCGAAAGAATTGAACGAACAAGCGGAAACTCTTTTAGAAGTAATGGGAACTCTGATCAAGATCAGAGAAGAAGTATTAACTGCTTCCAAAGGAAAATCCAAAAAGCAGGATAGAAGTAGCTCACCTGTAAATCAACCGATCAAATCCCATTTCCATGCTCCTCATTTCGATCTAAAACATGCAGCTTCTCAATTCGGGAACGCAAAAAAAGATCCTAAAAAGGCATCGAATGGAAAAAACTTCCTTCCTCTGATAGAAGAAGAATCCGAGGCAACTAGCCATTCCGAAACTTCTTCCGGATCGGAAGAGAACTCCGGCGAAATCAAAGTATAAAATATGGATCGAGAACATCTTCTTTCGGAATTCGTTTCGGAAGCCCGAGACCTGATCGACTCAGCTGAAACTTCTCTCCTAACATTAGAAGAGGAAATTGAGACCGCAGGTCAAGGGAATCCGGAAACTCTAAACAAGGCCTTCCGTTTTTTCCATACCCTCAAGGGCTCTTCCGGTTTATTAAAACTGGAAACGGTGGTCAAGATCACTCACCTGGGTGAAACACTTTTAGATATATTAAGAAATCAGGATAAAGTTACCGAGTTCGATTTCAGCGACGATCTGATGGAAACTTTGGACCTTCTCCGCAGAATATTCGATCGTGTGGAAGAGGAAAAAACCGATTCCGGTTTTGAGCAAGAAACCGAGATCATCCGAAATAAACTTAAAGAACAATTGGATCGAATTTCCAAAGGTTCCGAAAAAGAAAAAACTACTCCAGAAAACAAATTCGGATTTTTTGAAGAAGAGGCTCCCCCTGCTCCGAAAGGATTCGGATTTTTCGAAGAAGAGACTAAACCCGCAATCGTGGAAAAAATCCCGGCTACTTCTTCGGAAGTAAACCCGATCATACAAGAAGTCCAAGTCGTCGAGAAAAAGAAAGATATTCGTATCACTACGGATAAGTTAGACCAACTAATGGACTTCATGGGAGAATTGGTAATAGCGGAGTCTAACGTGATCCATCACCCAGAATTAGAAGGATTAAGATTAGAAGGTTTCCGTTCTGCAGCAAGACATCTTCACAAGATCGTACGAGATCTACAAGAAGTTACGTTATCCATGAGAATGGTACCTTTATCATCCACCTTTCAAAAAATGAATCGGTTGGTAAGAGACTTACAAAAACGTTCCCAGAAAAAATTGGATTTCAAGATCGGCGGAGAAGATACGGAAGTAGATAAATCCGTAGTAGAGATCATCCAAGATCCGATCATCCATCTATTAAGAAATTCTATCGATCACGGTTTAGAAGCTCCGGAAGAAAGAGCGGAACTCGGCAAAAAAGATAAAGGGATCATCCGTTTACAAGCGAGACAATCCGCAAACGAAGTTTGGATCCTAGTAGCGGATGACGGACGAGGGCTTGATCGAGAAAAGATCATCAACAAAGCCAGAGAAAAAGGTATCCTAAAAGGAAATCCGGACGAAATGAGCGATAAGGAAGTTTTCCAACTTATATTCACTCCGGGATTTTCTACAGCGGAAAAACTCACCGATATTTCCGGCAGAGGTGTCGGAATGGATATCGTTCTCCAGAATATCAAAAAACTGAACGGTAAAGTAGAGGTGCGTTCCAAAAAAGGAGAAGGTACCACTTTCATTTTAAGAATTCCTCTTACTTTAGGGATTATTGAAGGGACCGTTTTCGAAGTAGGAGGTACCTATCTCACCCTGCCTACGATAGAAATCAGCGAATTAGTAAGTCTAAAAGATCAGAAATTGATCCATCCTTATAAGGACCAAGAGGTCTTGGACTTAAGAGGGATCTATATACCCGTGATACGGATCAATGATCTACTCGGTCTCAGGGAAAAACTGGAATACAAAAGTAAAAATCCTGTCTTGATCATTTTAGAGAATGAAGACAGATTCTTGGGAATACTCGTGGATGAAGTATTAGGAAATCAGAATATTGTGATCAAACCGCTTTCTTCTTCTATCCAAAAGGCCCAGGGAGTGAACGGATTTACGATCCTAGGCAACGGAAGAGTAAGTTTGATACTAGATACCAAATTCCTTTTCGAAAAATTCCACGGTACTACGGCTGGTACGTCCACGAATGAAAACTCAAATCTAAGTCTGGAAAAATTGGCCTAAGCTAGAATGATCAAGGTGTATATCATAGACGATAACCGGATTGTCCGTGAGATAATCGCCTCCCAATTGCAGGATGATCCCAGATTTACGGTGGTGGGATCTTCTACTGCGACTGAAGCAATGAAGGAAGTCCTAAAAGCAAGACCCGATGTGATCACATTAGACGTGGAGATGCCCGATATCAGCGGGATAGAATTCCTACAATGGCTGATGCCTAAATTTCCTATTCCGGTTATTATGCTTAGCTCCTTCACGGAAGCGGGAGCCAAAGTAACATTAGATTCCTTACAAGCAGGGGCTTTAGACTTCGTTCAAAAAGCGGACGGAAGCGAGGAAGATTTCCTCAGAATGATGCTGGAACTTAAGAATAAGATCCGAGCCTGCGCCAAAACGAATGTTTCCGACGTATTAAACCGAAATCAAAAGACCTCTCAAACAAAAACCCAGACAGGCTCCGCGGTTTCTAAGATCAAATTGATCGCGATCGGAGCTTCTACAGGCGGAACACAAGCGATAGAATATTTACTTCGAAATCTTCCCGGAGAACTTCCTCCTATCTTGATCGTACAACATATGCCCGAATATTTTACGGGAATGTTTGCGGAAAGATTGGATTCCGTTTCTCTTCTAAAGGTCCAAGAGGCCCAAGAAGGCCAGAGTATCTCGAAAGGGAACGTGTATGTAGCCAGAGGGGATCATCATATGGAAATTGGAGATCCTCCATATTATAATATTCGAATACATAAAAGAGAGAAGGTCACAGGTCATAGACCTTCCGTAGACGTATTATTCAATTCAATTTCAAGATCCCCATTGGCTTCTTTTTGCGCGGCCTTTCTTCTCACAGGAATGGGAAAAGACGGAGCTAGAGGGCTCAAGGCGCTTTCCGAAAAAGGCGCAATGACTTTCGGTCAAGACGAATCCACATCCGTAGTGTACGGAATGCCTAGAGAAGCATATGAGATGGGCGCAGTAAAAGAACAGATCTCATTAGACAATATCCCGGAAAAAATTTCAGAACTATGTTTCGGAACAGCAAACAGTTATAATTAATCAAAGGTTAGGTAGAAAATGACAAAGATACTCTGCGTAGACGACGCTCCCACAGTTTTAAAACTTTTAGATTTCACTCTTACGGAAGAAGGTTATTCCGTATGTAAGGCAGCAGGTCCTGATGAAGCACTTACTAAAATAGAATCGGAGGGTCCTTTCGACATAGGTATCTTCGACGTGAATATGCCCGGCAGAACAGGAATAGAACTCACTAAGGAAGTTTTAAGAACTGAAAAAGGAAAAAGTATGAAAATACTGATCCTTACCACTGAATCCAGTGACGCAATGAAATCACAAGGAAAGGATGCAGGAGCAAAAGGATGGATGATCAAACCTTTTAACGACGAGGATCTTCTCGCGGCGGTAAAACATCTGATCGGTTCTTAAATTTTCCAATATAATCTTTTTTTATCCAAAAAGAAAAGGATCAAAAACCATAAGACCAACACAGTTACGGAATATAAAAAAGAACTCAACTCCGGGGAATCTATCCAGCTTTTATAATATTCTAGATAGATCATATTTTTCAAAGGGATCTTTTTCCCTTCCGGAGAAGAGACCATGATTATATTCAAACTTCTGGCAAAAATCCCCGAGCCGAAAAACACAAGCAAAGCATTCTTTCCGAAAGGAAGAAGAAAAATTTTCAGAGCCTTAAACTCTAATCTATCGAATTTTTCTAAAATTAAAAACAAAGAAATAACAAGCAGGGCCCATCCTGCGGTCCAAAGAGAATAAGTTCCGGTCCATAAACTTTTATTGATCGGATAATAAATTCCCCAAACCCCGCTCACAAGCAGAACGATAAATGCGCCTAACGCTATTTTTCCGGATATAGAAAGAAGAGACTCCCTCTTCTCCAAATGGACCTTAATAAATTCTCCCGCAAAAATCCCGCAGAATACAGAACCTATGGATGTAAAAGAAGTCAAAAGTCCTTCCGGATCCCAGACTTTACCGAATTTCCACAAATGTGCTTGGCCAAAAATTTCTCTATCCAACCAGGCTCCCCAGTCTTTTCCTTCTTTCATACTTGGCTCTAAAGCTCCAGGAGGAGGAACAAATTCCTGTAAATACCAATAAGAGATCAGTAAGGATACAAATAGAAAGATCCTGAATTTTAGATTTTTCTCACGATATACGATCGCACCGAAAAAATAAGCGAACCCTATTCTTTGCAGAACTCCAGGAAATCTAAGATTGGCAAAACTCCATTCTCCGAAAAAATTCAAAAACAATCCTAGAAAGATCAGGATAGATGCACGTTTTAGTATTTTAGGAAATTCTTGTATTCCATTGGATATGGAGTAAGGAATGGAAGCTCCTACCACAAAAAGAAAAAAAGGAAACACCAGATCTGTCGGAGTACATCCATCCCATTTTGCATGTTTGAGAGGCCAATACATATTGGACCAGGTTCCCGGGTTATTCACCAGGATCATCCCCGCCACAGTCAGACCTCTCAAAAGATCAATGGATAAGATACGGATCGGATTTTCGGATTTCAAATTGTAAATACTACCAAAGAGATCTATGGAACTCGGTGAAACCCCAGACATCTTTGATCTGGACTTCCCTTCCCTTTTCCGGCCTGAAACTTCCTGAAAATTTTCCTACAAATTGCCTGAAATATAATTTGGTCCAGATCAGATTTACTTTTTCTCTTCTTTCTCCCTTTGGTTCGAATTCCAAGCGGATACGCCCATCTTCGTCCCAAAGCCTCCAAGGTTTATACGGATCTTTATGAGAAAAATCGAATATACATCTGCTGACTCTTTGTCTTTCGGAATCGATCCAGTAAGCATTCTCCGGAAAAAAACTTTCGTTTACTAAAGCCGCAAAATTGGCTCCTATTTTGGTCCTATCCGGAAGTACGGAAGAGAATGCGGCCCAATACCAATTTGTCTCCCTTCTCAAATAACCGCCGGACCAATCATAGACCATAGTTGTCCTGGAAGGATCCCTGACCAGTTCCTTCTTCTCATATTTTACACTGATACGATCAGGGATCAAAGGAGAACATTTTTCAGTGAATGTCCAACGACTCGGCTCGGAAGGATTTAGGACCCTAAGAGGATTATGAGTGATCAGAGAATATGGGAATTCTCCCGAGATCTCCAATTTATTTCCAAAGTTCGCATCTAGTAGAAGTTTTCCTTCCGAATGGGACTTGCGGATATTCAGGAAGGACTTTCCCTTTTTGAAAGAAATCTCGTATTCATCCGGATTAGCCGGGAATTTTAAAGCAAGACCTAAGTCGGGGCCTTTTACATCGAATTCGTAGACTTTACCCTGATCGAATTTATATAGATAAGCAAACACGTTATACGCATATCCAAGACTCACGGCCGCGATCCCGACCAAACAGTCTTCCATCATGATCCCTAGATAATTGAAAGAATGGAAGGCGAACTTCTTTTTAAGCCCTTTGATCTCTTTTCCGAAAAAATCCAGAAGAGTAAAATCGTGATGATTGAATTCGATCGGACCATCCCAAACTCCATAGTGCACTTGATTTTCGGGCCCGATAATTTTTTGCATAGATTTCGCTCGATTTTCGAACGCTTAGTTGAAAAATCAATGGGATTTCTACCTCATCAACCAAATCTGCTTTACAATTAACTTTTTCATACCAAGATCGACCTAACAATCGTTCGGGAATATCGGCATAACCATTCATGGGAGAAATCCAGAGCAAGCCTGCAGGAAGCAGAGAAATTCTCGAAGCTTCCGACTTAAAAACTCTGAAAGATAAAAAAACTTCCCGAGAGATCTCAGTTCTTCTCTATCGAGTTCTATTTCGAAGTGAAGAAGTTCGGGGAGGTTCGGTCAAAGTAGTTAAAGAGACTTTTATCCGCACTCATTCCAATCATCCGGAACAATTCCCCATCCTAGACAGAGCCAAGTTTGTTCGGGATATGATCTCTGTATTTAAGACTTCTACAGTACTCAATCCTGAAAAGTTAGAAGCATTCTTCTCATATGTTCATGCAGCATTCCAAAATGAGATCAGATATTTATTAGGCAAGTCCACTCAGTTCACCTTCGACATCATGTTTCAAGTGATAGAATCTATCCTTCAAGAGATGAGCCATCCTGAGGACCAAAGAACTGTGGATGTAAAAGACAGGGAACTGATCTTAAAACATTTTAGAGCCTATAACGATCTTTCTAAATTTTTCAATAAAATGGGAACTTCCAAGGCAGTGATCGACAAGAAGGACGAGATCATCACTGAGATCTCTATCAATCATAAAGAGATTACAATCGTTTCTATCGAAAATATGTTCCGAAATATTTTGGCCCAAATCCTTCTTTCCCGTAAGTACAATTGCGGGACACTGATCGATAAATGGTCCACCGAATACGGTTTTGGTCCGGAACAAGCCCAGTCCATGAGAAACCATATCCAAGAAACCGCTCCACTAACCGATTTTAGGACACAATACGCAAACGCGTTACGCGCTATTGGGACGGAGAATGATATGGATCTAATGTTCCTTAGGACATTATCCAACTATTATGCGTCTTGGGTGACCCAGGTTTCCGAGCAAATCCCTGCATAAAACGGTTTGATTTTGAAAACCATATCCGTCCAAAGACGGATGGATTTCTTACGTGTTCCACTTTTCCTGATCCTTATATTCTTTTGTTTGTTCTTTACGGAATTGGCTTCCGAATCCGCTTATTCTTCCATGAAATGGGAGGCGGCAGAACCTAAAATATTCTCCCCTTCTCCCTTAGCCCCTGAAGAAAAGATCAAGTCCTCCCAAGGAAGTTTGCTGATCGGAGAAGATCTTTATCTGCCCGCAAATTTTCCGGATACGAACGGAAAGAACACCAGCGGATTACTTATCAGGAATATTAAGACAGGAGCTGGAAATCGGTTCGATCTAAAGGAAACCGTAAGAGGTCTTGCGTGGGATAAGGAAGAAGATAAAATTTATGTAAGGCTTAAAAAGGAGATCGTGGTCTTACAGAACGGCTCTTTAGAGATCAAAAAAAAGATCCCATTCGCACAAACCGGAGCTGCTTGGGGAAATATAGGTTTTGCCCAGGGAAAACTTTTCGAGATCAGAGAGAATAAACTGATCTTTTACGAGAAGGAAACAGGATCCGAATTAGAACAAAAAGATCTACCTCTTCCCAAAGTTTCTTTCTCATTCGATTGTTCCGGAAAAGAGATCTTTTTTTGGTATTCCAAGGACGGAACGAATTTACATTCTTACGATCCCATTTTGAATAAGATCAAGAACAGTTTCACGGTACATTTGGAATCCAAAGAAGCAGGCAGACTCTCCTGTTTCAAGAACGATCTAATAGTTCTCAGTCCTGAATCCGAAATTTATCAAAATCTAATACGTATCGGAAACGATTACTACCCAGGAAAGCAGGAAAATTTCGTGCTTAAAGGAAATCTAAGTTATAGATTTTCGCCCAGCAAGGATACCTTACGTTTCGTTTTAAAGATCGCTCCTAAGGAAAATTCTCCGGAAACAGAGATAGCGGTAGCTATTCCGCCTCAGGAAACTTCTTCTCAAGTATTGAGCGAAGAAAAATTCCATCCGAACGGAAAATTGACGGAAGATAAGCAGAATAATCGTACGTTGATCATTCCTATCCCCGCTTTAAGTTCGGGACAAACATGGGAAGAAACGGTATATTCAGCTAAATTAACAAGATATAATATAGATTCGGGACTTACCAATTTCCGGACTTCTTGGGAAGATTGGAGGGTGCCGAGCGAATGGAAACAGTATCTTGAGGACGTTTCCGTTTATAAGATCTCGGATCCTGAGATCATTCGGATCAGAGATGAGCTCAAATCCTCCAGCTCGAATATAGAGGAATATATACAATCGGTATATAGATACATTCGAAAGAATATGGTTTATAAGCAGGATGGCAGATTCGACCCTGCGCCCACCGTTCTTCAAAACGGACATGGCTCCTGCACTGAACATAGTTACGCTCAGATCTCATTGCTAAGAAGTGCGGGGATACCGGCTAGAATGGCTTGGAACTGGCTGCCTGTAGGGGAAAAAGTGGAATTGAATCATAAAATTGCGGAAGTGTGGCACCCTTCTTTAGGCTGGATCCCGATGGAACCTTTGGCTCCTCCTAGAATGAGAGCAGGACTAACATATGCAAAACATATAATATTTGCAGTGCTCAATCAGCCCGGTCATTCCATTATCAAAGGAGGCGATACTCTGGCTAATTTTACAAAACCTGCCGGCGGCGCGACCAGATCCATCTCCATAGAATTGACTCCGGAAATCTCCCATAGGTCCGTAAAACGATACGATAGCGAAGCGGAAGAAATTTATCAGAAATCGAATCCCGTAAAAAATCGTATCTTAGAAAAATCCGAAGAGAGGATCGTGGAATAAGAAGAGAAGTAACGCCGCAGCTTCAGAGGAACGTGCGGCGTATTATAAATTATCCTATTCTTTTTAAAGAATAGCCTAAACAATAAGAAGCGGCAGCTAATCCATAATGGAATAGATCCACTCTTGGAAATCCGCCGATCGTTCCAACAGTTCCTATAACAAGTCCGGATAGAATGAAAAGCAAAGCTCCTGCAATTCCATACAATGCGGCAGTTTTATGAGAACCTTTATATTTCTGGATACATACTACTATAACTGCAATCAATGCAATCGCTCCGATCAAAGTAGTATATAAACCCAAAGGATAAAGATAACTTAATATAGCTAAAACCAATAGGATTAAGCTGAGAAGGTTCCAAGTTTTACCATTTATCTTTCCGAAACCCGCATTAAAAAATGCGATCCCGATCCAAGGAACTCCAACCACTCCTGCAATATGCACGATAGGTCTATAAATCGGGCTGATCCAATCTCCTCCTAAAAAGAAAACCACACCAAGAAGAGCGCCTAATCCGATCAGAAAAAGACCGTAGGCTCCTCCTTTTTTAGAAACGTTTCCTTTAGAGGAAGACTGGACGGAAAGACCGGCCCATACGGCAAAGATTGCCAATACTAAATCCGAAATAGCAGTACTAATTTGCATGACGAACAAAGAATCCGATCCGAATCAAAATGCAAGAAGGATTCGTTTTAAAATTGATTTTCCTAGAGTCTTCTTTAGTCTCAGGACTTTTTATTATGAGTTTGGACACTTGGATCTCTGAATCGAATGGTATGCGTAAGGAAACTAAAAACCCTTATTCCGGTGGATGTATATTCACTATCGGGATCTTGGCATTTGGTGTATTCGGAAGTATTGCATCCTTATTTTTCGGAGTATTATTCCTGACGGGAGAAGATAAACTTTTTCCAGGATTCGGATTCTTTTTCTGCATTTCACTCGTTATAATTTTTATCATTACGATGAGAAGTTACAGAAAAGCTTCTCATATAGTTAAAACGATAGAGATACAAACGAATACTTCTCTACTTTCTTTGAGAGAAACAGGCAAGTCGGACGTAGAACTTCCACTTTCGGAATTTATCTCTTATATGATCCTATTCAGAACGGAAAGATCCTCTTCTACCGGGAGCAGCATCAACACAAACAGCACTTGGAAATACTGGGACCTATACTTGGTATACAAAGATGGAAGTTGTATTTTATTAGAAACGTTTAGAGATGGGAATTCTCTCAAACAAGGATTGGAATTTTTTAGAACAAAACTTCCTCTTCCTGTTTTGGATAGATCAGATCTAAGGCTTACCAATTCCGGATCAAAAGATATTCCACGGAAACAAGAGCCTAAAAAGATAGAACCATCTCCTTGGGTCAAAACTGGATCGAAAGACCAAGGAACTAAAGTAGAAATTATAGAACCGAAATCCCTAGGAAAAACCTTTATCACGATCCTGGTACCGGCTTTGTTTTATGGAGCATGGTTCACGATCTTAAATTCCTTCTTTGCAAATTTTGAAAATCTGATCTTTCTGATCTTCTTCATTCCTTTTTCCGTTTTCTTTCTGGGAATTACGACTATAATGACCGTCTTTATTCTATTCAAAAAAACGGAAGTGATCGCAAATTCATTCGAATTAAAACTTCGTTATTCCACCAGGATACCTGTCTTAAGCAGCTTATTATATAAGGAAAGAGGGTTCCCTCTTTCTTCTATCCGAAATGTGCGTACGATACGAATGGAGCAGGATAATCAGATACTCTGTGTTGCATTAAAATCTTCTAATGGACCAAATCAAAGAACATTCTTGGATTTTTTATATAATGTCCAAGGAGTCAATCTTTCGGGCAAACAACTCCCGGGAGATGCGGAACTTCTGGGAATTACAACCTTAGGATCTTGGCTGCCTAAAGGTCCCGGATACAGCGACCTAGTATACGCGGAAAATGTATTGGAATCCGTTCTGAACCTAAGAGAAGAGTCCCTGACATTCTCGGATCTGGCTCCTTCTTCTCATAAAAAATAAAACGCCTTCGGTTCCTAAAGAAGAATGGATCCGAACCAAGCTCAAAGGAGTCTAAGAACGTATGCAAAATTTAGTCTTAAATCAATCTATCCGACTCAATAACGGAGTAGAGATGCCTGTCTTCGGCCTAGGAGTTTGGAAAACAAGATCCGGAAAAGAATGTATAGATTCGGTTTTGAACGCATTGGAATTCGGATACAGACATATAGACACCGCTAAAATTTATGGAAACGAATCGGATGTGGGCCAGGCGATCAAAAAGAGCGGGATCCCCAGAAAGGAATTATTCATCACTACAAAACTCTGGAATAGCGATCAAAGAAATCCACGCAAGTATTTGGATGAGTCCTTACAAACCTTAGGATTAGACACAATAGATCTGTATCTTATTCATTTCCCGGTAGCAGGGACAAGAAAACAAGCCTGGAAAGAATTGGAAAAAGCCTACAAAGACGGCCAGGTCCGTGCGATCGGAGTGAGTAACTATACAATTCCTCACTTACAGGAATTATTCGAATACGCTGATATTGTTCCTACGGTAAACCAAGTAGAATACCATCCGTTCTTAAACCAGAACGAACTTCTAAATACTTGCAAAAAGAATAATATAGTTCTGGAAGCTTACAGCCCACTCGCCCATGGCCAAAAAATTTCTGACCCGAAACTTACGGCACTTGCATCTAAATACGGAAAAACGCCTGCTCAGATCCTGATCCGTTGGGCAATCGATAAAGGATTAATAGTGATCCCAAAGTCAGTTAAAAAAGAAAGGATCTTGGAGAATTCACAAGTATTCGATTTCAAACTAAGCGAGTCCGATTTGGCGGAAATGGAAACCTGGAACGAGAACTTCCGGACCTGTTGGGATCCTACTGGGGCATAAATAGACTCGGGTTTAGCTTCTTTTTTTGTTGACTTTTTTCTTTTCGGGATGTCTATACATTAATAGTTCAATCTTAAAGTATTATGGCCACTCATTATAAAGGAAAGCCTAGAGATGTAAAGGTACTCGATGCCTATATCAAATTGAGCCGTTGTGCGGATTCTATCCGTACAATGGAGGAAAAATTCCTGAACCAATACAATCTGACCAGCGGCCAATTCGGATGTTTAGAAACTCTTTATCATCTTGGCCCGATGTGCCAAAAAGAGATCGGCCAAAAAATATTTTCCTGCGAAGGGAATATCACACAGATCATAGACAACTTGGAAAAAAGAAGTCTAGTACTCCGGGTCAGAAGTGAAGAAGACAGACGTTATTTTATCATTAATCTTACCGACAAAGGAAAGGAACTCATCGGAACTTCTTTCCCTGATTATTTGGAGCAGTTGAAGGGCAAGATGTCCTGCCTCAGCGACGAAGAACTCAAAAATTTAGGACAGATCTGCAAGACTGTCGGACTCAAAACCGCGTAATATGAAAGGAGGGATCTATGTTTTTCGGATTTTTCGGCCCATTACTTTAATAATAAACTATTAAACAATAGACTATATAAACACAAATCATTCAGGAGATGAGCATGATTCAAAAAATTCTCAAAACGGACTCGGATATAACATCCTTAATTTTAAGAGTAACACTCGCGGTTGTGATGTTCCCACATGGAGCACAAAAGGTATTGGGCTGGTACGGCGGATATGGATTCTCCGGAACTTACGCATTCTTAACCGGTGCAGGCTTTCCGGGATTCTTAGTAATACTTTTATTCATCGCAGAATTTTTAGGACCTATCGGATTACTTTCAGGTCTTCTTACAAGAGTAGCAGCAGCAGGGATTGCAGTCGCGATGACAGTAGCAATACTTCCTCATACCGAACACGGTTTCTTTATGAACTGGGCAGGAAGCCAAAAGGGAGAGGGTTTCGAATTCCATCTATTGATGGTAGCAATCTCCTTAGCATTGGTGATCAAGGGAGGAGGAAAATTCTCCGTGGATGGAGCGATCTCCAAAAACTAAGCGTACCATTATACCTAACTACCAACTCAGAGAGGTCTTCGGGCCTCTTTTTTTTATCCGCAGACTACCCCGATCTTTCGAATAACGTGCAATTTCCACGACGAAAAATTGTTTTAAAAAACGATCCGGATCTTTGAAAATACAAAAAATTAATCATAAGTATTTAGTATCCGATTTATTTCAGACTATTACTTAAAGAAGATAGAACAGGATCTTACATAATTCATTATGAAAATAGAAACAATTAAAATTCCATTCCGTTTTTTATTCGAACTAGAGTATCATTGTTTTGATAGATTCCAGTAGTCTATTTATAACAACTATGGAAAAAGGAAAAAAATTCGGTCCCTTTGATCGGATTTTCAAATCGATCCAAGGATATCTAACTCCAAAAGCTCCAGTCTCTTCCGGACTTTCCTTTTGGAGAGAACTCATTTTAACTTCTATCTTATTCACCATGACCATACTCGGAACGATAGTATATTTTCCGAGCGTCTACCTGGCATGGACAGAAGGCAAAACTGAAGTATTATGGATAGATACATGCGCATTAGGGCTGATCTATTTCCTTCTACTCGCCAAAAGAATAGATTTTTCGATCAAGGCAACCTTGGTCCTTACAATGAATTATCTTTTGGGACTTTCTCTTTTGATATTTGTAGGTCCGGAAGGAGGAGGTTTACTCTGGTTATTTCCTTTTCCGGTATTAGCGGGAGTTTTATTCGGGCTCAGTCCTTCCCTATTTGGGCTTCTTGCAAATATGATCGCGGTTTTTATAGCCTCCAGGGCCCAATTCTATCTGAGCCTTCCTTGGTCCATGGCTCCGGAAAGATTGTACGTAGTCGGCCTGAACTTCCTGATCGCTAATACGATCGTATGCGTTCCTCTGACTATCCTTATGAGAGGATTGCAGGAAAGTGTACAAAGAAGGCACGAATATCTTACAAATCTTAGATTAAGAAAAGCTCATATATATAGATCCAAACGTACTTTAGAAAAAGAGATCGCGGCCAGAATAGAGATCGAAAGGACCTTAGAGGAAAATTTAAGGGAGAAGGAAGTGCTTCTTCATGAGATCCACCATAGGGTTAAAAACAATCTGCAGATCGTTTCCGGAATGCTGAATTTACAAAACATGTATTCCACAGAATCAGCTACTTCTGAAATTTTATCCAAGGCACAAAATAGGATCACTGCTATGGCGATGATCCATGATCATCTCTACAAGCAGGACAAATTCGCGAATGTGGATATGAAAACTTATTTGGATTCTCTTTTAAGGCATTTGGTCACTTCTTATTTTCCATCCGGAAATCGGATCGGATTCGAAGCGGATATGGAACCTGTTAGACTTTCTATGGAAAAGGCGATCCCTTGCGGACTGATCGTAACCGAGCTGATCTCAAATTCTCTCAAACATGCATTCCCAAATGAGGCGAAAGGAAATATTTCCGTTCAGCTAAAGGTGAAAGAAAACAAGGTCCATCTCACAGTCAAAGACGACGGTGTAGGAATGCCAGGTATCCAAGAATGGTTTGGACAAACTTCTTCTAAAAAGCAAGACCAGGATTCTTCCTTGGGTTTAATGATCATTCGTTCTTTATGCAACCAACTCAAGGCTGAACTGGATCTGAAAAACGTAGGCGGAACTTCCGTTTGCTTGATTTTTAAAACTTGATCGAATTCCATTGTTTTGACTCCGCTAAACTTTCCCGAAGAGAGTCGAATCCATAGAGGGCAAAATGAATTCAGTCCAACACGATGTTGCCGGAAAAAAATTCCTGATCCTGCAAGACGGAAGAGAAGCGCATTTAGTTTATAGAGAGATCGGTTCCCATGTTTGGGATCTGTATCATACTTTTGTTCCGACCAATTTCAGGGGAAAAGGGATCGCCTCCCAACTCGCAGAAGCGGCACTAAAAGCTGCAAGAGCGGAAACAAAAAAGATCATCCCGAATTGTTCCTTTGTGCAGACTTATCTCAAAAGACATCCCGAATATTCGGATCTGGTGATCCTGGAATGATCCATCATATAGCAATTTCCACACAGGATCCGGAAACATTAAAAAAGTTTTATATAACTATTCCCGGCCTTTCCTTCGAAAAGGATCATTTTTACGAGGATGGTAAACTCAGATCCTCCTGGTTTTTAGCAGATACCGTTAGGATCATGATAGAAAAAGAAGAAGCACCCAAGGCGCCTCATGCACTCATCTTCTCCGCGCCGAAAAAGGAAGAAAGAGAAAAGATAGATTCCTTATTCGGGAATTCTTTTATGGAAAAGACCGATTATACGAAGTATTTCAAAGATCCTGACGGGAATCGTTTAGGGTTTAGTTCTTATCCGGATCCCTGGGATTAATTCGCAGATATGGCTTTAGCTGCAATATAAGAAGTAGTCCAAGCGTTTTGGAAATTGAACCCGCCGGTGATCCCGTCTATGTCTAAAACCTCTCCTGCGAAATACAATCCCGGATGAAATCTACTTTCCATTTTGGAAAAGTCCACTTCCTTGCGGCGAACTCCTCCACAGGTTACGAATTCATCTTTAAAAACTCCCTTGCCGGAAACTTTCAAAACTGTTCTTTTCAAGATCTTTTCCGCTTGGTGCAATTCTTTGGAAGAAATTTCGGACCATCTTTTTTCAGGGCCACAGGACTTCTCCCAAACTCTTTCCCAAAATCTGGATGGAAGATCGAACTCGGAACGACTTCCCGGCTTTTTAGAAGGACTATCCTTCTTCTTTTCCAAAAATATTTCTCTCAATTCTTGTCTGGAATAATTAGGCACCCAATCCACAAGTAACTCTGCTTTATAATCCGAATCGAATAATTCCCGCGCCGCCCAGGCGGAAAGTTTTAGGACCGCAGGACCGCTCAAACCCCAATGAGTAAAAAGAATGGGGCCTCTTTGTTTTAGTTTAGAATTTTTGAATATAATCTCCACATCGGAGACAGTCAATCCTTGGAATCCGTCCAGCAATGGATCCGAGATCTCGAATGTGAATAATGAAGGAACGGGAGATTCGATAGTATGGCCCATATTTTCAAGCCATCCCCAGACCTTACGGGAAGATCCGCTTGCTACCAGAACGAAATCGAAATATTCTTCTCCTTCTTCCGTTTGTATCCTGAATCTTTTACCGTTTGGATCCTCATTTTTATAAATTCCTAATATAGAAATTTTAGTTCGGATCTTGACCCCTGATTTTTTGGCTTCTTCTAATAAACAATCGATGATAGTTTCCGAATTATCGGTGACAGGGAACATTCTTCCGTCTTGTTCCGCTTTTAATTTCACTCCTCTGGATTCGAAAAAACGGATCGTATCCTTCGGCTGGAAGATCTCGAATGCCCTTTTGAGTTCCTTCTCCCCTCTTGGATAACGTTTGGATAATTCTTCAGGATCAAAACAGGAATGAGTGACATTACATCTTCCTCCTCCTGAAATTTTCACTTTGGACAATACGTTGGGAGATTTTTCGTACAATTGGACTGGTATCCTTCCTTCCGAAAGAATTCTAGTTTGGATGGCTCCGAAAAAACCGGCGGCACCGCCGCCGATCACTGCTAATTTTTTGGTTTGGACTTCTTCCATGAATGGGGAATTATATTGTCCCCATTTTTCCTGCAGAATAATCCTCAAATGCCTGCTGTATCTCTTGAGGAGTGCTCATCACAAAAGGACCATAACGTGCCACCGGCTCATTCAATGGTTGTCCTCCCAGGATCAATACTTCCCAGGCAAAATTTTCAGGGGCACGAAGGCCTATACTACCTTCTCCACCCTGGTAAAATACCGTCTCGCCTTCTACAAGATCGTGTTCCGCATCCGAGTCGATTATAGTACCTCCGCCCACGAATGGATACGCCAAAATATTATAATCTTTTGGCACAGGCACTTCTGCATAAGAACCAGGAGAAAGTTTCAAATGAAAGAATACGATCGGAGTCTGAGTTTGGATGATCGCATTCGTTCCCCAAAGTTCTCCCGCGATTACCTTTGCCCAAACTCCTTCTTTTTCCGCCACTGGAAGCTGGGATGAATCCATTTCCTGATAATTCGGGGAAATAAGTTTTTTATCCCTTGGGAGATTGACCCAGATCTGGAATCCATGCATTCTTCCGCCTCTGGACTGAAAATCTGCGGAAGGAAGTTCGGAATGTACAAGGCCCGCTCCTGCAGTCATCCATTGTATGCCGCCTTCTTTTAATTTTCCAGCATGTCCCCAGGAATCTCTATGTTCCATTTCGCCGGATAAAAGATAGGTAACGGTCTCAAATCCTCTATGAGGATGATCCGGAGCGCCGATTGCTTTGCCTGGCTCGTAAACTACAGGTCCCATTTCATCCAAAAGTAAAAACGGGTCCCAGTATGAAAATTGCGGAACTGGGAACGGTCTGCGGACTGGAAATCCTCCACCTTCGATAGTTTTTTCGGCGATTCTTGTTCCGGTTATTCGTCTAAAACCCATATTTCCTCTCATTATACATTGGACTCGAAAAAGGATCCTAAGGGAATTCTTTTTAAAGAAAGAGAGAAGTTTCCATGGCGACGACTACTATTGCTTTTACTGTGCCGATCTCTTTGAGCAGAGCGTTCGATTACGTTTCTAATTTCGAACGTTTGCCTGACTGGTCGGGAAATATTCTCTCCTTTAAGAAAAATGAAAGTACTCCCGGGTTTCAAGTGAAATCTAAGTTTTGGTTTTTCGCATATAAGTTCGAATACCAAATTTTAGAATCTAAGTATCCGAGCAGATTGGTCCTCCGTATCAAAAGTAGATTTTCAGATCAGACCGAGACCTTCTCTTTTTATCCCGACCCTAAAGGTTCGGATACCGACACTAAGATACTTTTTACAAGCCAGATGGAATTATCCGGACTTTCTAAAATTTTTAGGTCTTGGATCTTCTCCAAGGTGTTCGAAAATACTAGAAAAGACATCCGAAAACTACAGGAAATTCTTTCTCAAGGCAAAACCTTAGGGATACGTAATTTTCAGGTGATACATGATTGATCCTGAAAATAATCATTAAAAAGATAAATCCTTGTGTTTTTGCTTTCGAAAGGGAGAATATGCCCCATTATTTTTTGGTCTTAAATAATATCATATTTCATTATGGAAAAACTTCCTTATAGCGTCGCTCCCTTACCCGAAAACGAAGATGAAAGGGTCCAAGCATTAAGACGTTATAGGATCCTAGATACTCCTCCGGAGGAAAAATACGACGGGATCATAAAAGCGGCCTCCCTAATTTGCGGGACACCTATGGCCTTGGTTTCCTTGATCGATTCGGAAAGACAATGGTTCAAGGCAAGAATGGGCATAAAGGACCGGGAAACTCCTAGACAAACTTCCTTTTGCCAATTCGCAGTTTCGGAAAATCGCACCTTAGTCATAGAGGACGCCCAAAAGGATCCCAGGGTCAGTCAAAATCCGAATGTTTTAGAAAGTCCTAATATTAGATTTTATGCAGGTGCCCCTTTAAGGACCCCTGACGGTTATGTGTTAGGCACATTATGCGTATTGGATACCGTACCTAAAAAAATATCCAAAGCAGAGATACAAGCTTTAGAGGCATTGGCAACATCGGTAGTCTCTTTTATGGAATTGGATGCTAAATCCCAGGCGCTGATCCAGCTTCAGTCCGTAGCGTTAGAATTACAAAAAGCTAAAGAACAATTCTTCGTAAATATGAACCATGAACTTAGGACACCTGTGCATGGTATTCTAGGAATGGCGGATCTTCTCCATCAAACGGGCGATCCTGGGCTTCAAAAAGAATATCTGGAATCTTTAACTGAAAGTTCGGAACATTTGATCCGATTGATCAATGATGTGATCGATTTCAGCAAGGCCGAATCAGGCTCTTTACATTTCAGCTTTAAAGAATTCGACATGATCTCTCTTCTGGAAAGATATGCGGAAGAAGCTTCCGACAAAGCGTTTAAGAAAGGATTGGCATTTAAAACAATTCTTCCTCCCGCAAGAAAAAGTATCGA